>JAZNAT010000176.1:0-11533 GCA_045586665.1 Endomicrobiaceae bacterium | reverse complement strand
TATGAGCTTTAAAAAGGATTCAACGTCTCCTCTGTCGACCGATAAATTCGCCAGTAACTGTTTTTTACCGTGCGAATAATGCATACCTCCGATATTTACCGACTGAAATTTTATACCGTTTTCAACGACTTTTACAATGTCCTGCGGATTTGAAAAAAGAACCATCAGTTTATCCTTTTCATAGACGTCGTTTGCCATATCAAAACTTGCTTCTTTTATATTTTTTATCACAAGTTTTACAGAGCTGGGAACGGCCATTGACAGTAAAACCTGCTGCATTTCGTCACTTGCAACTTCGTCGGATACGACAAGAATTTTATCAACCTGAACGGTTTTAAGCCATCCTTGGACTATTTGACCGTGAATGAGTCTGTCATCTATTCTTACTACTTTTATCGTCACTTTTTTTTGCTCCTTTTATTTTAATCTTTCCAATAACAACTGCTTTGCATTTACCATACTTTTTTTACCGTCACCCAAAACTTTGTCGGCAAGTTCTTTTGCGCTTGATACAGTCCTGCTTGCAAATATTGCAGACAATATCATCGGAAGATTTACTCCGGTTAAAACTTCAATATTAAACTTTTTTGTAAGAAGCACGGATGCGTTGCAGGGTGTTCCTCCAAGCATATCCGTTAAAATTAAAGTTCCCTGCTCATTATTTATTTTTTCCAATATTACGCTTATTTTGTTTTGCAGGCTTACGAGATTTTCATTTTTGATGTCTTGTTCTATTGAAAACAGATTTTCCTGTTTTCCTGCAATTATTTCGGCTGTCTTTATAAGTTCTTTCGTCAAATTGCAGTGAGACAGTATTAAAACGTTTATCATTTTGTTTTGCTCCTCAAAAAATTAAAAATTGCTTTCGATAACTTTATAAAGTTGTGGTGCGCATACTGGCTTTTTGAAACCAAATCTTTTTTTATTATTTTTACGTTTTTATATTTTATCTTGTCTATTTTTACGGGAACGGAATTTTCTTTTGCATACCTTTTTACGATAAAATCGGGAATTTTTCCGTCATTGACGATAACCGCATCCAAAATTTCCGGGTATGAATGTTTTATTATTGCGTTTATGTGGTCGGAAAGAGTAAAATTTGCGGTTTCTCCTACTTGCGTCATTATGTTAGATATATATACTTTTAACGCTTTTGATTTTTTTAACGCAGCCACAACACCGTCAAATAAAAGATTTACAATTACCGAAGTATACAAAGAACCCGGACCGAAAATTATACAATCGGCATCAAGTATTGAATCTATGACATTTTCCGGAACTTTCGCATTTGACGGTTCTATCTCAACGATGTCAATAGCACTTTTACTTTTTGAAATTTTGGATTCACCTATAATTTTTTTACCGTCAACAAGAACGGCTTTAAGTTTGACATTGTCCAAAGATACCGGAAGAACTTTCCCTTTTATCGCCAATACGTCAGCGGCATTTGATATAGCTTTGTCAAAACCGCCGGAAACCGAAGTAAGCGCCGTCAAAAAAAGGTTGCCGAAAGAATGATTTGAAAGAGCACCCTTTTTATCCGGAAATCTGTAGCAAAAAAGTTTCGTTATCAAATTTTCTTCTTCCGATAAGGCCACAAGACAGTTTCTTATATCGCCGGGAGGAAGTACCCCAAGCTCTTTTCTCAGCTTTCCGGAACTGCCTCCGTCATCAGAAACGGCTACCACGGCCGTAATGTCAAAATTATAAACTTTTAACCCTCTTAACAAATTTGAAAGACCTGTTCCGCCGCCGAAAGCAACGATTTTATATTTTAAATTTTTTTTATCCTGCACGAGAAATATCCCTGTGATACAATTTTACTTTATACTTATTTTTTATAAAAAATTTTGCAAGTTTTTCCGCAGTCGCAACGGAACGATGCCGACCTCCGGTACAACCGATCGCTATCGTCAACTGACTTTTGCCTTCCTTTATGTAGCCCGGCATCAACGATTTCAACAGCTGTGAAATTTTATTAAAAAAGTTTTTATATTCCTTCTGTTTTTCTATATAACGTACAACCTGCAAATCTTTACCGGTTTTTGTTTTAAGACCGGAAACATAGTTCGGGTTTGGAATAAACCTCACGTCCAAAACGATATCGGCTTCGGTTGCTATCCCGTACTTGAATCCGAAAGACATTATCGACAAAAGCAGCTGTTTTTTATCAGAACTTAACCCCAAAAGTTTTGCAAGCGTATTTTTAAGTTCGCCTATCGTCATATTGTCGGTATCTATTTCACAGTCAGACAATTTTCTTACCGGCTCCATCATTTTTCTTTCGGCGTCAACCCCTTCTTTCACTATCATGCCTAACGGGTGTTTTCTTCTGGTTTCGGAATACCTTTTTAAAATCGTCGCATTATCCGCATTCAAGAAAAAAACTTTTTTTTCAATTTTTTCTTTCTTCAATTCGGACAATATCTCGGCAATTTTGTTTACGTTTTTCCCGGCTCTTACGTCTATGCTTACCGCAACGTTTTTATATTGAGCGGCATTTTTTTTGCACAATCTGATAAACTCAAAAACAAACTCCATCGGCATGTTGTCAACACAAACGTAACCGAAATCTTCTAATATATTCAATACCTGACTTTTACCCGCTCCGGATATTCCGGAAACGATTAAAAAATTATTTTTCATTTTTGTTTTTGTTCAGCTGTTCCATTAATTTCTTGTTCATTTCAACGGCGGCAAAACAACCTTTATTTTTCAACCTCTGGTTTAAACTTGCAGTCTCGACGATAATTGCCAAATTTCTGCCGGGAGCTACCGGAATCGTTATCTCCGGAACGTTTACTCCTAAAATATTAGTATAATACTCGTCAATTCCGAGCCTTTCATACTTTTTAACTTCCAACCAATCGACAAGGTTTATGACAAGCTCTATTTTCGATTCATCAAGAATATTTGCTATACCGAACATATTTCTTATATCTATTATACCTACGCCTCTTAACTCCATGTGATGTTTCACTATGCCCGTAGCTTTTCCCATCAAAATTCTTCCGGAACGTTTTTTTATCTCAACTATATCATCGGAAACAAGCATGTGTCCTCTTTTTACAAGTTCCAACGCACATTCGGATTTTCCAACTCCGGACTTCCCTCTTATAAATACTCCCAGCCCGTAAACGTTGCATAAAACGCCGTGAACTCTTTGCATTGGAGCAAGCTTTTCGTCAAGATAAAAAAGAAGATCGCCCAACAGTTGTGCCGAAGACAACGATGTGCTCAACAAAGGAACGTTAAGTTTGTTAAAAACTTCCAGCATCGACTGCATCGGCTCAAACGCTCTTGTAACGATACAACACGGAACCTGCGGATGCGAAAAAATTTTTGTAAGCATTTCGCACTGCTTTTCGTAAGGGACGGATTTTAGGAAAGTGTGTTCGGCAATACCGATTATTTGAACTCTTTCATAGGGTAAATGTGCAAAATATCCTGCAAATGCAAGTCCCGGTCTATTGGTATCCGGAACGGTAATCCGTTTGTCTAACCCGCCGGAACCTGCAATTAACGTAAGTTTTAAATCACTCGCTTTTTCTTCAATTAAAGTGCCAACCGTTAAAACCGGCATTTTTTAATAGGCATCCTCTTGCTGTATAATTTTTATAACGTCTTCTTTTGTTTCGGCATCTTTTATCGCCTGTCTCAAAAATTTATCTTTAAAAAGTCTTGATATTCTTGACAAAGCCTTCAAATGTTGACCGGTAACTTCAACCGGACCTACCAAAAGAAATATGATATATACCGGCTCACCGTCCAAAGAATTGAACTCTATTCCTTTTTTGGATATTCCCAAAACTCCTACCTGTTCCGAAAGTACGTCGGTTTTTCCGTGAGGAATCGCAACTCCCTGTCCTATACCCGTTGAACCGAGCTTTTCTCTTTCCAGAACTACATCAATAATTTCTTCGGTTTTTTTAATTTTTTTCGAACTTTTCAAAAGCTCTATCAACTCAACGATAGCATCTTTTTTGTTTTGAGCTTTCAAATCTACCGTAATAGCATCTTGGCACAAAAAATCCATAATATTCATTATTTTAAAGCCTCCTATAGCATATTCTAATTGTTAAAATCCGGTTCAAGCATAACCAAAGAACCGCTGTCTTTTCTGTACAAAACATTTATTTTTTCGGTAGAAGAATTCAAAAACATATAAACTCTGTAATTTAAAGAGTCCATCTCGTTTATAGCTTCTTCTATTGATATAGGACGAATATCAAATCTTTTGATTTCTGATATTTTCGTTCTGGAATCTTCCATCGTATCGTAGGAAAATACTTCCGCTTTGACTTTTTTCGATTTTGTTACTTTTAAATTTGCTTTTCTGTGAATTTTTGAAATTTCTTTTTCTTTTCTTAACTGTTTGGAAAGCTTGTCTATCGTCAAATCTATTGACGCGTATAAATCTTCGGATTCTTCTTTCGCTCTGAACGCTTTTCCGTCTATGTAAAAAGTTACTTCCGTTATCTGTCTGTTTTTTTCTACCGACAATATAACGTGTGCTCTAACGGTGTCGCCGTCAAAAAATTTTCCGGCTTTTGAAATTTTCTGTCTTACGTAAGAATCAATAGCGTCAGTCAATTTTAAATGCCTTGCCGTGATATTAATTTGCATAAGCTTCTCCTTTGAATTTATCTTATTTTTATATCATTTTTTACATACAAAAGCAATAAAATTTATTCGTCCGACTTAAACAAATTATAAACTAAATTTTTTTAATTTACAACATTTATTTTTTTCTTTCGTTTTCCATCTTCTGTGAAACCAAAACCAATAAGAAGGATGAGCTCTGACGTTTTTCTCAAGCAACCGACTGTATTTTGTCATTATGATTTCTATGTTTTTTTCATTATCGATATCTTCGGGAAGCTCTATTTCTTCAAATGTAGCAACATATCTGCCGTCGGGCTGCCTGATGCAGAAACTTACTATTATCGGGCACTGTGCCCTTAAGGCAAAAACCGCAGGACCTTTTGCGGTAGATGCTTTTTGAAAAAAATAAGTAACGAACACGCCTTGCGAACCGGCATCCTGGTCTGCAAGGATTGCAACGAACTCGTTTTTTCTTAAAGCTCTCAAAACTCCTATCGGCGCTTTATCTTTGTAAATGGTATTGTACCCTTTACCCGATCTTATGTCGTCAATCATTTTATCTACAAGCAAATTTTCCTGCTGAGCTACTACTACCGACAACGGATATCTCTGCGCAAAAGAAATTGCAAGCAGTTCCCAATTGCCGTAATGAGCCGATAACATTATCGCTCCTTTACCTTTTTTTAAAGCCTCTTCAACAAGATAAATATTTTCAAAGTTTACAAAACTTTTAAGTTCTTTTCTTGACATTTTCGGGAAATATATAATTTCAACCATGGTAATCACAAATTGTTTATAAACGTCTTTTGCAATTTTTAAAACTTCTTTTTGATTTTTCTCGGGAAATGATTTAGTCAAAGAAGATATTATCTCTTTTTTTCTTATCGGTATCAAAACAAATGCAATCTCTGCAAGAATCAATCCTATTTTTTTTGAAAAGTTCATCGGAAACAAATGCAGAAAAAACATCGTCACGTTTAAAGCGTAGTATTCCAAATGATGTTGTATCGTTTTATTTTTTTTCATTTTTCATAAAAAAACTTATCACAAAACTTTCTTTTATGTCTATCGACTTATGAGAACACAGCTCGTGGCAGCAAAAACACGAGATACATTTCTCTTTTTTTATAAAAGGTTTTTTCCCCTTGAAATATGTTATGGCCTTTGCAGGGCACGATTTTACGCACTGCAAACATTCTACACATCTTTCTTCGACTATTACCGGCGAAACCCAAAACATTTTTCCTAAAAGTTTTGCAGCAAACCTTGTAAAACGTTTCGGCAGAAAATTTAAAAATTTCGTAACAGGAAGTTTCACGTTTGAAAAATCGAATCTGCTTATGTCGTCTCCGACATAAATAACGTTTTTTAAATCCGTATTTCCCAAACATTTTTCCCGTAACGGTCTTAACAAAATATTATTCTCAAGTTTAAAACCGGTTTGTTTTAAAAGAAAGGCATCCAAAGTGACCGTATCTCTGCCTGCAGCAATTATATTAAATTGTCTTTTTTCGCCGCTTAAACTCGGACCGTTGCCTTCAAGCCCTACTACTCCGTCTGCCAGCGTAAACAAAATTTTTTCTTTAACCGTTCTGTATATTTCAGAGAGCAAATAAGCAAAATCCTCGGGAGTAGGCGCAAGTTTATGGTACTCTATCTTCCTTGCACCAGGAATACATCCGTAAAAATTTTTTACTCCGCAGCTGAACCCCATAAGAGTATGAGTTTTCAGTTTCGGCAAATTTATAACCGCATCGCAGTCAATCAAAGCTTTGGTTACGTGAATACTTTTTATTGCAGGATGGTGAATGGAAACTTCAACCGAACCTGCATTTTCAAAATTTATAAGTTCAACGTTTTCTTCTTTTGCAATCTGCAGCATTCCGGTTTTTTCCCAAACGCGTTTGATTCCGTTCAAAATATTACCGGGACTGTCACCTATAACCGGAACGGCTTTTGCCTGTTTAACAAGTTTAACCGTCGCTCTTACTATTTCCGGATGAGTAGTTATAGCCTGCTCGGGCGCATAAGCGCTTAAAAGATTCGGTTTTATCAAAACTTTCATGCCTGGCTTTATAATATTATTCAACCCGCCCAAAGATTTTAAAACGTTGTTTACGACATTATAAATTTTGTCTGCGTTATAATCGTTACAATAATAAGCCGATACTATCGTTTTAAGCATGTTAAACATAATTTTGATTAACCGTTACTCTGTGACAAAATTTGATCTATTTCCTTCTCACTGTCTTTATTCATTCTTACGGAAATTATTTTTGAAACACCCTGCTGTTCCATGGTAACACCGTACAATGTATCTGCCATTTCCATAGTTCTTTTATTGTGAGTAACCACCATAAACTGAGTTTTTTGCGCAAACTCTCTTATTATGTTGTTGTATCTTCCGACGTTGGCATCGTCAAAAGGTGCATCAACCTCGTCAAGAATACAAAACGGAGACGGCTTTACCATAAAGAACGAAAACAACAACGCAACTGCCGTAAAAGCTTTTTCTCCTCCGGAACATTGCATAATGTTTTTGACGGTTTTTCCCGGAGGCTGCGCTTTAATGTCAACTCCGGATTCCAACAAATTGTTTTCATCGGTCAAAATAAGATCAGCCTCTCCGCCACCGAAAACTTTTTTGTACAAATATCTGAAATTTTCTCTTACCGCGTCAAAAGTTTTTTTGAAATTTTCTATCGTGGTTTCGTTTATTTTTTTGATTGTCTCTTCCAAATCCTGTTTGGCCTTTGACAAATCTTTCTGCTGAGTTTGTATGAAATCGTATCTTTGAGACAAAGTTTCATACTCTTCTTCCGCACTCCAGTTAATCGCCCCGAAACTTTCTATTTTCTTTTTAATTCTGGCAATTTCTTCTTTATCAACTTCCACACCCAAATACTCGTCCTTAATCTCTTCGTATGTTTTTCCGTAAGTTTCTTTTATTTGGTTTTCAAGTATGTCTTTCTGCGTCGTATAACCTTTCTGGTCGGACTGCAAAGAATTTACTTCATCGTTAAGCATTGCAACTTTCGTTCTTGTTTCCGAAATCAAATTTTCTTTGGCATCAATGTCGGTTTGTATTTTGTCTTTGTCTGCAATTGCAAGCTGAAGTTCCGTTTCTTTCTGTGTCATTGCTTCGCCGTATTTTTGAATGTTCGCCGTTTCGGACTCTTTCTCCGATACAATATTTTGAAGTTCGACTTCAATCTCGGCAGCTCTGTTTGTTTTTTGTTCTATTTGATTTTTAAAATTGTTTATATTTTCTGTTATATACTGCTGTCCCTGCTGTCTGTGTTCCAAATCGCTGTTTCTTCTTTGATAATTGTTGGACGAATCGATATACTGCCTGTTAGCCTCTTCTTCCTGATTTTTTAAAGCATCTATCTCAATTTCTATTTTATTCAGCTCGTCGCTTAAAGATAAAGACTGTGTTTCTATTTCGGTAAGCTGTTCGTCAATAGAAGCTATTTTTTCATTAACGCCGTCAAGAAGGAGCTGCTTTTCAATTTTTTCTTTCTGAAGATTTTCTATTTCTTTTGCCGTATCCGAAATGTCATTTTTCCTTTGGTTTATCGTTTCCCGCAAATTTTCTATCTGCGCGTCTATTCTTATTTTAAGGTTTGAATTGTTTTGATTTTCAAAACTGATATTTAATTTCGTCTCTTCCTGTTTTTCAATTTCTTTGTTCAGGTTTTCAAGTTCCGATTTCAAAGTTTCTATTTCCTGCTGCAATTTCTTTATTTGTTCTTCTATAAGAACCGGCTTGTCGGAAACATTTTTAGCTCCTCCGGAAACAAGCGCATTCGAATAAATCTTATCGCCGTTTATAAATATTCCGTATGAAACAAACTTTCCTATTTTCTCATATTCAGGCATACAATTTAACATCTTAAAAAGTTCTACAGCGGCATCTGTGCTTTGAATTACCGAAATATCGTTTGATACTTTTTCCGAAATTAAAAAAGTAAGTTTACATAAATTGTTTTCCGTCAAATATTTTATTGCTTCTTCCGCCTGAGACACCGTGTCGCATATAAGATAATCAAGTTTGTCACCCAACGCGTTTGCGACAACATCTATTTTGTCCAAATCCGGCGAAATAATTTCGGAAACGGTTTTTTTTACATAACCGAGACTTTTTACGGCATCGGTTGCAATTTTCACCGGATTTTCGTCGTCCATTTCTTTAATCGTGCTGATTCTTGCCTCAATACCCGCAATTTTTTTATTGTATTCTATTTCTTTTTCTTTTAAGTTATCTATTTCCATATCTATATTTAAAACTACCTGCTTGCTGGTTTCAACTTTGGCTTCAAGTTCTTTAAGAGAATTTTGTGCCTGTTCAAGTTTGAAAACAAAACCTTCTATTTCCTGATTAGCCGGAGCAACGTCTTCGTTAAGTCTTTCTATATTCCTTTCTATTGAAGAAACGGTCGCAGAGGCTTCTGCCTGCTGCTGAAAAATTGAAGTTTTGGAATTTATTAAATTATCTTTGTTTTGGTCGAAAGAGTCAAGTTTCGTTCTGATATCGTCTTCTTTGGTTTCAAGCTCTTCAAGCTGCTGTTTTATAAAATTGTATTTTGACAACTTTTCGTCGGTTTCGTGCTTTAACTTTGCAACTTCGTCTTCTATGCCGTCATCGCTCGTATTTATAGTTGCGATATCGTTTTCATATTTTGTTATCTTTACCTGCGCATCTTCTATTTCCAATTTTAACCGGTCCTGCTCGGTAATAAGCTCGGAATCTCTCTGAGTCAAATTTTTAATTTTCTGGTCCGCCAAAGCCGTTTCCGTTTTCAAATCGGAATATTCGGAATTTAAAGCGACGTATTTTTCGTTGTTTTCCGTTTGGGCAAGTCTTAAATCCTGTTGTTCGGCTTCCAATTGATGAAGCGTAACGTTTACTGTTTCATATTCTCTGATTTTAGGTTCTATTTGAGTTTTTATTTTTTCAAGTTCTTCGTATCCTCTTGCAAGATTGTTTACGACTTCGGCAATTTCATACTTTGCAAGGTCTTCTTTATACTTTTTACATTGTTTTGCTTTTTTTGCCTGCTGGTCAAGCTGTTTTATCTGTCCTTCAAATATTTTTAAAGAGTCGTCAAGTCTTGACATATCGGTTTCAATCTTTTCAAGTCTTTTTATCGTCTCTTCTCTTCTTACTTTCTACTTGTGAAGTGCTGCCGCTTCTTCAAAAAATTCTCTTCTTGTTTCCGGATTTGCCATAACGAGTTCTTCAACTTTATTCTGCTCTATAATGGAATAACCGCCCGTACCGATACCGGTATCCAAAAACAAATCTATTATATCTTTAAGTCTGCACTGAGTTTTGTTTATAAAATACTCACTTTCGCCGCTTCTGAAAAGTTTTCTTGTAATCGCCACTTCGGAATAATCTATCGGAATCATATTCTGTGAGTTGTCAAAAGTAAGCGTCACCTCCGACATTCCTGCAGCGGTTCTGGTTTTCGTTCCGCCGAAAATAACGTCCTGCATTGCCTTGGTTCTCATGGATTTGGTTCTTTTTTCACCCAAACACCAACGAATTGCATCCGATATGTTTGACTTACCGCACCCGTTAGGACCTATAATTGCAGACACACCTTTTTCAAAAGTCAAAACGGTTTTATCTGCGAAAGATTTGAATCCGCAAAGTTCCAGTTTTTTTAAATACATTATTAAGTTTCCCGAAGTAGTTTTATTGATAATCTTTTGGAGATAAACCGTCATACGCGCTTCTGAGTTTCTCGTAAGAAACGGGTTCTTCTTTACAAAAAGCCGTTACTATTATAAAAACGGAAACTGCCGTAAGTACCGAAGCGGTTATCCTGCCCAGACAATCGTATAAAGAGTTATTGTTTTTTACAGACATTAAGCAACCTTACATTTCCTTATATCCGAAACTTTTAAAATTTTTCCGTCGTTGCAGACAAGTCTTGCAACTATTTTAACGTTACCGGATTTGTAATACATCCAGTCATACCACCAGTATCCGGACGCAAATCTGCACGGCTGCCATTCGCCGTCATTAAAAGAAACTTCAACGTATCCGTCAAAAGACGCACCTATTCTTAAAACGTAATTGTCTCCGTAAATCGTTTCGTTTTCAACGGGATGATCTATTATAACATAAGAATTATTATTGTTATTTATTTCTTGTTGCATTACTTTTTCCTGTGCTTTTTCCTGTTGTTTTACTTCATTAACTTTTTTTGTCGTTGCCGCTTTTTTTACGGTTTTTACCGTCGTCTTTTTTTTCAACGTCTTTTTTACGGCACTTACCGCTTTTTTAACTTTTTTTGTTACCATTTTCTTTCTACACTCCTTACTGCTTTACTTATTTTTACAAATAATATATATTTATTATTGATTTTACAAACTTTTTACCATTAAATCAATATGAAAATTATATTTTTCTATTGACAAAAAAAGAAAAAAAGGTTATAATAAATCAATTAATAGGAATCGCGGGGTGGAGCAGCCCGGTAGCTCGTCAGGCTCATAACCTGAAGGTCGTAGGTTCAAATCCTGCCCCCGCAACCATTTGAAAAAGACTTGTGTTTGGCACAAGTCTTTTTTTATTTATAATTTACGATGCATAATACAGGTAAAAATGTGAAGCAACATTTCGTTTGCGAACTTAAAAATCTCTTTATCTCTTTTACAAATCGCCGTTTAACATATTTTCCGTCAATTGCGCGGCATAAACGACAAAACTTTCACAAGGTCTTACTTTATAGTATTGTTCGGTCCTTTCTTCCGGAGCAGAAACGTCCTTTTTTATATTTGCGTTCGTCAACAACAGCTCTTTACAAATAATGCTTCCGAACTTTTCGGTAAAATTTTTTGTCAAACTTTGTATAAGTTTATAATGCTGCGATTTTAATTTTATGTCTTGAGCATTGCTATAACCGTATTTCAA
>JAZNAT010000175.1:0-36030 GCA_045586665.1 Endomicrobiaceae bacterium | reverse complement strand
TACAAGCAACTGGTTTTGCGTGCTGTTGGTTTCTTCTCCGCCGCCCATATACGACCAGGTTCTGCCTCTTCCTATAACATCGATTTCGTCTATAAAAACGATACACGAACCTTCCGTATATGCAAGTTTTCTTGCCTGCTGAAACAATTTTCTTACTCTTGAAGCTCCAACTCCGACAAAAACTTCGACAAATTCACTTCCTGCAATGGAAATAAACGGCATTTTTGCTTCCGTCGCAATAGCTTTTGCAAGCAACGTTTTACCGCAGCCCGGAGGCCCCATCAACAAAAGCCCTTTTATTATTTTACCGCCGATTCTTTTTACTCTGGCACTGTCTTTTATTATGTCAACTACTTCCATAGCCTCTTTTTTTGCATTTTCAAATCCTATAACGTCGGAAAACTTAACGTTAACTTTGCTTGATTTGACTTTATTTTTTTTCAATTTCGAAAATCCGCCGCTGAAAAAAAAGAAATACGCTCCTACAAAAACGAGCGCTTGAACCGCACCCATAAGAATATACATCGGAATATATGCAAGCATCGTGTTTCTTCCGTAAGAGTCTATTCTGAGAAGCAAAACGACAAAAATATATATAAGCAACAACGTTGAAACGACTATAGAAATTTTTCCCCAATTGTCCATAAAAAACATTTTTAACTTTTTCATTTACTGCTCCGTTATAAAAATTATTATTCTTATTATTATAGTATATTTGAAATTTTTATTAAACAAAAATTTTATGCATAAAAAGAAAAACGGGACGAAGTTTTTATTGTCAAATTAACAACTTTATCCCGTTTTTCACACTTATGATTTTATAATTTCATACATCGTCTTATACTTAGCGCACTCCGTCGCCTCTTGTCCGAATACTGCAGCTTACCGCAAACACAAACAAAACAATCAATTCAATCATAAACCCGACAAAAATTTGTTCGGTTGCGGGCTATGCGGCGCTTAAAATACCTCTAATATTTTGAACGTTTATAAGTTCTACGCTTTCCGTTCTGAAATCGGAGTTTCTGTCGGCATACAAAGGTATAAGCTCTATTATGGCATTTACCGATTCCGGTTTGTTTTGAACGAAAGCTTCGTCCGACAACATTGAAATCGTTTCCATTAATGCCTGCTCCGCCTGAGCTGCCGTCATTTGAGAAACGTCAAAATTTAAAGAAGATTTCTTATTATCGTCAATACCCGTCGTATATTTTACATAAAGAGCTCTAGCAAGAATTTCTTCCAGTTTATGGTCACTTAACCCTAGATTTATATCGTTATCTTTTAAAAGGTTAACTGCTAACATTCTCTCTAAAACAGCATCGATAAAAGCTTCTTTTTCTTTGTTACCGCTTAGCGTAGCATAATACATCGATACCGAACCGGCTTCATCCAAATATTTAGACAAAAGTTCGTACTTGTTTGTTTCGGAAGAATTTATAATTTCGGCAACAACATTATTATCCAAGTATGGCAGTTGATTGAAATCGAAGTTGGAAGCAGCCTTTTTTACAAACTCCACATTTCTTTTTTCCAGTATTTCTTTTATATTTAAAGACGAATTTAAGAAAGTAAATATTCCCGACGTTTTTTCCATTTCGTTTTTAAAGGCACTGACTCTTATTACCGAAATGCTACCGTCAAAACTTTTTATTTCGTCAAGATTTGTAACGAATTTCATTTGCGACGCAGTTGAAGTTATACTGTCAAAATATTTGCCGTTTGCAACGTAAGAAAAAATTCCGTATTCGAAATATTTCGTCAAATCTTTTTCGTCAGAATCTTCAAAAACGACAGATATTTCCTTGTTTACGGTTTTTGCCGTTTGAATTATGTTTATAAATCTGCTTTTAACTTCCGCTTCTATTTCCCGTTCGTCCGTCAAAGTTTTAGAAACATCTTTCCTTATCAAATCAACAATCCTATTTATGTATTTGTCGCTAAATAACACTTTCGTGTCAGTACCAAGTCCCGTATCTTTTACGTACAAATTTGCCATCGTCAACAAATCATCGTAAGATGAAACAGTTTCAATATTTTCGTCTATAAAAACGGCTATATTCTGGTTTATAGTTACGGCATCTACTTTTTTGTTGGAAATTAAAGCAAATTCTTTTTTCAAATCAAGCAAATCGTTCGTTTTTATAACGTTTGCACCAACAACGATATTACCGTTTTCGCCGTACCTCAACGCACTGTCAGGGTTAACGGTATCTATTTCTATTATGTTGACATCAGCTTTTATTTTCGTTCTAAGCGTTCCGTTTACGGCATAAACGCTTTCAAACTGTTTTGTCTGCGTAAACTCTTTTACGACATTTTCATAGTCGGCACCTTGTGCAAACACTACGGCAAGACCGTTATAGTTGCCAAGCCAACACTTTACAGTTTTTCCGTCTTTCGTTTTAACTTTCGTCGATACCGGCTTAAAATTAAAATCTTTAAAATTCTGCGGTCTGTCGTTTATGACATACATATTGACCATTTTATCTTTATCCTGCACATCAACTCCGCTCTGCGTTAAAGAAACTGCATCTTTTCCGTAAAGTGCAACTGCTTCCTGCAGACCTGAAGCTTTTAAATACCTGAAATCCATTATTGCATGTGTCGTTACATTGGTAAAAACGGAAAGCATAACCGCATTAAGCGCAACAAATACTGCCGGTAACGATAAAAATGACATAATCAAAGCGGCACTTACGCCGGCTAACGTCGTAACCGAAACTAAAATTTTTGCGCCTCGTTTTGCCGACGGTTCATTATGCTGTGCTATGAACGTTAGCGGAGTAAATAAAGACTTCAACGTTTCCGTACCGATTATTATTTTTAACGTCTCTCTTAAAGAAAACTTTTCGTTTCTTATAAGAGAATTTATCTCGTTTATCGTTTGAGAAAGAATAGATGAAGGTTCTTGATCCAGCATCGGTTCGTTAACCGGATAAAACGGGCTGCCCAATTCCGGGTCGCCGTTCATAAACGAATATTGTAAAAGTGCTGCCGTACATGTCGCCGAAAGGCTGGGAACGCGCCCTACAAGCCATCCGTAATAAGGATAGTTGTAAACACGGTTTAAGTTTGCCGCAGGATATATTCCGTTTTCAAAACCGAGCTCATCGGCCAAAGAGGTAGCATCATCAAAAATTGTTTTAGCCATTTTGTAGTCGCCGAGCAAAAAATAAGCTTGCGCCATTTGTAAAGACCATTCAAAAGAAACATTTATTTCGCTGTTAGAGAAATCTTGAAAAATAAATAAATTTTCTTTACTGTCTTTATCGACATACAGAGCATCGCTCCATGAATATAAATGATACCTTTCCCAAAAAGCTAAAAGCTCCTCGTTATCTCCGGCTTTTCTTTTTAACGATTCTACAGTTTGTTCATTATCCAGATTTACACGAAAATCGCTTTCCACATTATCAAGTATCCTCTCCATTTTTTTGTTACCGAATCCGCACGCTTCATAAATTTCAGGATTATACTTTTCCAAAGCGGAAAAAACTTGTATTCCCCAAGAATATGTATCCAACGCGGATTGATCGTCTCTGTATCCCCTTGCAAAACGAGAAGTTTGCGGATACATTAATTTATTAACGGTAAAAGTCGCTACCGCTTCCAACAATTCTTTATCGGCTTCAATATTGTCATTATCTGGAAGCAACGTTTTTAAATTCAAGTATGCAATTACATCCAACATATGTTCGGTAGAACAATATGCTCCGTTACCTATCATAGTGGATTCGCTGCCGAAAATATAATTGAATTCGCTTCTTCTTTCAACCAAATACTCATCCACTTTAGCTATCATATCGTCATATTTGGTAGTGCCGGTTGCAAGTTTATATTGAACTGCAGCAAGCCCCACCCAAACAATTTCGCCGGTTATCTCATAATGCTCTTTATTTGATTTATAAATTTTATTATAATATTCGTAGGACTCATAAATTTCGTCCAAAGTCTCTTTCGCTTTATCGGTTTCACCCATTTTCAACAACGTTATTACAACCAAAGCCTGGTCATAAGTGTTTCTAAGAGTAGACATATTGTCAAATTCTTTCTCGTACCACTCGTCGATATCTTCCTGAGTCATGCCGTCAACGTTATAAGATAAGAATCTGTATCTGCCCGGCTCTTTAAAATACATAACGTTTTCCGTAGCTTGATTGACATATTCTGTTACTTGCTGCTGTGTATATGCGGGAGGCGCAGGCGTCGGATTAATTATGCCGCATGCGCTCATCGAAAGCAGTGACACAACCACCAGCAACGATACCAAAGCCCTTTTGGCTTTATCAATAACTTTTTTTATGTCAAATTTTCTGTCATTATTTTTTTGTTTTTCCAAAAGAGCTTTCTGCATGGTTTCGGGCATATATTCATATACGACAGGCTCTACTCCGTCCAAAGTCTGCCCGTTGTAAGAAGAGTTCGCTATTTCCCATATCGCACCGTTACCGAGATACCATTTATTGTTTACGGTAAAAACACATACATCTTTCGATATTTGATATATTTGAGGCGAAAAAAGTTCCTGTCCGAAATTGAACGTAGTTTTCAAAACGGTATCGGAAATTCCTTTTAACTTTTCGCCGGTTACTTTAACGATTTGTCTTGAATCAAGTTCGGTAACGTTCTGTTCTTCGACGATACTTTTTATATCTTCGTTTATATCGACGGTTTGTTTTGTACCGTCCGTAAAAACAAAATCAATCCGGCTGTTTTCATTTGACAGAGAAACTTTTATATTATCGGCAAAAATACGGTTCAACTGGTCAACCAAAATGTCAATATTCATTCCGTCCAAATTTTGATTTACAAACAAAGAGTTTACTACGGAAACAATCTGTTCTTTCTGTGTAGCGTTGGATATCAACCCTAAAGCTATCATTTGTTTTATCGACATAGCCTGCTGCGACACCAAACTTTCATAAGCCGTTCTTGTTGCACCGTTTGAGTTTGACAGTTCCGGCGTTATAGTTATGTTGCTTATATTGTTTTTATTCAATATTTCGTTTATTCCGTCGGTATGATATCCGCCGGCAACAAGTACCACTACTTTTTTTGCATCGGACAACATTTCATCAACACTTTTATTTGATGAAATTTTTACTTTTTTATTATTTTTTACCAAACCCATTTTATCTATAAAAATTTGATTTCTTGCAACGTTAATATCATAAAAATCCGACAACAGTTTCGAGTATTGTTCAAGGACGGATACTTCGTTTGAAACGGAATACTTGGCATACAAAACTTTAAATCTATCAAGCCCGAGTTTGACGTATTCCCACTGAGAAGCGGTCAAACTTGCGGTTATATACCCTTTATAAAATTGTTTAAAATCACTTAAATAGGCAACTTCAAGTTCGGTTTGTGTTTCGGAAAGATAGGTTCTTAGCGTATCTACCAAAGCTCTTTCTTCTTTTACAAGTTCTATCGGATTAAAATCGGAATAATTTTGTTTTGCGAACAAAAATTTATTTACGTTAGGAAACTTTTTTTCAAGATTTATATTTTTAATACTGCAATAGCCGTCTATTACAACTTTTAACGCTTTAATCTCTGTTAAATTTGAAGTCAAATTTAAAATTTGTTTGTACTGCACATAAGAAAGCGCAACTTTCATTTCACTTATAAGTTCGGCAAACTCTTTTGAGAGTTTCTTCTCGTTATAGTCGGAAGAAAACAAACTTAAATACGTTTTTAAATTTTTATATTTTGTTATATTTATATTATTTTTTTCGGCAAATTTTAAAAGCTGAGAAAAAAATTTGTCCTGAGAAATCTCACCGTTTTCGTATTTATCGGCAATGGTAGTGAATTTTTTATTTTCGGAGTTCAAATGTTTTGATTTTAAAAAATCTATTTCTTTCTCTATTTTAGAAAGATATACGGAAGTTTCATTTTTTGCGTTTATGATATCGGACAGTCTTACTATGTTTTGCAAATAAGTTTCTTTATCCTCAACACCTTTTAAAAAATCGGTTTTATCGTTTAAAGCGTTATAATATTCGCTTCCTGTAAGTTTGCCCGACTTTAACAAATTTTCCAAAACGGTTTTCTTATACTGAGAGTTAATCTGTGAAAGAATTTCGGTATTTATCGTCCCGATACCGCCTTCCACAAAAACGGTATCTATCTTATAATTTTTTGAAAGTTCTTCTATCAAAGATGATATGTTTTTTTGGACGAAATAATCACAGTGCAAGTCTTGAACGTTTATTACTACAGTGTCGCTGTTATTGTCTTTGTAAGAAACGACTTTTCCGTACTTATCTGAAAATAAAGAAGAAATTTGCTTTTCGGCTTTTGAAGAAAGAATTTTTTCAAATTCGGAAATCGAAGAAGAATTTTTTACCGACGCAAACGAACTGCCGTTTAAAATCGAAACCGTAAAACATCCTGCAGTAATTATCGCGCAAAGTTTTTTCAGACCTGCAAAATTAATCATAGTGCACCCCAACAATAATTTTAATTATACGGTAAAAGCTCGTTTAACGAGCCTTTACCGTATTTTATACCATAAATATTATGCTGCCGCCAAGATACCTTTTATCTGAGTTGTTGAGAATGCAAATGACTCTTGCATAATATTGAGCGGTTTAATGTTATCCGTTAACAACGCCTTTATGTCTTCCATATTTTCCATTACTTCGGAAGCTTTAAGCAGCGATACGGTCATATCCGTCTTGTTCCATTGCTCAGCAATAGCTTTTGACTTGGAACTGTCGGTGATATTTGCAACCAGCTGACCTAACGACATATCTTTGTTCAATTCCAACTGCTGTACGGTCTCGGATATCTTTTCTATCGACTGACCGGCTGCAAGAAGTTGTATAACTCTATATATAAGCTGATTCTTATCTTCAACTTTCATTGAAGCAACATCAACTTCTATATCGCCGGAAATCACATCAATGTTATTTTCAACAAAAGTTATCAATACGCCGAGTACGAACTGTCTCAATGCGGTCACCTTTTCATCGTTTGTCATCTCGTCTTCAAGCACGGATTTAATTTTGATATCAAGTTCGTCTGTCATAATCGCGCTTAATTTGCCGGAATTGTAATCCGCAACAAATGCATCGTACGAAACGTTACCGGACAACAACTCTTTCAAAGTTGAAGCAACCGTTTGGGCAGGCATTGCCGCAAAGACGTCTTTGTATTCCGTTTCCAAACCTTCGGAAAGGTTCTGCGTTGCAACGTTTTTCTTAAACAGTACAGCAAAACCGTTACTTACGTAAGTTTTGCCTACCGATATCATAGTTTTTGCAGCGTCCATTCCTTCACCGAAAATGTCGTTTATGATGTTCATAATATCCTGAGTAACTTCTTTATCGGTTTCAAAGTAAAGGCTTATTCTTCCTTTGGAAGCAAGCTCCTTCAATATGTCTTTCGCTTCTTTGTCGGCAGAAGCGCAAGCTTCGGCGTTAACTACGAATATTACTTTACCGTTCAATTTGGCTTCCAAAGTTTGTATTGCATCAAGACTCAAATCGTCAAGTTTGTAAGACAACTCTTTACCGGACTCTAAAATTATATTCATAATTTCGTCCAATCTTGCATTGTCTTCCATAACTCTGAAACCGTTAACGGATTTGATTCCTGCATATTTTTCTATGTCTTCCAACGAAGTATTTTTGTCTATACTTATTATCGGATGCAGTCCCTGTTCGCTTACTGAATCTATAAGTTCCTGACTGTAAGTTTTGATATTTGCGGCTTTCGTCAAAACGACTTTCGTTATACCGGCCTTCTTTAAAGTTTTGGCTCTTGAAACAACGTCAAGTTTGCTCGTTACTTTCAAAACCGTATCTTTTATACCGGCATAAGTGTTTGCCTCTACCGTAGAAACCGCCAATAACTGATTTATTTCAAACTCCGAATAACCTAACGATTTCAAGTTCTTTCTTACTTTACCCAAATCGTTTTGCAGTACGTCTTTCAAAGATTGTTCCTGTTTATTCAAAACGTTCAACAATTTGTCGGAACTTACTTTATCGTTAACAAGTCTGTCGGTAAACAGTTCTATTGCCGTTTTAAATACCGTCTCTTGAGTTTGTACGTCAAGAGCTTCAAAAGTTGCGGTAGAACTTCCGATAGTTCTGAAAACGATTTGTCCGTCTTTGTTTGCCAAAGCGCTGAACTTCAACGTTACCGGTCTGCCTTTCTCGTCTTTAAGTACGCTTCCGTCGGCTTGTTTAACAAACTGAACCGGGATAGGAGCAATCTTCTTGTATCCTCTGAATATTCCTTTACCTTTTTCGAATTTCAACAGTACCGGCTCGCCTTGCTCGTTAAAGTTTGCAAAACTTAAAATACCTTTCTGTATATAAGGCGTCGGATTTGCCGTAGCGTTTGCCGCAACAGGCGCCTGAGCTCCTGCTATCGATGCGGGCGTTTCCGAAGAAACCGTTGTCGAAGGAAGAACCTGCGAACCGGCTTCAAAAGGAACGATGTACATTCTGTTTTGATTAAACTCATCTATGTTTACAAGTCTTGTCGGATAAACTTTTTCTTCTCCGTCGGCAAGATTTGTTACTTTTAACATTATTTGACCGTCTTGTTCGTATGCTTCTATTTTTACGTTTTCCAAAACGGTGTTTCCGTTTTCATCGGCAGCAAAACCGCATACTCTTACCAAATCGGGTCTTAACAACAATTCTTCTTTCGTATCATTGTTAAGTGTAACGTTACCTTTTAAAGTAATGTTTTTCATCTTAACGATACCGGCTTCTTTTCCGTCTTTCAAACCGTCGTTAATATAAAGATTAAGTAAAGAATCGATGTTGCAGTTTCTCCAATATCTTAACAAGTAGTATACGTCCGCATAAACGGTACTCTTTTCTTTACCGGTTTCCAATACTTTCGCTTTTACAGGAGCCGCAATATTTACGGCTTCTTTTCTTGCGACTTCCCATACGAAAGATTTCGGGTTTATTTTTCCGGAAGTAAACTGTATCCAGAAATCTACCGCAAATTTGAACGGAGTAAATATTTTCGTTCTTTCACTCTTATCGGCAAGGACAAGACCAACCATTCCGTTAGGGAAATATTTTTTAAGTAATGCATCAACTTTAGCATTTCCCGTATTTCTCATAATTTCAAGTCTTTCGTTCATATTGAATACGGAAGAACCTAATGCTCCTTCCAACTGAATATAGCCGTCTTTTTTGTTCACTATTAAGTCGGGAGACATCAATGTTGCAAATTCTTCTTCGGATAAAAGCCCTTTCAATTCCTGTAAGAAGTTATGGAATAATCCTGCATTTATCAATACGGTATTGGTGTTAAAAGGAACCGTACCTTCATATTGAGCGAAGCCCATTTCCGTAAACATCGCCGCATTGTCGGGATTGTTTTTGGCTTGAGCCAATTCCATAATACTTGGAACGAAAATTTCTTTTCCGTTATCCAATACGACTTTCTTAAGACCTACGATTCCGCCTTTTCTGTCTATATCTTCTCTTGTAGCTACAAGAACGACAACACCTTTATTTTCGCGCAACATATATCCGGAAACTTCTACCGGCGTTCCGCTGTTAACCGCATCGGAATTTGATATACAAACTATCGCTTGGTCAACGTTTCTTATCTTTCCTAACAATGTTTTCAACCATACGCCGTGTCCGCCCGGAGCTTCTTTGTCAAATACCAAACTGAACGTATCTCCGTCCATTTTTACGGAAGGATACGTTGCCTGGCTTATTCTTGCAAACTCCGCAATATCTTTATCGCCGAATACTTCCAACACATTTTGTCCGTTTCCGTTTATTGCCTGTCTGTTGTTCTTTTTAGCATCGCTTCTTGAAGACTGTTGATACAAATCTTCAACAATATCTTCCGAAGTAGGACTCGTCAACATAACGACGGAAACGCTCTTATACTGACTTTTCTTCTCAAGCAGAGAGCTGAGTTTAACGTCGGTTATACTTAACAATTCGTATTTCGGTTTTTGCTCCGTTCCTACGTTTACTCTGAAATATAAATCGGAACCTTTAGCACTTAAAGCCGCTTGTTGAGCATTAATATCGTCATCCAAATCCAAGAAATTCATAGATTCCAACATTTTCTGCATTTCGTCTACGCTTCTTACCGACTGCATGGCTTCATACACTTTCTTTGCTTTAAGCCATGACAATCTTTCAACGGAAGAACCTATTCCGCCGTTCATCTGTGCATCTACGAAATGAGCTCTCTTTGCAGCCCTTCTGTAAGAACCGTTAGCCAATATCGAACTTAAATTCGTAATTCCCATTCTGTCCATTAACGACTGTGAAGTCATACCGGTTCTATTGGCTATCGGCGGCAAGAAAAAGTTTTGACCGATATTCAAGCCTTCCGAAGAACCTGCTATTTGTCTTTCTATAAATTCGGTTCTCTGGTTTTTGAATATTTCCCTTGCCTGTTCATCCCAATAATAACCTTTTTCTCCTTTATAAGAATGGTCTTTTATTACTGCAGACAACAATACGTCTAATTTCTCTTTATATAAAGAGTCGGACTTTATGTCTATACCTTTCTCATTAGCTTTTACAATCGCTTCTTTTAAAGCAGCTCTGTTTTTAGCATTTTCTTGAGCCTGCAACATTTCCAAAGCATACTTTAACGTACCGAACTCAATGCCGAGCTTATCTTGCAATTCTTTCAATCTTTCGGTTTGAGCCCTTACTCTGTCCTCGGCAACTTTCTTCCCTGCCGTTTTTATTTTTTCCGTTTCTTCAACGATTTTTTCGGAAGTCTTTTTCTCCAATATTACGACACCGTCTTTTTCGACAATCATTTTTCCGTCGGAAGTTACGGTAATCGTTACGTTTTCCAAAACGACTCTACCGTTTACAGGGGTAAATCTTGTCGCTAACGTTTCAGGACTAATCATAACTTCGGAAGCGCTATCATTTCTTATCGTAACATCTCCTTTTAATACCACATCGCTCATCTTAACGTCGTCGCCTTCAACAACCAAATTGTTCAATTCTCTTATATCGGCATTTCTCCAATACTGTAAGAAGTAAGAAACATCGGTATACTGAGTTTTCTTATTTTTGTTCGTTGCAACAACGTTTACGGCACTGTGTCCTTTAGGAGACAAACTTACCCAAGTATCGTTTTCTATAACACCGTTTGTAAACTGTATCCAGAAATCCGTAGCAAATTTTACCGGAGTAAATACGGAGTTTCTAAGTTCTTTATTTGCATTTACAATTTGAACCAACGGTTTGTTTCTGCCTAAAATTGAATTCATCAATTTATTTACGTCTGCATTTTGTCTTCTTAATACCTCCAATTTCGCGTTCATATTAAGAACCGAAGAACCCAACGCACCTTCCAACTGTACATAACTTATACCGTTTTTCTCTTTTGCATTCGTTATCAAATCGGGCAACATCAATTTATCAAATTCCGCTTGAGCCTGAACTTGCGTCATGCCTTGAGCTTGATATATACCCATTAAACCGTTATACAATTTCTGCATTACGGAATCGTTAACGAATACCGTATTGGAATTAAACGGCTGAGCACCGTCTCCTGCTCTGAAACCCAACTCTTCAAATACGCCGGCCTGTCCTGCGGCTTTTGCCTGTGCAAGTTCCAAAATCGTAGGAACTTTTATCGTTTCTATAACTTTGCCATCTGCACCGACAATATCTCTCGACAATAAACCGAATACGCCGCCTTTTCTGTCTATATTTTCTCTGTCAACGGAAACTATCGTCATACCTACATTTTCCTTTGACATATATCCTACAAGTCCCGCAATAGGACCGCTTGCCAGTGCATCGGAATTTCCGATTACGGAAATTGACGAAGATTTTCCCAAATCTTTTTTCACAATTCTGTCCATCAAAGTTGCAAGCCATACGCCGTGTCCGCCCGGAGCTTTAGGTGAAGTTTCCGATACCAAGAAATTGATTTCACCCGTTTTTTCATCATATTGAACTACGGGATACATATCCTGCTGTGCCATTGTGGCATCCAAAGCCTGCTGCATCTGAGGATTATTATCATACAACTGCTGGACAAGTTCTCTTGATTCCGGACTTACCAACATTACCATCTTAATGTCTTTGTAAGTTCCGCTTGCTTTATCTGCCAAAATCTTATCCAACTTAATGTTCATTATACTCTTTAATTGAGGCTTGCCGTCTTTGTCTTTAACTACAAAGAACAAATCGTCGGCTTTTGCACCATATTTAACCGATTCTTTGCTTAAATCTCTGTCAAGGAAAGTCAATTTATCAAGACTTTCTTGAAGTTCGGCAATTCTTGCAGCTCTTTCTTTCGGATCTGCAATATTTGTCGCCAAAGCCATTTCTCTGTTAAACAGTTGAACCGCAGCTATCAAATTATCTCTCTTTATCGAAGAACCTATTCCGCCGTTCATCAAACAAATATCGACAACAACTTTTCTTGCTTGACTTAAATATCCTTCATTACTTAACAAGTCAGCTAATTGTCTGACATTTGCAGTTAACAAATCTTTAGCATTTAATTCCGCCAACGGAGTAAAGTTTTCACCTATTACAAGCTGAGTCGTTTTTTCACCTTTAGCTTTTGCTTTAAGCTGTTCGACATATTCAAATCTTGTTCTTCTAAATATCGATTTTGAAGCTTCAGACCAATCCTGTCCGAACTCTTGTATAAGTTTTTCTATTAATGCATTTACCGCCTGTTCGTCAAAAATATTAACTTTTGCATCGGCTTCAATTTGAACTTGGCTTTGCTGTTCGGCAGCTTTTCTTGCTTCTTCTGCTTTTCTATTTGCTTCAGCCTGTGCAAAAGCTGCTTCCGCAGCAGCCTGTTCTTGTCTGTGGATTTCTGCTATCTCATTAAGTCTTGCTTGTTCTTTTTTCTGCTCAACCGTTTTCAAATCGTTTTCTTTGTCTTGAGCAACCAATTCGGCCAATTTTTCTTCGGATATTCCGTCATCATGCATTATGAAAATTATTTTTCCCGTATCCGCCGCTTGTTTTTGCTCGTTATAATATATCGCATCACCATCAACTATAATTTCAAGTTTGTCTTCTCCGTATTTCTTATGAAGAATATCGGCAACAAGCATAATATCGGAAGAAGTCTGCGCAAATCCGAAACTTACAACTTTTTTATCCAACAATTCTTTTTCAACTTTCGCTACCGTCTCTCTTATATCGGGGAACCTGGTTTCAGCTTCGGAAATTGCTTTTTCAAACTCACTAATTTCGGTTTTTTGCGATTTTGAACCGTCTTGCAACACTTTATCGACAACTTGTTTTGCCAAAGCATTCAAAATAACCGTAACTCTGGAATCTGCGGAAACCTGTATTCCGTTATAAAGTTCCGGTAACAAGTTTTTAATCGTTGTAAACTGTTCCGTTGCCAAAAGCATATCGTAAAGTTTCTGTTCCAAATCCGTATCTTCAGCGTTTTCGACAACAAAAACACGTACTTCTTCAGATTCCGACAAACCATTAAGAATACTTTCAATTTGTCTTGTGATTCTCGGAGCTTTAAACAATTTTTGATAAACAAAGCCCGTAATAGCACCGGGAACCATCATTGATATGAATGCAGAAATCGGTTCCAAAGAAAAACTTCCCAATAAAATTTTTCCTATATTCGTTGCTGCAAATGCTCCGGTAATACCCGAGAAAGCAAGCACCGCTTTAGAAACGTTTTTCTTAGCCAAATGTTCACCTATTTTAAAACCTATAGGCAAGGCGGCAACAATTGCAAACACCGCAAAACCTATCCACGCTATAGACGATATGGAAAGAGTAATACCGAACAATACGACAGACAATTTTGAACTAAGTATTGCCGTTGCTATTATCGTAACGACCGACGTTATAACGGCGCCTCTTGCTATTGAAAGAAGCATCGTTCTTAAAATAGGACGTTTTGAAAGGAAATCCGTCGCTTTATCAAGGTTTTCCTTATAAGCTTCTTTAAAACTGTAATCGTAAGTTTCTTTTATATCAAGCTGTAACGTTTTTGCAACTTCTTCGTAAGTCAAATCGCCGGAATTTATGGCATTTTGTAATGTTGTTGCAACTTCAGCCATTACGGAACCTGTCAACGTTTCATCGTTTAACGCTTTTTCTACGTTTTCTTTCGAAATACCTTTTTCTTCCAAAAGTTTAACTATCTTGTTTTCGGAATCGGATTTCATCAAGTTAGACAATTGTTTTAACGAAATATCGGTATTTCTTACAACTTCTTCTTTTTTCTTAAAGTTTTCTTCAAGTTTTTTAAGTCCCTTAGCTTCTTTTCCCTGCAATTTCGAATTCAAATCTCCGATAAAACGGAACATCATAGGTATGCCGTTTACAATATTTATAAACGCATTTTTAAATACAGCTCCCCATACTCTCGTAGTGGAAATATTACCGTTTTTATCAAGTCCGGCAGGATAAGCATTCAATCCGTTAATATAAGCCGACGATGCCAATATATAAGGCAAAGCTACCAATACGGCTTTAAATACACCGATTACAGCCGCACCGGCACCTATACCCCACGTTACGGGATTTGAAAGCGTAAATACCAATATTAAGAATACATATAATCCCGTCAGCATATAACCTATCGTTCCGATTTTGGCCGTAATATGACCGAAATTTTTGTATCTCTGTTCAACGTTGTTATTATCGGAAAGTCTCATTTCTTTATATGTGTTTAAGAACTTGTAAACTTCGTTTGCAGCGTTAACTCCGAACAAAAGAATTACCGGCTGTATAGCTACCCAGAACGGGAAATTTTTAACAAGTTTTTTCAAAATATCTTTTGAAGCTACAAAGAAATCGCCTCTTTCTCTAGCTTCGTGGTGGAATCTCGTAAGATTAATACCGAGCATAAGCAGCGAGCTTATGGCAAAAGATATTAAGAAAGGCATCAAGAATGCAAAACTTGAGAAAATAACCGCTATCGGCAATGCCAACACGAACACCACCGTTACAAAAGCGTTTACATAATGTAATGCCATCATTATATTCGACATTTTCCAGTCAAATCCTGCAGAATGTGATTTTGCATATATCTTGGAAACGAAATCGGACAACATTCTCGTAACGTTACTGGAATATCTGGCTTCCGTTCCTACCAAATTGGTGGTAGTCATTCTTACCCACTCTATAACATAATAAGCAATGTTTTTGGAATGAACCTGTTTATCGGTTCTCTGTTTTCCGATAGCCTGTGCGTATCTGTTCATGTAGTATGCAACGGAATCTTCCCCGGGGTTTGTCCACGTAACAAGACCTTCACCTCTTGCGCTCGTTATACCTTTACCGTAATAAGTTAACATATCGTCGTATGCTGCACCTACGTACTGCGTCCAGTCCGTAACGGCCGAACCGTAAGCGTCTCCTATAGGAAACAACGGTTTACCGTCGTCGCCTTCAACGTTGCTGCCTTGCGCAAGCATAGGTAAGTTTGTGTACAACAAACCGTCTTTTCTCCCCTGCTCAAAATCTACGACAGCGTTTAAGAAGAACGTTTCGTGTCCGATTGCCGTAGCATTTAAAGCATCTCTTTCCATAAGAACGCCGGAGAATTTGTGTAAATTCATACCGAGCTGAGCATTTTTGTTACCCACTAAACCGATTTGATCTTTACCGCTTTCATACATATTGATTTCAACGTCATAAATGTCACCCAATATCAACAAAGTAATTGCGTGGGTACCGATACTATAAAACTCTTCTACAAGTTTGTTCAAATCTTCATCGGATAATTTTTTATACTCATCTTGTTCGGAAAGAATACGTTTGATTTTTTCTTTAAGTAAGTCTTCATCCATATTCATATCGTCCAAACTTAACTGACGTATCTGTTTAAGATACTTTTTAATTAAGTCATGCTTGCCCCAGATTGACGGATCTGAGAAGAACGCATTATATTTTTGGCTTACTCTTGCTTTGTAGAAATTTTGGTACCTGCCTAACCAATACTTTTCATCATCGGTTCTGTCTTTTTCCGCTTTTGCCGAAATCGCTCTTTCTGCAAGTACCAACGAACCGTACTGAAGACTTATTTTACCTACCAGTCTGTTATATCTCATATCACCCAAATCGTAAGCGAGTTTTTTGTGAAGTTCCAATCTGTTTCTGTGTTCGCTTTCCATAGTCGCTTTCTGCGAGCCCATAACGGAATCGGTAAACTTGGCAACAACGTTCATAATGTCAAGATAAACGTCTTTTGCTTCTTTTGTTTCCAAGCCCAAATCCCGTATTGAAGGAACATCGGAATTTTCTTTGATATTTTTTAATGTATCCAACAGTTTGGAAAGTTTATCTTGTTCTTCCTGAGACAAATTCTTATATTTATCCGAATTTTCTATAGCAACTATACTTTCTAAAGCGTTCGCCCATCTTGACTTAGATAATTTAGCGGCAATATATGAGAACGGTGTTGCGCCGAGATGGAAATTTGTCGGATCCAAAAATTTGAATTTGGTCCACATTGCAATTTCCGTGTAAGACTGAACGTGTTCGGAAATTGACGGCATCTGTTCCCAAGAAGGAACTTCGGCTTTCTGTTGACCTAATGCTTCAAAGAAAGATTTTATTACTCTTTGACCTTTTTTGTCTCTGGGCATCAAATTCGTAATATCTACATTTTCGTCGCCGTTGATTAATTTTTTCCACTGTTCATATTCTTCCGACGACAATAAGAAATCGTTTTTGAGATATTCTATATTTTCAGACATATAGTTTCTGAAACTCTGGTAACCCATTACCAAAGACTCTTCGTCCATCGCCGAATATTCGTCAAAATAGCTCTTTGCCATTTTACCGAAATTTTTGGCTTTACTGAAATTGCCCAAATTCGCGTAAGACGCAGCAATCAAACCTATACCAAAAACTATCGCTATTATCGGCGCTATTGCAAGCCCCAAACCTAAGAATGTACCTGAAATAGACAACAAGCCAAGAACGATTGAGGCCGTTCCCAACTTCTGTAAAGCAAGTCTTGTTTCCGTTTTTTGGTAAGTCTTAGTTTTATTGATATTTTTTTCCGCCTTATTTGCTCTTGTACCTATCATTAAGTGCCATAAAGATGAAAACGTCGGCAACCCGATACTTAACCAAACCACAAAACTTATAATGACAGTAATTACAGAGAATACGGGGTTTGCCGCAAAGAACGCGATTGAAAGACCTCTTACAAAGAATGCTCCTAACAGTCCACCGTAATATCCTGCAAAAACCATAGACATGTTAATCATAGACTTTTTCATGCCTTTATTATCGGCTTTACCTACAAGCATTTTCGGAAGTATCAAAGTCAATACCGCAAACGTCATGGCAAAATTGTAAGAGAATATTCCCGCCAAAGCCGCAATACCCGAATGCAATACGAGATTTATACCAATAGAAGCAAGTATGCCGGTTCCTAACGGAGTAAACGCAAACGCACCTATAGTCAACGCACCGAGCAACGACGTAAGTACCCAGAATCCTACTTTTTGTTTTGTTGTCGTTATGTTCCAGAAATCAAAACCGAACAACTCTTTTCCGTATCTTATATAAGTGAGTTTAATATAGTTTGCAAGTCTTGTTGCAAGAGACGTTCCCCAATGTTCCTGCAAATAAGACATATTTGCCAACATCAATCTTGCACTTTGTGAAAGTTTTTTATCTTCATCTTTCAATACTCTGTTGTCTCTCTCCAAAGCGGCATTTATTTCAAGTACTCTTAACTTGAACGTAGGAGTATTCATGTTATCTATATTGATATACTCTTTTATCGCCTGCGACAAATCTACAGTTTCGGCACTTTCGTCTATAGAAATGCCTTTGGATTTTAACAAAGCTATGACGTTTGCCATTTTCCCGTTGTTTATATCTTCTTTGGTTACTTCAAGCGTGAAAGTTTTTCCGAGCTTATTCAAGAACTTTCTAATATTTCTTTTCATTTTCTCGTTAATGGAAACGTCCGCGGTGTATCTGTCGTTTTCCTTTCCTTCCTGCTCGTTCAAAACGGAAGTCAAGTTATTAATATCTCTCTTTAACGCTCTGCCGATAATTTCCATACTTTCTCTTGCAACAGGGTCCATCTTTTTCTCTTTATCGGCTTCTTTTTTCAAAACCCCGGCAGGTGCATAAAACTTGTTTATCTCTTCTATCAAGTTTACTGTCTCGCCGTCTGCAAGTTCTTCGGGGTTTATACCGATTGCTTTCAAAATATTTTCAAAAACTCTTACTTGAACCTCTTGACGGTTCTGTTTTCCGTTTTCGCCTCTTACCAAAGCTTCTATCGAATGAATCTCCAACAACTGTTTTTTGGTTAAAGCAAAGAGGTTATATCCGGACGCATATTTTGAAACGTAATCGTCTTCTGCAAAATCGCTTGTAAGTTCGATGAACAAATTGAAATGGTCAAAATCTATATAATAGTCATCCAACGCACCTCTTGCGTCATAATTGACTCTTGTCGGGTCTGCAGGTTCTATAACGTTTTTTTTCAAATATCCGCAGAAATCTACAAGATTTTTCGTAAACTGTAAAAGCTGAGAAATTCTTTCTTTATTCAACTTTTGAGCCTGAGCAACTTCTTCCGGATTATTCTGATTAACGGAATCTATTGTTTCCAACATTTTTCTTATCAAATACAGTGTTGAAGGTCTCAACGATGCGTTTGCACCAAGCGTCGTATTTTGAGAGAACGATACAGGTAAACTTAACAATTCAAACAAAATCAACTCTCTTAAATTGGAAACGCTCATCTGCAGCGCATAAGAGTCGTCGTTTGTTATGTCGGCAATACCGGTCGCTTCGTCTCTGACAAGCAGTTCCGGGTTAAGCAAAAGTTTGGAATAAAACTCTTTACCGATTTTCTGTCTTACAAACTCGTTCAAGTTTCTGCCTTCAGGACCGTAAACGTATGCGCCTCTTGCGTTTTCATCGGTCAATTCCTGAGGCAGATACGGTTTTAACGAATCGTACTGTTTTTCTACAATACCTTGAACAAGCTGCTGCATAAAGTCGTCCAAACTCTTTGATTTGTTCAACGCAGTTTTCAATTCCTGTATTGTAAATACTTTTTCTTCCAACATTCTCTGCAACAAAACAACCTGTTTCGTTTTTACAACGTCGGAAGCTTTTAATTTTAAGAATAACGATCTTTCCGAAGAAGAATTGTTTACAAACTCCGACACTTTATTAAACTGTTCAACTTTTATTATATTTGTTACGATAGCGTTTCTAATCATCGCATCTCTTAACGAATTGGCTTCTTCGTTTTCAAAAGGTCTTAAAATTTCAGCCAAACGTTTATCGGATATTCCCAATACGTCAATAACTTTGCCGTCTTCGGACTGTTTTACGTTTTCAAGTAAAGATAAATTTTCATTATTATATCTTACGCTATGTTCGCTTGATAAAAATTCTTCCAAATCCACATCGCCGGGTTCCGGACCTTTTGCGGCGGATTTTATTTTTCTGGAAACGAATTTTCTCTTAATATTCTTGACTAATTTATCAGCCAATGTAAATACGGTTGCAATCAAAATTATCGGAAGAGCTATCAAAATACCGCTGTTTATAATTTTGGTATGCATTATTTCCATGATAACTTTTTGAGGGCCGACCATAACATTATCTTCAATTGCATAAGTCGGGTTACCGTTGTTGTCAAAAAGTATCGTTCTTATTTTCTTCAAATCTTCGTTCGACACGAATACGTTCGGATTGGTAAATACATCCGACGGTATGTTTATGCCTTCGCTGATTAACAGAAAGTTTACACCGGTAGCATTCAATCTGAAAAGTCTTCCTCCGAAAAGTTTGTCGTCAATCCAGTTAAGAAAGGCAAACGGAGTTCCGGAAAAATCTATTTTAAAATCAACCACATTGGTTTCTACCATTGTTCGAATAAAATTTATTTCGTTCCGAATATTTTTTATTCTGTCTCTTGCATACTGTTGAGGATTATCCAAATTTTCCTCATCAATAACTTCGGCTTCAAATGTGTATAAACCGTTAGGAGAATAAGGCGTACTGAATAGGAACTGATACAGCTGCTGTATGTGAAAATCTTGTAACAATCCTCCCTTATGAGGCAAATTCATAGGAACAAATTCGCCTGTCTTATAGTCATAAGTGGAATAAACACTGTTTATCAAATCTATCGTTTCATCGTCCAAACTCTCCCAGAAACTCATCATCGCAACATACTGTTTTGCCGCAAGTTCGGGGTTTGTAGCCCACAAAGACGGTTTCTGTTTATAACCTACAAAAGTGCCGTCCAAATTCTCTATACCGCCGATTAAACTGATTTCTTCAACCGTATCGTCGTCTCTTTGAACGTAAGCCAAAGGATTTCCGTACTCATCAAACTCTACAGTATATAACATTGAAGATATGTAATCGGCATCTTCGGCATCCAAAATTCCGTTAGCCAACAATTGGTTACCGCTTTGAGAATCGAATCTGACGAAATTTTTGTTCATCAAATCGAGTATCGAATCGGATTTAGGATCGGAAGAGTCGACCTTCGTACTTTTCAAAACTTTTAAAATATCGGAATACTGTTCGGCATCAAAAATAGCGGTTCCTGTTGACAAATCATACATTGCCATAGCTTTATTTTCAACTATAATCTCTCCGTTGTCGCTTACGCTTGTTTCATTTCTTAAAAATGTAATGTAATTTCCGTTAAGATATATTACCGGTTGTCCTTTATAATATGCAACATGAGATATTGTTTCATCGGAAGCCTGCACCGTAGCCTGCCACGTCAATTCATTGAAATCAGGAAGAGCAAAATCATTGTTTCTGTTTGCCGACTTATAACAGGCTTCTATATTATCGTAAGTATATTCATATCTAACTTTTTTTAAGATTTCATTATAGTTTACGGATTCACTTGATGATATGAGTGAAATTATTTTGTATTGTCCGCCCGACAGAACCTCAGCCTTACATATAACGCTTTGTGTAGCAAGACCGCCGGCATTTAATGAAGATACGGAAACCAAAACTTCCCCTTCTTTAAGATCCGTCGCATATACGTTTGAAGACGGTAAAACGTTTACCATAACCGTAGATACGACTCTGTTTTTTTCGTCGAGCGTAAAACTGTGAGACAACAGCCACTGTTTAACAACAGCTTTTTCTTCCGCATTTTCAAAAGAAAGTTGTTCGTTCAAATCGTAAGTCTTGCCGTTTATAACGACTTCCGGCATATACGAACCTGACTGAGAAACGATTTGTCCCGTTTCGCCGCCAATTATACTTTCAACGGTTTTGTTATATGCAGACCTTAAAATTGCAGAATACTGAGCATATACTCTGTTAAGAGGAAGCGTTTTTTTGACACCGTCGATAGTCGTTTCGTACGTATAAACGGTATTAAGTTCGCCGTCTTTTACTTCATCTTGAGCAATAATTTCTTCAGCACCTTTTTCTACATCTCCGTTACGTCTGTTTACGCTTACGAAAGGTGAAACATAAACTCCGTTTGTCGTTGTAAACAGCAAAGAACCGTCTTTATCGTTTGTCGTCATAATATCGACGATTGAAGGCATAAATCCGCCGTAATTGTCACTGTAAACGGTAAGTTCGCCCGAAATTGAAACGTCTTTACCGGTAAGCCCCGTTATAGTAACCGAATACTTATGTTCGTCCTGTCTTACATACTCTATGGTTATAGGCAGACTTTCCGTTTTTCCTTCGGAATTAACCACCGTCAACGTTTTTTTGTGAGGCTCACTTTTGCCGCCTACTTCAATTTTTTCCATTTCCAAAGCGACAATCTCCGCCTGCCCGTTCATATGTAAAATCTCTTCAACTATTTCGGTATTGTCTCCGAAACCGGATACGTCGTACATGTCCAAAACTTCCTGAATATCCTTTCCGACATTTTCAGGTAAATACTGTTTATAATATCTTAGACGTGTCGTTTCGTTGCTCGAATTTATGGTTCTGTTTTCTGCAATCTGCTCGGAAATGACCGAACCGTTAGGCGTTATTCTCGTATAATTTCCGTCTTTGTCTTGTTCTACAGGCGACCACGTTTTTTGATAAACAAGCGTATAAACACCGTTATTTTCAACAACGTCGGTTATCGCTATATCTATTATGTAAGGAAGCTCGATATAATAAACTTCACCTTTCTCATTTGTAAACTCGGTTTTTATCGTTTCGATTCTGTCTTTTGAAGTCGCTATTTTGGCATTTAACTGATCCATTGTCATAGTTCCGTTCAAGTAAGCTTCTATATCGGCGTTACTTATTAACGAGCTCATAGAAGAAATATATTCTTCAAAGAAAATCGGTTCCCAAACTCCGACATTATTTTTATCCGCATAAGCTCTTGCCGTCAATTTTTCTTTAAAAACTTCTTTGAATTCGCCTATCTCGTCAACAGAGAAAGTAAGACTTCCGTCTTCCAAATACATAAAGTATGAAAGTTCCGTTATCGTATCTATCGATACGTGAGTTATCTGTCCATTTTCTTTTGTAAACATGCCGGATTTGCCGGTATTTTCCAAATATTCCGAGAACGCTTTTAACAAATCCTGGTCCAAAATCAACTGTCCGGAACCGTCGGTAGTAAATATTATTTTTGCAATTAACGATATGCTTGTGGTTATATCGTTTAAAAGTACGTCCGAAAACTCATCAACGGTTGCATTAATCAAATTGCCGTCGGCATCAAAATATTTTTGATATTTTTCTTTTATATTGCCTTGGTCATCATAAATAAATTTTTCGGCTTCGTAATCAAAATCAACATATTCCAACAACTGAGCAAGCGAAAATTCCGACCCGTTAATTTCAAATTTCGTCGCCTGTACCTGACCCGTTACAAGGAACGTATTTATGTTAAAATCAAATTCACCGTCTTTGTTAAAAAGATAAATATCGGTAGAAATTCCGTCTTTTGTAACGGTAAAATACTGGTTATTATCGGCATCAAGTTTTGCTTCTACGTTAAAACCTGCCGCAACAAGCTGCTGACGGGTAGTTATTGTGTTTTTAAGAGCTTCATAAGTTGCTTTTTTATTTTCAACTGAGAACATATTTCCGTCTTTCGAATATTTATAAACGTCCATTGTGCTGCCATCTTCCATTACTACTCTGTAACGATATATGATAGGATATACCAAATGTTGGTTTGCCGTCCCGTAATCCGCCCAATATGCACCTGAATAGTTATAGTAAGATTCGTTACTTACGGAAACTACTCCCGGAATATTTTCTATCAACTTTATCATATCGGTATTTAAAAATGTAACGATGTCCGCAATTTCATCTTTTTGAGAAGTCGTCAATATTTCGGATTCCGAAGCAATCTTCCCGATTTTTTCCACTTCCTGTGTGGAAGAAACGTTGTCCAATCTTTCCATAAGAGCATTGAAATATTTTTCTTTTGCAATATCGATTGCGGCGCTCTTTTGCTCGTCGGTTAACGAAGACGCATTAATATTGCTTATCAACTCGTTAACGCTGTCATCGTTATTAAACAAACCGTTTATTGCTCTTGCCGCCCACGTTTCAACCGTGTCGGAAGCGACTACGTCGGTATCAAACATAACGTCCATTAAAGAGTCGGTTAAAATATCTTCCGGAGATACTCCGAAAAGTTCTTCAAACTGTTTATAAACTTCTTTTCTTAATTCTACTTTTACGGTTTCTTTAAGGTCGTTATTGTTTATATATTCGTTTATTCTTGCTATGTAAGGGTCGGCCATATCCAATCTGCCGATTTCTCTGTCAACTTTCGGGTAATCTCCTGCCTTTCTCATTTGTTCCATTGCAACTTTAGTAACTATACCGTCGGCACTTACTCCCTGTCTTACGTAACTTCCGTCTTTCATATCCAAAGCGAAAACACGTTCTTCAATAGCCGAATATAAAGCTTCTTTTGCTTCCGCAGACAATATATCGTCGGAAACCGAGAATATCTGCAAACCGATATCTCTTATTTTTATTCTTGAAGTTTCACTGTTTATATTTGTCGTATAAATTTCTATCAGCCTGTCTTGTGCCTGTTTTATTAAAGCGGCTTTTGTCTCTTCCGATAAAGAAGAATCGCTTATATCTCTTATTCTGCCTTTTATGTTATCCAACGATGAAGATAATTCAATTTGTTTTGAATATGCGGATTCCAACAACTTAGATTTTGTTACGTCGGACAAAAGCGAAGAATCGGTTTTTAAAATTTTCAATATTATATCTTTAATTTGATTTATATTTGTTGCAATAGACAAATCTTTCGTATAAGCCTGTTCTATCAATTTGGATTTTTGTGTGTCGGACAAATAATCGCTTTTCTTTATAAAGTTCAATATGTTTCTGATATCAGTCAACGACTGCGCCAAACTTATCTGCTGAGTATAAGCCTGTTCCAGCAAAACGGTCTTTTGTTCGTCGGTCAAATCCGAAGATTTTTTAATGCTGTCTATCATAGCCTTGATATTGTTATTTGTCGTCAAGTTTATGGCGTTGCTGAGCAACTGCATTTTCTGGTCGTCGGTTAACGAAGACTGCATAATCTCATCTATTTTTACTATATCTTTTCCGGACAAAATAGAATCGGTCGCTCTTACCGCCCACGTTGAAATATCGTCGGAAGAAATAACGCTTACGCCCGTAATTCTCTTAAACAGCGTCGGGATAATGTCAGGCGTTATAAAATCTACGCCGAAAACGGTATTTAACTGTTCGATAACGGCATCCGACATTTTAACTTTTATCTGAGCTTTGAAATCGTCGGTTATAACTGCTTTTACCGCAGCCAAATAATCGTTATTGCTCTGTAAAGTTCCTGTCTCTTTATTAATCGTTCTGAAACCTACGTTTTTTATCGCTTCTTTCGTAACTATGGCATTGGCATTTATCGGTTGTCTTATACTGCTTCCAGCCGTTAAATCTATTTCCATAGCTCTTTGCTGAACCTGCTCGTACAAAGCATCTCTTTGGTCTTTTGAAATGTCGCCGTTGTTATAATGCTGCGCAATCTGTTGAGAAAGTGCTGACAAATCTCTTATTCTTGTCGTATCTTTTATTTTTGCCGAAAGATTGTTTGCCGTCTGTATATTTGAAGCCAAAATATCAAAAATATTTCCTGTTTGTCCGGCAATTAAAGACTCTCTTTCCTGAAGTCCCGCATTTAACCAGAACGTTGCAGCCAAAGAATAGTCGGCGGTTATTTCAACGTTTGCCGCATCGTTAAATGCACCGTCATACTGCTGAGTAGTGTATCTGACGTACGCTTTACCGTCAACGACGTCAATCAAACCGTTATCGATTGCGGCTTTAAGTACGGCATTTGCTTCGTCAACTCTTCCTGCAGAAAGCAAACATGCGTAAGCCTGCATCGTAAATTCGCCGCTTACGGGGCTGTCTTTACTGCTTGTAAAGCCGAACAATCCGTCGCTTCTTTGATATTTCATCATATTGTCTAACAGTTTGTTCAACGATTTGTCACTTAAAAGACTGCTCTTTACTCCGTCAACGTTAAGATCTCTTATTGAGGAAAGCATCATATAACCCCAAGTGTAGGTATCTATAGCCTGCAGGTTGTCGTTGTTATTTCCTATTTTGAAAGATCCGTCTCTGTTTAACAAATTGTTTTGTATATATCTTAAAATTCCGTTTACGGTTTCGGCGTCGCCTTTTAAAGCATAATATAATGCGGCGTCAAGCATATGTTCCGTTGCAACCCAATCTTCGTTTTCCAAACCTTTAAACGAAATTTGTCTTCTTGAAGAAACTCTAACATCGTCCAAATAAGTATCAACGTTGGACAATATGGTTTCAGTTGCGGATTTACCGTTAACTTTTACGTCTATACCGGCACTCTGGCAATATAAAGCAAATATTCCCGCCCATAACGCTTCGCCGGTTCCGATATACATTTCGCTTGAAGATCTGTATAAAGAATGGCTTGCTATCGCTTTTAACATTTCTTTGGCTTGTGCGGGATTATCGTTGATAAGCTGCATAATACCTGCCAAAGAGTTATCGTACAACTGGCTGAAATCCGAATTTTGATAAGAAGCGTACGGATAAAAATCTCCGTCGGTTTTAAAACTTTCGATAGCTTTGGAAGTTTGCTCCAAAGAAAGATTTCCCGAATAACCTAAATCTACCGTCTGTTTTACCTGTTTACCGGAAGACTGCACGGTTACTTGTACTTGTTGAGTCGGCTGCTGCGCTGCAGTCCGAGTCGGCTGCTGTGTTTGTTGCTGCTGTCTCTGTTCTGCCTGTTGGCTTGCCTGCTGTCTCTGGCTTTCCAAGAACTGTTCGTATTTTGCAGCAATTTCTTTAGCGGTAGAAGCTCTCTGGTTACCGTTTTCGTCCCAAATTAAATAGTCTATGTTGCCGGTATAATTTATTCCTCTTTTTTGAAGTTCCTGTCTTACGGCATCTCTTAAAGCGTTTGCCTGAGCATCCTGTTTTTGACTGTTTAAAAATTGGGCATATTTTTCTGCAATTTCTGCAGCGTTAGCGCCTCTTTGTTTTCCGGTTTCGTCCCAAATTAAATAATCTATATTACCGTTATATGTTATTCCTCTTTTTGCAAGCTCTTGTCTTACCTGACTTCTCAACGAGTTAGCCTGTTGGTCTATTTGCGTCTGCTGGTTATCTCCTTGACCGGCATCTTGTCCCGTTGTCTGTTCCTGAGAAGTTTCAACTTTATTTACACTGCTTTCATATTTATCTACAATTCCTTTTGCGGTTGCCGCTCTTTGGTTCCCGTTTTCATCCCAAATTAAATAATCTATGTTACCGGTATAACTTAAACCTCTTCTTGCCAATTCTTGTCTTATTTCATCTCTTAAAGCATTTACTCTTGCAGTTTCCGTTTCACCTGCCTGCTTGTCTTCAAGCTGTTCCTGCTGTTGAGGCTGCGCTTGTTCTTCCGTTACTTCTTCTTGTTGTTCTGCTGCAGGAGCAGTTTCTTCTTGCTCTTGTTCCTGTGCTGCAGGTTGTTCCGCAGAAACGGTTTCTTCCTGAGCAACTCCTTCTTGTGTGGCTTCTTCAACTACGGTTTCAACTTCCGTATCGGACATTTCAAAAGCTTCGACTTCCGTATCGGAAGCTTCCGCAACAAACTCTTCCGCAATTGCAGATTCCTGCTGTTGCTGTTCTTGAGCTACATCAGTACCTTCTTCGGCAGCCGCCACCGTAACGGCACTTGTCAAACCGACAAATACAGCAGTAGCCGCGCCAAGTCCCACCTTAAAAAAGTTCTGTACGAATTTGCTGCTTATAACGTCTCTGTATCCGTTATTTAAAGTTATTCTTTCAAAAAATTCTGTAACCGCGTTCAGTGCTCCGTTTACTTTTTGTTGTCTTTGTGCCTGAGCCTGTTCCTGTTGAGAAAATTGTTTTTCTATAACTTCCGACACTTTTTTTAAAGTGGCTTTATTCATATAAAGTTTTAAATTATTTTGACGCTTTCTGGCATTATTTGCTTTAACCGATTTTGAGAAAATGGAAACGACAACATAACCGGACAATATCAACGCCATCGATAATATCGGATTTATAAAACTTATTGCAGATAATGCCGTAACAACCAAGCCGAAAACCGAAATTTTTACCATACCGGTATTTAAGAAATTTGCGACATAACCTAAATATCTTGATACCGGAACGCCTTTTCTTGTCTTAAATTCGGTATAAGCTTCCAAATCCTTAATCGGTTCTTCTATATAAGGAGCGGAAGCTATTTTTCTTGAAAAAGAACCTATAACGTTAAATGCTATCATTGCAACTACAACAACGCCTGCAATTACAGGAATTACCGTTGCAAGAGATGCGCCCAACAAACCTAAAATTACGGCTCCGCCCAAGCCTAAACCTGTAAAAAGAACGGATTTTGAAACTTTTAAGTAATCGGTTTTACCGATATACTGTGCCGCTAAAAATACTCCCAATCCGAGCATGGCTATAGGAGCGGAAACGCCTAACGTTACAATTGAGAAAACCGTCGTTGCAACGGCTATACCTGAAAGCAAATTCGTAATTGCGGAACTTGACTGGTCTGGAACGGTTTTTGACATTACCGATAACTTATTTGCATTTAATAAAGTAAGTATTACGCTTGCCAAAACGCCTACCGCAACAAAAACTACGGCAACAGGCAACAACGAAGAAACGAACATTCCCAAAAATCCGGTTACAAGACCGCCTATTAAAGTTGTAGTGGAAATACTCGTTAAAATTTTGTTTGTTACGGAAAAAGTTGCTCTTGCAAATCCTTTAACCGACGGATCGCCCTTAAAATCGGAAACTGCAAACTTTCTTGAACTCTCCTGATCATATTTTTGAACTTTATCAACAACCAAATTTTTAAATACTACCAAAGCTATAACGCCTACAGCTACTATACCGAGCATCGGAGCTGCCGGCAAAGCAATAAAAGCAAGCATTCCCGTAAGCAATCCCGACAAACCGGGTATAAATGCTACCAACAAAGGAGAAGCGCCCAATAAAACAACTAAAGATCTTACCAATATCGGAGCATAAGATTCAAAAAACTTCAAAACACTGCCTAAAGTATTTGAAATAACATTTTTACCTGTTGATGTTTTATAAATATCTCCCTTAAGTTCTCCTAAAACTGCGGAAGAATAAAATCCTTCATTAAAGTTCAACATAAAATTCTTTGTAGATTTCATTTGAACTTCGTTAAAGAAACCGTTTAACGTTTTATAAGCTCTTTCCGTATTTTCAATTTCAGGATTGATTTCAGCCATCTTTTCAAGGCTTGCCAAAATACCGTTACCCATCTGAGCAAAAGATCTGGAATCGGTTTCTTCTATGGCAACTCTAAACGCTTTATATGCGTTCTCTATCGTTTTAACGTTGTGCTGTCTTAAGCTTTCAACGATTTCTCTTCCGACTTCTACCAACAATTCGTCCCCGGTCAAGTCGTTATATTTTTCTCTGCCTTCGGTATATTCTCTTAAATTTTTTTCCGATAATCTTTTTGCAATTTCAATATAATCGGAAGCATCTAACGTTTTACCGAAAACCAACTGTTGCCAGGCATCGCTGTTGTATGCTTTCATTAAATTTTTATACTGCTGTGAAATTTTTTCTCTCAAATCGCCTTTATTCTGTATACTTTCGCTTCTTGCAAGCTGTTCGTCAAACAAAATGTCCTGCAGTTTTCTGTATAATTTTGTTGCTCTGGCGTTGTTGCCTTTTTCAACCGCTTTCTTTATTTTTTCTATCAATACAGTTTTTACTCCGTCTTCACCGTCTTCAAATTGTTTTAAAGAGTCCACGGAATAAAATCTTTCAAAAGTTCCCCTATCACCGCCTCTTCCGACTCTGGCTTTTAACTGGTCTTCGGTTATTGCACTTCCAGTATTGGAATCCAACAAATCCAACTGCTCCATTTCGCCTTTGGTTCTTAAATCAAGACCTGTCGTAAACGCGGACGTTACTATTGCAACGCTTCCTTTAGTCTGAACAAAATTTTTTAAAGAATCGACATAACCGTTTCTGTCAGTCGACCATCTGGAATCTTCCGCCGTCCAAACTCCGAACTTTCTTCCTTGATCCTGCAAGACTTTTTGTAAAAGTTCCATATCTGCTTGAGAATCTATTCTTATAACAACGGAATTGTTTTTTTGTTCTAACAATTCGTTTATTTTTTTTTGTATCTCATCCATTTTTTTCTGTTCGGAAACAAACCAATTCGTACCTTTATCCTGCTGTTTTGCAACTTCGGTAGATTCTACTATTACAACGTCTTTACCGTACAATCTTTTTATAACTTTTTTGCTTGCAGCCAAAGAACCGGAATAAGAAGCATTTTTGTTTCCGGCAACTGCATTTAAAAAGTTTTTGTTAGTCTGTTCGCTTAAAGAAATTGTTTCTATCGTATATTTTTCAACTTTAAAACCGGAATTTTCATGTTCCGCCCATCTTTCCAGCATCAACTGACCCCAATCTTGTCTCTTTTGACCGACAGCTACCTGCTTATCTTTTGTGAGTAAAGAAACCGTACCTGCTTTTTTATCTATCGAATAACCGTTATTTCCTTTAAATTCGAAAATCGTACCTAAAGCCAAATTCAAATATCTTTTCCATTCCTGTTTCGTTAAACTCGGATATTTTGCTTTAGCGGCTTCAAACTCTTTTTGGTATTTATTATCTCTTCCGAAAGAACCGAAACTATCATCGTTTATTTGAAATCTTCCCTGTTGGAGACTGTAAGGAGCTCTGTTACCGGTAGGATTATCTCCGTATTCGGTATACATTTCTATAGCCAAATCCATTATTTCAAACATTGCCTGTTGCTTTTGTTGTGCATCTTTTACTTCTTCTGCGCTTGCAATGGAGTTGGGAGAGTCTGCAGTATCTACCAAACCGACATGTCCTTCGTCGTGCATAGTAAAGAAATTTTGTCCTTCGGCAAATTTTCCGCTCTGATAAAGATGAGAGAACGAACTTAACGTATAACCTACAACGGCACATTCTTTTTGAAGTTCTGCAAACGTTCCGTTATATATGTTGTCTCCTTTTGAATTGATTATGTGTAAAACATCATTTCCTTTATCGTCTTTTGTTACATAACCGATACTTATATCCTGTCCTTCTTTTATAAATCCGCTGTTAACCAACAAAGCGTTTACTTGAGTATTGGTTAAAAATTGATAAAAGCCGTTCAAATCGCTTATCAACTGAGAATCTTTCGTCATATACAAACCGCAAGTTTGGGCAATATTAAAACCTTCTCTTGCCTGATTAATCAATATTTGTGCCAACGCCAACTGTCCGGCTTCCGTTTTTCCGCCGCCGGTTCCTAAATGAACGTTTTTAAAACGTGCAATAGAACTTGCCGCTTCTATCTGTTTATTTGTTTGAGTACTGTTTCTTGCACCTTCACCGAACTTCTGTGCGTTGGAAGCTCTGAACGCTTCTTGCAATTCGGCATCAATATAAAGTTTTGCCGACATAAAAGAACGTATATTATTAAATAAATTTCTTGCAGATATGGACATAAAATCAAAAGTGTCTCCAAGACCTACGAAAGTTTCGTTCCAGCCGGGATGATTGATATGTCTTAACTCATGGTTAATAAATACTTCCAACAAAGTTTTATTAACAACCGCACCACCTCTGACAAACATTTTGTTTAACATATCGTAATTCAAATGAATTAAACTTTTTTTTGCCTGCTTGGAAGTGTCAGCATCCGATTTTTTAATTTCATTTTCTTCAATTTCAGCCCGACCGAAAGTGTCGGCATCCAATTTTTCAATTATAACCTCAACTTTTTTCTCACTTAACTGCGGAAATTCCGACAAAAGCAAACTCTTTATGGTTTGGTCAGAAATATTGGTATCGTCGGATTCCATAATTGCATTTTTTGCAAGCTGGTTTTTCTCATAAAGTTGAACACCTGTCGACGCTGCACCGTACAAACCGGAAATTATCGCAACTATCGGAAATATTGCGAACCAGCCGAGCGAAAAAGCCGCAATCGCCGCAACAACGGAAATTCCCGTAAGAGCAACGGCCGCTCTTAACGTTTGTCTTATGGTACCTTCGGATTTCTGCTGAGCCGCCGGAGCTTCCTCGTCGGAAGAAAGAACCTCTCCGTTTTTATACGTATAAACTTTACCGTTTATCTGAACGGCATCTTTTGACATTAAAGTTGCCGTTATTTGAGGTCTGTTTTCCTGTCTTGCTTGTTCGTTAAAACTTTGAACTACCGACGCAAAATCACTTTGAGCGGTTTCCAAATTTATTGCAGGGTCGGAAGCCAATGCTCCGAAATATTCGGCTAATTTTTGCGTGTCGGGCATTAAAGAATTTATCAGCGTAGCCAATGCCTGGAAAGAAATTTTTGCCTGTTCCTGAGCGATTTTATAATAAGTTTCTTCGGCAACTTTCGTGTCTCCAGTAACGTTAGGCGTTATTACGATGTTTGTGATGTTGGCTTTGGTTAAAAGTTCGGAAACTCCCTGCGTGTGGAAACCTCCGGTTACCGTTATATAAATTTCTTTTGCGTCCTGCAAAGAGTTCATCGTTTTTTGAAGTTCGCTGTCGCCGTTTACGTCTTTTGCTATTTTCTGAGCGTTCAAAACGTCGCTCATATTCTGCATAAAATATTCGTTTCTTGCAAAGTTTATTTTATAGAAAGTGTCCGACATAGCCTCGTAATCGGCCAATGCCGACAATTCTCTGTTATCTATATATTTTACCCACAAATGTTTAAACTTTTCTACGTTTGCCTGATAATATTTGCAGTCGTCGGAAGTTATTTTTCCTGACAAATAATCTTGATAATATCTTACGAAATTGCTTAAAAATACGACGTCGGATTCTGCTCTGTTTGTAGAGAATCTGTCGTTGATTTCGTCTTTAAAATTTTGTTCTTCTTTTATAAGTTCCAACGGATTGATTCTTTGGCTCAATTCAATGTAACCGAAAAATTTTTCAAGTTCAGGAAAGTTTTGAGACAAATCCAAAGAATACTGTTTTGAAAGTTTTATTATGTAACCGTACAATTTGTCCATCTGAGAGAAATTTTTCGTTCCGTCAAGCAGCATTTTATATGCGTTATACGGTAACACTTCTTTCAATCTCAAAACGAACATCTGTAACTGCTGGGTCGTTCTTTCATAATTTATTTCTTTTTGTCTGTCAAGCAACGCCATATATAAAGACAAATTTTGGTATGAGTCGACATCTACTCCCAACTTATCGGCATGTTTTCTCATCAAAGCAAAATATTTGTTCGAATCAACATCACCTGCAACATAACCGGCTGAAAGTTCTTCAATTTTTTTCTGCTGTCTGTTATAATAATTTGCCTGCAAATTTTTTACAGTATCTTTTATTGCGTCAATATGGAGAGAAATTTTTTCCTGATTGTTTATTAAAGCGCCGAACCTTTTTAAGTTGTCAAAGTAAGCGTCTTTATCTTCCAAACCTTTTATTATTTCCGTTTTACCTTTAGCAGCGGAATAATATTCGGCGCCGGTAAGTCTTCCGGATTCCAACAATTTGTTCATCACAGAATTTCTGACGTTTTCATCTTTTGCAGCCGTAAGCCATTTTGTACTGACTTGTCCGTATGCACCTTCAAGAAAAACGTTCTTTACACCGTACTTGTCGTCAAATAAAGAAATTATGTTATTGATATTTCTTTGTACTTCCGGATGACTGTGCAAATCTTGAATGTTAATAACAACTTTATCACTGCCTTCAAAATTTGCGGAAGTTATTTTACCGTAACTGTACGGGAGATCGAAATCTTCAAAAACTTGTTTAAATTGTTCGGTGGCTCTTTGGTTATCCAAAACCATAGCGACGGCTTGCCCGTAAACGCCGGTTAAAAGGAAACAGTTAACCACGATAAGTGCCGTAACCTTCATAAAGGTCATAGACATTATCCACTGCGTAATGTTATCAAAAGACTTTTTTATCCTTTCTCTTGCTGCAACTCGTGTTAAAAAGTTTTTTATATTCATATTTTTCTCCCCTGTTTTTGTGCATATAAACACAAAAACAGCCCGGCTTAAATAATAAGCCGAGCCAATACGTTATTTTTTATATTTAAAACAATATTATCGTCACCGACATTTCTTCTTGTAAGAAGTATCGCCAACAACAATATCATTATTATATTAAACTTTAAAATCGTTTCTAGCAGCAAAACAGAACCTGCAATGACGTTGTCAAAAAATGCATACGCTTTTGATTTTTTAACTTTGTCAAGCGGAACAAAAACTTTAACCGCTTTTACTTTTGCACTCTGCAATAAATTAACCGTCGTAGGTAAAATCGAATAACCGAACGACGCTTTTGAAGAGTTTGACTCTTTTGATTTCTTTTTATTATTTTCTGCCGGAGTTAACGGATTTACATCATGACCTTCGGTAAAAAGTTTTGAAATAATGTTTAAAGGCAAAGTCGAAATATAAAAAAACTGTGCTATTACAGTACCTGCAGAAACTTTTGCCGTTTCAAATAAAGAGATGTTTGTTCTTATTTCACTTATAACCCCGAAAGAACTTATCATTATAAAAAAAGACACAGCACAAGCAAACAACTTGCGAGTTAAAATTGTCTTAGATGTGGTTAAAAATGAAATTTTGTTTATCATAACTCTTAATAAATTATAGTCTATATATTTATTTGTGTCAATGTTTTTTATTTTATTTTTTACCTCTACAAAACTCCCTGTTCTTTTATTTTATTATGCAACAATGCACCTATATCCGTATTTTCCAAATCATAATTATTTTCTTTAATCTTTTTTTCAATCAATCCGGAATTTGCTATTATATTTGATATTGAAGAAACACTCGGTTCCTCATCTGCTTTTATAGTTAACCAGCTCCTTTCATTTATAAATATTGTTAATTTCTTCTCTTGAGCATCCCATTTACCGACCAACTGTCCGTTATTATAAAGATTTTTAGTTATAATTCTTTCATTCATTGTTTCATAAACCAAATCTTTATCCATATTATACCACTTTGTGGTTTCGGTTTTTCTGTCAAAGGTATAAACTAACGTATTTCCGTTCCAGCTAAAATCTTTTAAAATATTCGAAGATAAATCATCAGAAGGTCTTTCAGATGTAGATGTAACATATTTAGGTTTGTCCTCTTCATACCAAGTATAAGTTTTTGAATTATAATCCACATCGAAAAAGTTTACTACATAATCTATAACTTTATTATCATCCGCATCCATTTTATAATAATATTGTTCCAAAACAACGTCGTCTTTATCCATAACTTTGTCAATTGTTCCGTCGGAATTATAAGACGTATTTTTTAAAGTCGTATATAATTCTGTTCCATCTATATCATATTTTGTAACTTGAGAATAACTTCCGTCAGCCGCAATATTAACCGTATAATTATCATAATATCTGGTTATGACAGTATCTTTATCATTAACAGTGTAGTCGGCTTTTCCATGTTTATCATAATAAGTTTTATTTTTAGTTAAATTATCCAAAACATAATCCAAAATTTTATTTGCTCCATCGTCATTTTTATAATGATATTCCGTAACTATCAAACCTTCATTGTTTGTTATATGCGTTATTTTCCCTTCCAAATCAAAATAAGTGGTGGAATATTCTATTTCTTCTTTCATATTCAATTCGTAAGTTTTTTTTGAAACAAGCAATCCTTCGTTAGAACCGGCTTTATTATCAATAGTATCTACACTTTTACCGTCGGCACCATATTCATAAGAAACATCCTGATATTGATAAGTAGCCAAAACATAACCATCAAAATCAACATCAGCCATTGCTCTTTGATATTTATCATACAAAGTTTTTCCGCCGGTCATTTCATTTTTCACATAATCGAGTTTTGCACCTTGACCGGTATAAACGTAAGTTGCAGTCAAATTTTTATCTTTATCGTAAGTTGCGGCAACTTTCCCGTCACCGTTTAATGCCCTATACCCTATTACCTGGTTATCATCATTTTTTATTTCCTGCAACAAACCGCTACCCTGAATAGTTCTCGTTATACCGGTAATATCTCCGTCAGAATTTCTACTTTTGGTAACGCCGCCTATTGAAAAAGACATTGAACCGTCCTTAGCAATCGACAAAGACATTTTACCGTCGGAGGTATAATACAATCTGTTCCCTTCTGAATCCGTCGCGACAACAGGTCTGTTGGGAAGAATACTTACCATTTGTTTAGGCGTGGCAAAATCTCTTAAATCGGAAACGGTTCTTCCTTCCGGACCGAAAGAATAAGGATTCGGAGCTTGAAATAACGACGCTTGTATATTATTAGTTATAAGAAACAGAAGTGATATTGTTAAAGCTTGCAGTTTTCTCATGATATACCTCCTTATTTTCCTATAATAATTATAGCAATTATATATAAAATTTAGTAGAAATTTTTGTAAAATAATTGTGAAATTTTTACATCAATTTATTGTATTGCTCGTCGTAAACTTCATACAATTCAAAAGTTGTTTCATCAACTATCAACGGCATATTCGAAGGGGGCAGAATTTCTCTTCCCAAACAAACAATTTCGTTGTCTGCCAAAGATGATAAATTTTTACCTTTTTTATAAAC
>JAZNAT010000174.1:0-3874 GCA_045586665.1 Endomicrobiaceae bacterium | reverse complement strand
TGTCATTGCGAAAAAGAGCTTTGCACTTTTGTGGCAATCTATATTATGTAATAAAAATGCGGACAGGTTATTAAATAAGCCTGCCCGTTTTTTTATTTGTTTTTAGCCGTCATTGCCGAGTGTCGTAGTCGGCAATCTCGTCGTTAGTTCTTTTAAAAATAATAATATTGGAAAGATTTTTTACTTTTTTCCGTGCTGGAACTATTCACTCATATTTTTTAGGCACGGGCTCCAACTGTGTTTTCCTAACGACCTAAGGAAACGGAAAACACCACGAACATGGTCGCCCTAAGAATTAAAAATGTAAAATTCTTGCCTAAAAAATATTTCGTTCATAGGCAGTTCCCGAGGCACTTTCAAAAAGAAAAAATCTTTCCTTTTATCTCATTTCCGAAGGTTGTTATCGGGAATCTCGTTGTTAGTTTTTGATTTTCCGATTCCTCTAAAAAAATGTTGTTTTATTGTAAAAAGTCCTGTAAAAAAGTGTAGAAACAAAGATATCATTGCTTTTTTGCTTGAATAAATATATACTGTCATTACGGAAAACCGGTAAAATTACCGGTTTTCCGTAATGGAGGGTATATGAAATGGAAATAAAGAGAGATTTTTATTTACAAAAACTAATAGAAAGTAAAGGCAATAAATTAATAAAAATAGTTACGGGTATTCGTCGTTGTGGAAAATCATATTTGCTTTTTAAATTATTTAAAAAACACTTACTTTCTGAAGGTGTTCGTGAAGATCACATTATCACAATACAGCTTGAAGCTCGACAAAATAGAAAATATCGTAATCCTGATGTTTGTGATAATTATGTCCGTTCTCTAATAAAAGACAAAAAAACATACTATGTCCTTATAGATGAAATACAATTAATGGAAGATTTTGAAAGTGTTCTTAACGGTTTTTTACTTATAGACAATTTGGATGTTTATGTAACCGGGAGCAATTCAAAGTTTTTATCTTCGGATATTATTACTGAGTTTAGAGGCAGAGGTGATGAAATAAGGGTAAATCCTTTAAGTTTTTCGGAACTGTGTTCTATACATAAAAAATATAGTGATGATTTGTTTAATGAATATTTTAATTATGGCGGTTTACCTTTAGTTGCTTTACAAGATAGTATTCAAAAAAAGAAAGAGTATTTAACATATCAAACAAATAATATTTATATTAATGATATTATTGAACGAAACAATATTCAAAATAAAGAAGTTCTATCTACTTTAATAGAAGTAATTTCTTCCGGAATCGGTTCTTTGTCTAACCCTACAAACATAGCAAATACTTTTAATACCGAATTAAAAATACCGGTAACAGATAAAACTATCAGTTCTTATTTAAATTATCTTGAAGATGCTTTTTTAATTCAGAAAGCAAAGAGATATGATGTTAAAGGAAGAAAATATATTGAAACCCCTTTAAAATATTATTTTACAGATATGGGTCTAAGAAATTCATTGTTGAATTTTAGGCAAGTTGAAAAAGATCATATAATGGAAAATGTTATTTATAACGAGTTAAAAATTAGAGGTTATTCCGTTGATGTTGGAATAGTTGAGGAAAGAGTAAAAGAAAGAAAAACGATAAAAACAAAAGAAAAAACTATAAGAAAACATTTTGAAATAGATTTTGTTTGTAATAAAGAAAGCGAGAGATATTATATCCAATCAGCTTACGGAATACCGGACTCAAAAAAATTGGAACAAGAATCAAAATCTTTACTGACAGTAAAAGATGCTTTTAAAAAAATAATTATTGTAAAAGACAATACGGATTTATGGAGAAATAAAGACGGAGTATTAATAATAAGTCTTAAAGAATTTTTGCTTAATCCGAAAAGTTTATATTTTTAAAAATTTATTCATTACGGAAAACAGGTAAAATTACCGGTTTTCCGTAATGGAACATCCTAAACAAGCAACAAATGAAGTTTCAATTTTTCTAAAAACTAAAGCCAAAGTCATCAAAAAAAGTCAATTTAAAGCAAAAAGTCCTGTAAAAAAGTGAAATTTCCATTGACAATAAATAAAAGATAATATATTATATGATAAAAAATAATATAAAAGCTAATATATTATCTAATAAATTATTAAAATCTTCTTTTGATATAGCAAAAGAAATATCTTTAAAAGCTAAACAAAGAAGATTGGAACTTAACTATACACAAAATTATCTTGCAAAAGTTTCCGGTGTAAGTTTAGGCAGTATTAAAAGATTTGAAAATACAGGAGAAATTTCTTTAAAAAGTTTGTTGAAAATAGCGGAAATTTTAAATGCTGCAGATGAGTTTTCTTTGTTATTTACAAAAAAGAATTATCAATCTTTAGATGAAATAATTAATTCAAACAAAAGCAAAAATCGGCAAAGAGGAAGAAAAAATGTTTAAAAACACAGAAGTTTTAAATGTTTTTATTGACGATAATATTGTTGGAAGATTAACAATAATAAGAGAAAAAAACTTGCTGCATTTGAATACGACAACAACTTTATAAAAAACGGTTTTTCAATATCTCCTTTTTATTTGCCGTTAAGAAGCGGAGTGTTTGTTGCAAAACAAGAACCTTTTAATGGTCTTTAATATTTTAACTTATAATAACGACGACCACAGTAAAAATTTTTCTTTTTTATATAAAAATAATAAATGGGTTTTATCTCCTGCTTATGATTTGGTTTACTCAACCGGGTTCAATAACCAACATACAACAACAGTCGCCGGAAAAGGAATACCTGCAAAAGAAGATATTTTTGTTGTAGCAAAAGAAACGGGAATAAATAAAAAGATTGCGGAAAATATTTTTGATGAGATTTTTGAAAATACAAAACAATTAAGAAAAACTTTAAAAATAAAATTGTGAATTTTTCATTGACAACGAAAATTTTTTGTTATGGATTTTACACAACAATTTAATAAAGTAAAAAGTCAACAAAATGTTATCCGAAAAAGCCGTTTGGTTTTATGGAATAGCTAAATTACATCTAATTAGGCTATTTAATAAGCCCGAATTTGATTAAATTAAGTATTGACAACTGTCCGAATTTAAGCTAATATTACAATATGAAGATAACAAGAACTTTAGAAAAAACAATTACCGAAGCATTAAATTTAAACAAAATAATAATTGTTTATGGACCGAGGCAGGTGGGTAAAACAACTCTTGCAAGAGATATTTTGCAACAATATAAAGATAAACAAGTTTTGGAAATATCTGCAGATGAAAAAAGATTTAGAGATGTTTTATCTTCTCAAGATTCCGTTAAATTAAAGCAACTGATAGGCAATGCAAATATTGTTTTTATCGATGAAGCTCAAAGAGTTAAAGATATCGGACTTAATTTAAAAATAATGCATGACCAAATACCGGATTTAAAAATAATAGTTACCGGTTCATCTTCTTTTGATTTGGCAAATAAAACAAAAGAACCTTTAACAGGAAGAAATATTTCTTTTAAACTTTATCCGTTAGCTTTATGTGAGTTACAGAATCATTTTTCAAAAATAGATTTGGAGTCTATGCTTGATAATATTCTTATATACGGTTTATATCCCGATATTTTTAATCAGCAGAATTTGGAATATAAATATAAAAATTTAAAAGAACTGACACAATCTTATATTTATAAAGATATTTTAAATTTAGAAACAATAAAAAATATAAATAAAGTTGAAGATTTGTTGCAGCTATTGGCTTTTCAGGTTGGCAGTGAAGTTTCAATGACTGAACTTGCAACACAACTTTCCATAAATAAAGCAACAGTAGAAAAATATATTTCCATATTGGAACAAGCATTTATAGTATTTAGATTATCCGGTTACAGCAAAAATTTAAGAAAAGAAGTAACCAAAATGGATAAGATATATTTTTATGATAAC
>JAZNAT010000173.1:0-10482 GCA_045586665.1 Endomicrobiaceae bacterium | reverse complement strand
TTTTATTTTATATTTTGTATAATAACACGTATTGAAGTTTTTAAAGAAATTTTTTAAGAGAGAAACAAAATGTTTAATTATCTTTTTAAGTTGTTTTCGAACGATTTGGGCATAGATTTGGGAACTGCGGCGGTTTTGGTGTATGTTAAAGGACAGGGAATAGTTTTGACGGAACCTTCCGTCGTTGCTATGGACAAAGAAACCAAAAATGTGTTGGCTATAGGTACCGAAGCAAAAAAAATGCTCGGAAAAACTCCTGCAAATATTATTGCGGTCAGACCGTTAAGAGACGGAGTTATAGCCGACTTTGCCGCTACGGAAAAAATGATAAGATATTTTATACAAAAAGTTAACAAATCGAAAAGGCTTCTTCATCCCAGAATAGTTATAGGAGTTCCTTCCGGAATAACGGAAGTTGAAAGAAGAGCCGTAAGAGAGTCTGCCGAGCAGGCGGGCGCAAGAGAAGTTCACATTATAGAAGAACCTATGGCAGCTGCAATCGGTGCCGGCATTCCTATACAGGAAGCGGAAGGAAACATGATTGTCGATATCGGAGGCGGAACTACGGATGTTGCCGTCATATCTTTGGGCGGTATGGTCGTTTCAAAAGCCATCGACATAGCCGGTGACAAGATGGATGAAGCGATAGTTCAATATTTCAGAAGAAAATATAATCTTCTTATCGGAGAAAATACCGCGGAAGTGGTAAAAATAAAAATAGGTTCCGTATTTCCCATGGCAGAAGAACTTAATATGGAAGTTAAAGGCAGGGATCAGGTTACCGGTCTTCCGAAAACAATAGTCGTAACTTCGGAAGAAATTCGTTCCGCGTTATCGGAACCTGTAAAATCAATCGTTGAAGTAATAAAAGATACTCTGGAAGAAACTCCGGCAGAACTTTCCGCAGATTTGGTTGACAGAGGAATAGTTCTTGCAGGGGGCGGTGCGTTGTTGAGAGGCTTTGAAGAGCTTTTAAAACAGGAAACGGAACTTCCCGTAAATATTGCCGACGATCCGTTGACGTGTGTCGTCAGAGGAACAGGTATTTATTTGGAAGAGCTTGACAACATAAAAAATGCTCAGAAAAGAAATATAGTATAAAAATACGTTCTTTTTTATTATGATTACAAACGTAAGTTCAAAATCAAATAGAAATGCCGACAAAGTTTTTATATTGCTTGTTGCGGTATCGGTTTTGTTTATCTCATTAAGACTTACGCCGACAATTTTGGCGGTGAAACAGATTGCTTATTCGGTGCTTGTACCTAACTTGCAGCTTTCTTCCGACCTGTTTACAAAAACAAGCGGTTTTATTTTAAATCTCTCAAACATAATAAAAGTAAATCAGGAAAATGTTTCTTTAAAAAACGAAATTTTTGAGCTTACTCAAAAACTTTCCGATTATCAGTCCGTTTTGGATGACAATTCAAGGTTAAAACAGCTTTTAAGTTTACGGGAAACAAAAACGGTTAAACCCGTTTTTGCAAACATTATAATAAGAGAACCGTCACAGTGGTACCAATGGGTTATAATAAATAAAGGAAGTTCGGACGGAATAGAAATAAATGCGCCGGTAATAGCCGTTTTGTTAAACGGTGACATTTGCGTTTTCGGAAGAATTTTTGAAGTTTATGAGACGACGGCAAAAGTTGCGCTTTTGACAAACTCTTTAATTTCCGTTCCGGTACAAATCAGAAACGTTAATATAGACTGTATTGCAGAAGGATATAATTCACACTATTTAAAGTTGACTTACGTACCACAAACCGTAGAGATAAATAACGGAGAACAAATAGTTACAAGTCCTCTGAGCGGCGTTTTTGATAAAGGTATAAACGTAGGCAGAATTACAGACGTTATAAAAACGAGTTACGGACAATATCAGGATATTCTTGTCGAACCGTACTCGCAGACGCAGTCTATATATGAAATAGCGGTTTTGTTAAAAAAATAAAATGGTCAAAATTTTCGTATCAATTATTATATATCTCGTATTGATAATTTTACAGTTTATACTACCCAAATATATGCCGCTGAATTTGTGGCTGTTTTATCCGAACTTTGTTTTGATGTTCGTTATATATCTTGCGTTAAATAAGGGGGTAATGAAAGGTCAAGTTACGGGTTTTATTTACGGATTGACGTGGGACGTTTTATCTACCGATATTTTCGGAGTAAGAGCGTTAAGTTTTACCATTGCAGGTTATTTGGCGGGCAATTTTAACAGGAAATTTAACAAGAACCAGCCGTTAACGCAGATTATAGTTATGGGTATAGGTCTTATAGTTACGCATTTTGTCATAAATGTGGTCTATATGATAATGCCGTTAGCCGATACGGTTTATATACCGACATTCGAACTGTCTCATCTTGTAATGGTTAACATACTGATAAACTTGATATTGGCACCGATAGTTTTTGAGATTTTTTTATTCGTGGATAAGAAAATAGGACAAATATAATTTTTCGTGTTGTTTTATCATAAAATCTATTGAATAAGTTTCGTCTATCGAATTTTTTGCATTTTCCGACATTTCTTTTTTCAATTTTTTATCGTTTGATAATAACAAAATTTTTTCTTCGGCGGATTTTATGTCGTAAGGTTTTATTAAAAATCCGTTAAAACAGTTTTTTATTATTTCTCTTTGTCCGTCAACGTCGTTAACTACAGGTACAAGTCCGCAGGAAAGAGCTTCTATCGTCGATATCGGCAGCCCTTCCCATAAAGATGTCATTACGAAAATGTCGCTTGAATTAAGTATGTTCGAAATGTCGCGACGCCAGCCGAGAAGGAAAATATTTTTTTCAATAGCGAAGTTTTTTATCATATTTTCAAAATCGGGTCTCAGCGTTCCGTCTCCGACGATAACAAATTTGAAGTTTTTATGCTTTTTTGATATGTCTGCCGCTATTTTTATAAAGTCAGGAAGATTTTTTTGCACTTTGAACGGACCTATGGTTGTAACCAAAACATCGGATTTTGCCAATTTGAGTTCTTGTTTTAAAGAAGGTATTGTTTGATTGAAATTTTTAAAATTCTCAATGTCTATGCCGAGTCTTATATAATGATATTTTTCTTTTGTACCGATTTTGTTTTGTAATCCTTTTTTTATATTTTCCGTGCTTACCGGTATAAGCGTTTTTGAAAGTACGGCACAGAACTTTTCAAGAAAAACGTACAATTTCTTTTTAAAAAAAGTTTGCGTATCGTTAAAAGCGAACCCGTGTATCGTGTGAACGATGTTAGGTATTTTACAAATTTTGGCTGCAACTCTTCCCAAAATGCCTGCTTTTGAAGAGTGTGTATGAACGATTAACGGTTTTTCTTTTTTAAGTATTTTGCATATCGAGAACAGAGCTTTCAAATCGTTTAACGGGCTGATTTCTCTTACCAAATCTTTTACGAAAAAAACTTTGATTTTTCTCTTTGTTTCTTTGTCCAAAATTCCGCCGCATCCGCATATTAAAAACGGTTCGAAGTTCTTTTTATCTATTTTTTCGCAAATCGATACAGCTACTTTTTGTGCACCGCCAAGTTCAAGTTTGGTAATGATAACGGCAACTTTTATTTTATTCATTTCTTTCTATTTAACGATAACGCCAAATTTTTTCCGTCAATGATATTTTTTTCAATAAAAGAGTATTCCCATGCACCGTATCTTCCTATGCAGAAAATGCCGTTATCGTTTAAAAATTTGTTTATTTTATGTAAAACTTCTTTTCTTTTTTTATTAAAAATTACATAAGCGTATTTCATATCAATTACGTTTACGGCTAAAATTTCGTCGTCGTTGTTCAATAGTCCCGCTTTTTTGAGTTCGGGTATGACGGCTTCACGGTTTTTATCGGTAGACATTTCAACGTATAGTCCGAAACAGTTTTCCGGAGCCGATTTAGGTGCGGCATTCGAATATACTCCGACTCTGTAAAAAGAGAACTTCTTTTCCGGGACGTAAATCCAGTGAACGTTTTTAATTTTTTTCGGCATTTGTTTTTTATATTTTACGCCTATGTTTATACATCTTGTGGAAGTACATTCCAAATATTTTATAAGGTTGCCTATATCTTTCGGCAAATTTTCTATCTGCGACAAAAGTTCTTTTAACGGCTGTGTGGAAACGATGTTTTTATAAAAGTAACTTTTTCCTCCCGCATAAATTTTTTTGTTTATAAAATCTATTTTTTCAACTTTTACATTCGTAACGATGCTGTTTTTTATTTTTTTATAAAATCCGTCAATTATCGTTTGACAACCGTTTTTTTGCGGATAATAAAAGATACTGTTGTATCCGTAATCTTTATCGTTTTTTGAATATGCCGCCTTCAAGATACTTTTTAAAGACGGTTTGGGAACAAACGGCGCCGTCCATGCGGCAGTCAGTTTTTTTAAGCTGCAGTTCCATAACTTTTTGTTGTAAGGCTGCATAAAATATTTTGTTATACCGTCTCCGAAAGTCGCTTTGGACCAATCAATAAACGGCATGTCGTCAAAAATTTTTATGTTTTTTCTTTCTTTTATACCGTTTATACAAACCGACTTTTCTTTTTCGTCAAGATAGTATAAATTCGCCTGAAACGGAAACGGAAAAATTTTCTTTTTAAATAAAATAACGGAGTTTCGTTTTACGGTTAAAAGTTTTTTCCCGGTAAGTCTTTCTATCAGCATTTTTATTTTTTTATCTTTTATGTGTAAAAAGTGTCCGGAACAATCAAACGTGAACCCTTTGTCTTTAACGGATTTGCATAATCCGCCTACACGGTTTTCTTTTTCAAAAATTATAACGGGTTTTTTTGTAAAATATCCGAAAGCAAGTCCCGTAATGCCCGCACCTATAACTATATCGTTTTCCATATCAGTCCGTTTTTACCTTAGATAATTTTACCGAAAAACAAAATAACAATATTATGACAAACGAAAAAATCAAGTAAGAAGCGTTTTCGTTAATGTTGACCGTTACATAAGCGAAAGTTCCGAAAATAAAAGACAAAACATATATGAAAATTAAAATTTGTTTTCTTGAAAAGCCCATTTTTTCAAGTCTTAAAGGGAAATGGTCTTTGCTGCCCAAAAAAGGATTTTTGCCTTTTTTTATTCTTATTATACTTACAAAAACGGTTTCATAAACGGGTATTGCCAAAATTAAAAGCGGCGCAAATATGGCAACAGGATTGATTTTTGTGTAAGAAGTCCCCATAGCGACCGTTGCAAGTATAAATCCTAACGACAGGCTTCCGGTATCGCCCATAAAAATTTTTTTACTTTTTGAAAGGTTGTAAGGTAAAAAACCCAAACATCCGCCAATAAGAGCACACGCACAAAAATTTACGTAAATCATTTCACTGGGAAGAGCTATAATAAAAAAGAAAAACGAAGCTATAGCTGCAACTCCGCAGGAAAGTCCGTCCATAATGTCTATAATGTTAAACGCATTTGATAAACCTATTATCCAAAATATGCTGATAAGTACGGACAAAATGTAATTTTCAATAAAATTTATTCTTATATCAAAACCTATAACCACAATAAGACAAGCTATGATTTGTATTAAAAATTTGAACTTAAAACCCAAACCGCCTTTTTTTATATCGTCGCATAAACCGAGTAACAATAATAAAAACGAACCGACAAGCACCGATCTTATGTTGTTCAAAGTTCCTGTCGGAAAATTCGTAACAAGTCTTATCAGTACCAAACTTATTACCCAGCCCGTCCATATGGCAAGTCCGCCCAAATAAGGAGTGCTTACCTTGTGCGTTTTTACGGCGGTTATCGGTTTGTCGTAAACGTTAAACTTTACTGCGACGTATCTGAAAAACGGCGTCAATATCAATGATATTACGTATGCAGTTAAAAAAGTTATAAAATATAAAATCAAGTTTTCCATAATTCAAAATTTAAAATTCAAAAAAGTTTGTTCCATTTGTCGTTATCGTATTTTTCTTTACAAAGATTGTCTGCCGCAATTATTTCTTCTTTCCTCAATTCTCTTAAAAGTGAGTTACAGTTTAAACCGTGTGACAAAGTTTTAAAAAAATCCCGCACAAAAACGTCCGTTTGTTCCGATGAAAGGTTTAAATGTATAGACCCTTCAACCAAAATTTTTTTACCTCTTCTTCTTTGACACGAACCTACTATTTTTCTTCCGTTTAACAACAAATCGTCTTTATATAAAGTTTGAACGCAGGAATAGTTTTTTGCACAGCCGGTTTGTACGCCTATATTATCACAAAAAATATTTATTTTTTCCAACGATTTTTTTATCGTCTCATGAATAGTCTTATAAGTTTTCTCCTGATCGTAAATGTAAGGCCATATTTTGTCGGAAACGATTAACGAATAAGACAAATCGTTTTTATGTAGCACTGAAAGTCCGCCTGTAAGTCTTCTTACTACCTGATAATCGTCGTTTTTTTCAGGAAACTTTTGAAAATATCCGATGGTATATGCGGGACTTGTCCATTTATAAAAACGAAAAACGTCTTCAAACGGTTCTTTAATTAAAAAAAATTCATCAAGCGCAATGTTCATACAACCTTTTCTCGGTATATCGTTTATACAAGTTAAATTCATATAAAAAAATCCTTTATAATTCGTTGTTTTTTACCGCTTCAATAAAAGCATCTACGACCGTCGGACTGAATTGTTTGTTTTTGTTCGTTTCAATTTCTTTTATTACGGCATCTTTTGCCAGACTTTTTCTGTAAGGCCGGTCTGAAGTCATTGCGTCGTAAGCGTCAGCAACCGATATTATTGCCGCAATTAACGGAATTTCGTCTCCTTTAAGACCACATGGATAACCGTTTCCGTCAAAACGTTCATGGTGGTACTTCACACCTAAAGAAATCGTTTTGAATTCGTTTATCGGTTCCAAAATTTCGGCACCCAAAAGAGGATGTTTTTCTATTGTTTTTATTTCTTCCGGAAGCAGTTTATGCTCTTTGTTCAATATGCTTTCCGGAATGCCTATTTTGCCTATGTCGTGAAGAAGTGCCGAAATTTGAAGAGAGTTTTCAAAATCTTCAAAATCTTTTATTAAATGTTGCGGTATGTATTTCAATAACTTCAAAGAATATTTCATTACTCTTTCGGTATGTCCGTGCGTATAGGAATTTTTTATGTCTATTGCGGTAGCAAGGGTTTCTACGGTACTTAAAAGAAGTCTCTTGTTTTCGTCAAGCTGATGTTTTATGTCTTCAAATAGTTTTGCATTTTGTATTGCCATTACGACATCCGACGACAGAACTGTTAAAAAATCCATATCGTCTTTGGTAAAAGGAGAATGATCTTCTTTATCTCCTATTATAAACAAAACAGTCAAATCTTTTCTGAAAAAACCCGGAACTATGGTGTTTGCTTTATATAAAGAAAACTCTTCTTCAAGTTTTTCAAAAAAATCAAAAAGTTTTTTATCGGTTTGTTTTTTTAATTCTCGCACCTGTGATAAGGAAAGGAAATCTTTGTTGTCTGAGGCAATTTCTTTGTTTAAAAAAAATTTTATTACGGGATTGTTTTTCGTTATTTTTGTAAAACCTACGGGAATTTTTAAGCCTCTTTTACCGCTTGAAACGTGAATTATGTATTCCTGTTTGTCTTTGTTATATAAAAATAAGCCTGCGTGTCTTATGGCAAGTTTCCTGGTTAGAGTTCTTACGACCAATCTTGACAAAAGCGTTGCGTCGTGAATCAAAATCATCTGTTTGGCTACTTTTGACAGATAGGCTTTATAATCTTTTTTAAGTTCCATATTTTTTAAACATAGTTTAAAATTTTTTCTTTAAAGTCAGCAAGATCTACGGGTTTTTGCAGATAATCTTTTGCACCGATTGCAAGCAGTTTTTCTTTATTATCGGCACTTATACTGCCGGTTATGATTATAACTTTCGCATCGTTATTTAAGTTTTTGATTTGTTTTAATACTTCTATGCCGCTGATACCGTCCAAATGAACGTCAAGAAAAACGCAGTCAAACGGTTCTTGTTTGTATTTTTCAAGTGCCTGTTCTCCGGAAACGGCGACGCTGCTGTCAATACCGAGCCTTTTTAAAAATCTCGACATGAAAGCGAGTATTTCTTCTTCGTCGTCAACGATTAAAACTTTTTTATTCAAAGTTGTACTCCGGTTATTTTGTAATTATATCAGTATAACAAAAGATTATCGATTTGGCAACTCAATAAAAATATCCGTCCCTGTCATATAGCGGGATTCAAACCGGATTTTACCGTTATGGTTTTCGACAATCATTCTTTTTACGATGTACATCCCTATTCCTGTTCCGGATTTACGTGAAGATTTCGTCGTAAAAAACGGTACGAAAATTTTACCGAAATTTTGTTCTTTTATCCCGCTTCCGTCATCGGATATTTTTATGACCGAAACGTCGTTTTTTTTCGTCAGAGAAACTTCTATCGTTCCGAAATTTTTGACATTGTTTTCTCTTAAAATATTGTTTTTTTCTTCGATCGCTTCAAAAGCGTTGTCTATGAGGTTGTATATGACTTCCATAATTTGAGATTTTACTCCGAATACGGTATCGGTATCTTTAAATTTTTTTACAAAATGAAATTTTTCCGGAAGACGGTGTTTGATTTTTAACATCTCGTAACTTAAGTCCACTATTTCTTTAAACTTAAAAGTTTCGAACATCGTGCTTTTCGATTCCATTTTTGCAAAGTCCAAAATGCCTTTTATGACTTCGTCGGTTTTATCAACATTATTTTTTAACGATACTGAAAGTTCGTTAATGTAACTAAACGTGGCTTCGAGTTTTTTATTTTCGGTAAAAATCTCTTTGTTTGCTTTTTTGAAATCTTCAATTTCGTATTTCAGTTCTCCGGAAATAAGAGAAAACTGATTTAATCTGTTTCTTATCTGATGGGCTACGCCTTCGGCAAGACCGCCTATGGAAGCGAGCTTTTCCGCCGAAGAAATTTTTTCCTGAGCCTGTTTATACTCTTCAAAAAATAAACAATTTTCCATTGCAAGAGATGTTTGCCTTGCAAGCATTTTAAAAACGGACATGTCTTCTTTGGTAAAAATATCTTTATTGTTTTTTTCGCCTATAACCATAAACCCTTTGACGTTCTCAAAAAATGAAGGTATAATCAGTGCCGGTCTGAACGGCAAAACTACCGAATGTGCTATAAACTGAGGCATCTCGTCAAATAAAAACGGGTCTTGTTTATGTTTGATAAAATTTATGAACGGATGGTTGTCCTCGTAAGAAAATAACAGTTCGTTGTTCGTGTTTGAATATGCTCTTAATATTTTGATTTCAAAATTTTTATTTGATTTGTTTTCCAAAAAAATTGCCGCAAAAGAAACTTTTACCGTTTTTAAAACTACGATGGCAATTAGTTTTAACAGTTTGTCTATGTCGTGCTCTTTTGCCATTCCGCTTGCCGCATGTATCAAAAGACTTTGATAATGTTTGTTTTGAGAAAACAGGACGTCTTCGGCTTTCGTTATGACTTTCTTATAAAAAATAAAAAAACCTATAGTAAGCATAAACGTTATGAAGTTGGAAACATATATGTTGGTTGAAGAAATTAAAATGTAATTTGTTAATACAAGTACCAATGTCAGTATGAATATGAAAATTAAAAATTTTATAGTAGCAACTTTTATGTTGGGAAGATTATAACTCGATATTATTGCTGTAACCGGAATAATGCATAAAAGTATTGACAAATAAAACGTCGGTTCAAAATCGAAAAGGTTGTAAAAGAAAAGATTGTCGAACGTGAAAAATATGAAATATGCCGCGTATATCAGCATCAAATAAATCGTTTTTTGTTTTTTTATTGAAGTTATTTCGTCGGTTTGTATATATTTGTATGCCGCAAAAACGGCATGTATAAACATTACCGCCGTATAAGTTAAAAATAGAAAATGGAACGTTCCCGCATTAGGGAAAACGCCCCAGTCGTTATGTTCCAAGTCGGCTATTATGAAGTTTGAAAAAATCGTAAATACTATAAATAAAGAAGTAAAAAAGAAATAAATCCCTTTTATGAGTTTGTTTATTTTTACGTTTATAAAATCGAATAAAAACAGAAACAAAAATAAAGGAACAAGTATTGTTCCGACGAAACCGGCATGCGACAACAAGTATGCCGTATGTTCGTTTTGAACGGAATACATTTTTGCATAAGAAATCATCCATAACAAGAAAGATAAACTTAAAAAAGCAAAACGGTAAGAAATAGAGGTTGCCTTGTTTTTATAAAAAACGAAAGCTGTTAAAATAATTACCGTTGCTGCCGATACGTATATAAAAAATTGGTATAAACTGTACATAACTTTTTAGATTATATGAAAACTCTTTATTATTTTCAAATTTCTGTTTAGGTTAAAACACATATGCGACAATTGAGGAAAAAGAAAAGGGAGTAAAAAAGGATGTCGCAATGCAAATAAAAAATATAACATATGGTATGACCTACAAAGGTTACAAAAAGTATAGGGAGAGCCTAAATATGTAA
>JAZNAT010000172.1:0-7541 GCA_045586665.1 Endomicrobiaceae bacterium | reverse complement strand
AGTATCGGTAATAAGAATAAGCAGAATTTTTATAACGAAAAAGAAAAAGAATTGTTGAGTGAAATAAATAATTTGGGTATAGGACCTATGGGACTGGGCGGAAACCCTACTGCGCTGGCTGTTTTTATAGAGACGAAGCCTTGTCATATCGCGTCAATGCCGGTTGCAATAAACGTGCAGTGTCATTCATGCAGAAGAAAAACGATAATAATATGAAAATAACTATAGAACAATTGTTACAAAATATAGAAAAATATAAAGTCGGAACAAAAATAGAGTTGTCGGGTACGATTTATACGGCAAGAGATCAGGCGCATAAAAGACTTGTCGACCTTATAGAAAAAAAAGGTGATTTGCCTATAAATTTAAAAAATGCCTGCATATATTATTGCGGACCGTGCCCTAATGCTCCGGATAAAATTATAGGTTCTTGCGGACCGACAACGTCTTCAAGAATGGATGTTTATACGCCGGCAATGTTGGATAACGGTGTAAAAATCCTTATAGGTAAAGGTAAAAGAAGTAAAGACGTTGTTGAAGCAATAAAAAAAAATAAAGCGGTTTATTTGCTTGCTACCGGCGGAGTCGGTGCTTTAATAGCGGAAAAAGTTAAAAGTTTTAAACTTGTTGCTTTTGACGATTTGGGACCTGAAGCGATTTATGAAATTAAAATAGAGAATTTTCCGTTGATCGTCGGAATAGACTGTAACGGAAACGGTTTATTTGGAAGAATAGAAGATTAGAAAAATAGAAGATTAGAAGTAAAATGGAATTTTAAATAATAACAAAATTTGCAAAGCAAATTTTACATTTGAACTTTCAATCTCCAAATCATCCAATCCTCAAATCTTCTAAAAAATTTGCAAAGCAAATTTTTAAGGAGTAAAAATGTTTTTAGCGATAGATATAGGAAACACAAACATTACATTAGGTTTGTTTAAATTTAACGGTAATAAAATTGAAGAAAAACCTTTCCAAATCTGGAGGATAGCAACTTCAAAAAAGAAAACCGCCGACGAATATGCAATAAAAATATTGGATATTTTTTATTATTCGAAAATTGATATAAGTAAAGAGCAAATAAAAGATGTAGCGATTGCCAGCGTCGTCCCTTCTCTTGACAATATATTTGCCGATTTGACTAAGAGGTATTTTAAAAAGGATGCATTTTTTATTACTAGCAAAAGAGCCGGGGGATTAAATTTTCTTTACAATAATCCCGATGAGGTAGGAGCCGACAGAATTGCCGATGCCGTTGCCGTATATGAAAGGTATAAAACTGCGGCTGTGGTTATTGATTTCGGAACGGCTACGACTTTTGACTGTATAAATAAAGACGGAAGTTATTTGGGCGGCGTTATAACGGCAGGTCCGTTGATTTCTGCAGAAGCGTTAACACAAAAAACGGCAAAACTGCCTCAGGTAAATTTAAGTATGCCTGCAAAAATTGTCGGAAGATCAACCGTGGAATGTATTCAGTCAGGTTTATATTACGGTTATATAGGACTTGTAAAAGAAATTTTGCATAGAATAAAAAATGAGATGAATGATAATAATATAAAAGTTATCGCTACCGGCGGACTCTCATATCTTATGGTTAAAGAAATGGAAGAAATTGAAAGCGTTATTCCGGAGCTTACGCTTGAAGGTATAAAAATTATTTGGGAAAAAGAAAATTTTTGATAAGAAAAACTCGTTGAAAAACTGAATAGTTGAAAAGTTTGTTGTAAAAGCCATGAAGTGAATTTTTAGCGAATAATCGGATTTTTTGCAAAATGAAAAACTACGCAAAATTATTTAACCGTTAAACTGTTTAACTATTCAATAAAAAATACGGGGTATTTTTTTAAGGAGAGAATATGAAGAAATTATTATCTGTATGTATGTTTTTATTTTTTGTATCAACTGTTGCTTTTGCAAATCCGTTTGACAAATTTAACAGCGTTTTGAACTCTGCGTCGTCCGACAGTCAAGCTAAACGTTATTTGAATCATTTGGCAAGCGACATGGGTGCGGTTATGACCGGCGGAAATTTCGGCGTGTCTGCCGGGCTGGGACTTGCGAATTTGGATGTCTCTTTAAAATTGAATACGGTAAACGTTGACAGCGAAATAATAAGAGCAGAAGGAACTACGCAGATGTATGTTCCTATGCTGTACGCGTCGCTCGGGCTTCCTTTCGGGTTTGAAGTCTTGGTAAAATACGGATACTTTTACGAGTCGAATTTATACGGTGCAGGGTTAAGGTATACCGTATATGAAAGTTCTACAATGTTTATCCCTTCAATTACCGTTCAAGGAATTTATACTATGACAAATGTGTCCGTTAACGGGAATAAGTTTGACGGTAATAATATTGCGTTAGGTGCAATAGCGACGTTTCCTATACCGTTTGTAACTCCCTATGTTGCCGTAGGATGGGATAAGACGGAAGTTGAAGCAAAATCTTCCGACAGAGAAGGTATGACCGGTTTATCAGACGGAGTAGGTTACTCGTTAGGCGTTGCCATATCGGTGTTTGTTTTAAACGGTAACGTCGGCGTTACTTATTGCGACGGTGTGCCTAATTATACGTTCGGATTGAGTCTCGGTTTTTAAAAAGTTTTATAAAAACCGATACGAAACGAAATTGTCGTGAACAAATTAAGGTTTATCCTTTCAATAGTTATGTTGCCTTTACTGGCCGTATTGATATACGATTTCTTGCAGTTGTTTTTTTCTTTTGCAGGAACAACAAATACGGTAATCGTTCCTTTTTGGCTTGGGATAGGTGTATATTTGTTGTTTCAAGTGATATTTTTCAGACCGATGTCGACTTATGTGTTCGGACACGAGTTAACACACGCTTTGGCAGGATTATTGAGCGGGGCTCAAATAAAAAAGTTTAAAGTGTCGAGAACAAAAGGTAGCGTTACTCTTACAAAAGATAACGTTTTTATAACGTTGTCTCCGTACTTTTTTCCACTGTACTCAATTATAATTATTGTCATATATTTTTCTTTGGCTTGGTTTACGGATATAACAAGAATTTATTCTTGGTTTTTGTTTTTTTCAGGTATAGCAATAGCTTTCCATTACGCACTTACTTTTTATGCGATAAAAATAGGACAAGAAGATATGCGCGTATACGGAAAGTTTTTTTCACTGATTTTTGTTTGTTTTATTAATATAATAATGGTAATATTGGTATTGGCGTGGATATTTCCTTACAATATAAACGTTAAAGATTTTTTCGTTAAAACTTTTTATGACGGTATAAATTTTTATGAATATATTTTTATAGGAGCGTATAAATGTTTGGCTTTCCTGCAGACGAAATAAAAAGAAAAACTTTTCATGTTCTTTCATTAATTTATGTTGCGGCATACTGGTTTTTGCCGCGCAGTATCGTTTTGACGGGACTGTTAATTGCAATAATAATAGTTTGGGTCGGCGAAATTTTAAGAGCCAAAAACGAAAAGTTTAACTTTTTTATTTTAAAAGTTTTGGGCGGCGTTCACAGAAAAACGGAAGAACATAAAGTCAGCGGTCTGCCGTGGACACTTACAGGTGCATTTTTAACTATCTTGTTGTTTCATGAAAAAACTTTTGTTTTGACAAGTTTTTTGTATTTGGCGTTCGGCGATGCGTTTGCGGCGCTTTTCGGTAAAGCGTACGGTAAACATAAAATCTATGCAGGTAAATCTTTGGAAGGAACGTTTGCCTGTTTTGCCGTATGTTTTATTATAGGTTTGGTTATTCTGCCGTCTTGGCAGTTTGCTCTTATAGGAGCGGCGATTGCCGCTTTTATTGAAACCATACCGTGGCCGTTAAACGATAATTTGTGGATGCAGGTATTGAATGCCGGAATACTTACGTATCTGGCGCGCTTTTTTTAAATTATGAAAAAACTTTTTTTTGTAACTTTAACGCTAATTTTATTTTTTTACGTTTTGTCATATGCCGAAAAAACGTTTTTTGCAAGCGGAAGTAAAGATAAAAGAGAAATTTCTTTAACGTTTGATGACGGACCGGGATTAAACACGAAAGAAATTTTAAAAATATTAAAAGATAAAGATGTTAAAGTTACGTTTTTTTTGTTGGGAACGTCCGTCGCCAAACATCCGCTTCTTGTAAAAGAAATTTTTGATGCGGGACACGAGCTGGCAAACCACACTTACAATCATATAAATTTTTTTAAGTATAAAGAAGACGAAACAGAAAAAGAAAAGCTTGAGGAAGAACTTTTATCGTGTCAGGATCTGATAAAGTCGATTACCGGTTACAGAACGAAACTGGTTAGGTTTCCTTACGGATATTCGCACGAAAATGCGTTGTCGGTTGCAAGAGAAAACAATTATAAAGTAATCAATTGGAGTTTCGGTGCAGACTGGAAAACATTTTCGTCTTCACAAGAGATGTTGGATATGTATTTGAAAAACTGTGAACCGGGCACGATTTTTTTAATGCACGATTTACCGAAAAATTCCAATCTTACCGATATGTTGCCGGAACTTATAGACGAATTGAAAAACAGAAAATATGTTTTTGTAACTGTGAGCGAACTTTTAAAAATAAAATTACGGCAGGATAATAAGAAGGTTGAAATAAACTGAAAAAAATTTTAAAGGAGCGTATTATGAAAAACATTATTATTATTTCGGTTAAACAAAGACAAAACGTTTCCGTATCGGTTCAGGAAATTTTAACGGAGTTCGGCTGTTCGATAAAAACAAGGCTCGGTATTACCGACAGCTGTTCGGACAAATGTTCTCAAACCGGGCTTATAATTTTGGAGTTTATCGGTTCTAAAAAAGAAATAACTTCCATAACTAAAAAACTTTCAAAAATAAAAGGCGTCAAAGTTAAATCCGTTTCAATATAGTTTTTGATAAAAAAATGGTAAAATACATAAGTCAATTCATATAATTATTCATTGGAGCATAAAATGTATTTTTCAAAAGCATTTATACCGACATTAAAAGAAGCACCGTCCGATATGGACAACATATCGGCAAAACTCATGGTACGTTCAGGAATGGTAAGAAAGCTTGGAAGCGGACTTTTTGAATTGTTACCGTTAGGTTTAAAAACGCTTGAAAACGTTATGCTTATCATAAAAGAAGAAATGAGAGCAATAGACGGGCAGGAAGTAAAACTTCCGTTACTTTTGCCTAAAGATTTATGGATAGAAACGGGCAGATGGAACGTTTACGGTAAAGAACTTTTTAGAATAAAAGACAGAAAAAATGCCGAGTTTGCTTTGGCACCGACTCACGAAGAAGCAATAACGGACCTTGCGAGAAGTTTTATAAAGTCGTATAAACAGTTGCCCGTAATGCTTTATCAGTTCGGTATAAAATTCAGAGACGAAATTCGTCCGAGATTCGGTGTTATGAGAGCAAGAGAATTTATAATGAAAGATGCTTACTCTTTTCATACGTCGCAGGCCGATTTGGACGCTTATTATAAAAGAGTTTATGAAGCTTACGAAAAAATTTGTAAAAGGTGCGGTTTTAAATACAGAGTCGTTGAAGCTGCTTCAGGTGCTATAGGAGGAAGTTCTTCTCACGAGTTTATGGTTCTTGCAGATACCGGTGAAGAAGAAATTGCATGGTGTAATTGCGGATACGGTGCAAACTCCGAAAAAGCCGAATGTTTACAGGAAGAAAAAATAAATTCTAGCGAACCGGTTGCTGATATGCAGGAAATTTTAACTCCGAACGTCGGAACGATAGAAGATGTATCAAGATTTTTAAATTCTTCACCGCAAAAATTTATAAAGACGATCATTTATGTTGCAGACGGAGAACCGGTAGCGGTTTTAGTGCGCGGCGATTACGATGTTAACGAAATAAAGTTGCAGTCGGTAATAGGTTGCAGCGAACTTGAACTTGCAACGTCAGACATCGTTACCGAAGTTACCGGTGCAAAAGTGGGTTTTGCAGGACCGATAAACTTAAAAAAGAAAATAAAAATATATGCCGATTATTCTGCGGTAAATGTCGTTAACGGCGTTATCGGTGCAAACAAAGACGATACTCACATAAAAAACATAAATTACGATAAAGATTATAAAGCCGACGTAGTTGCCGATTTGAGGAAAGTAGTTCACGGCGACAGTTGCCCCAGATGCAAAAAAGAAAAGTTGCAGTTTTCAAGAGGAATAGAAATAGGGCACGTGTTCAAGTTGGGAACAAAATATTCTAAATCCATGAATGCAACTTATCTTGATGCCAACGGTAAAGAAAATTTGATGGTTATGGGTTGTTACGGGATAGGTGTAACAAGAATACTTGCAGCCACTATAGAACAGTCTTATGACGAAAACGGTATAATTTGGCCTGTAGCTATTGCCGCTTATAAAGTCTGTATAATTCCTGTAGATTTTAAAAACGATAAAATAAAATATATCGCGGAACAAATTTATAAAGAATTAAGAAACTTAAAGATAGACGTTTTGCTTGACGATAGAGACGAAAGAACCGGGATAAAATTTAAAGATGCGGATCTTATAGGTATTCCTTTCAGAATTACGATAGGCGAAAAAAATCTTAAAGACGGTAATGTGGAATTTAAAAACAGAAAAGATGATAAATCTCAAACACAAATTATAAAAGTTGAAGATGTCGTTTCAAAAGTCGTCGAAGAACTGAAAAAATTTGCATAAAGGTTATAGTTATGGAAAAATACGATATAGCCGTTATCGGTGCGGGACCTGCAGGTTATAACTGCGCAATAAATTTTGCAAAACAAAACAAGAAAGTTGTTATTATAGAAAAAAATGCGTTGGGCGGAACTTGTCTTAATTCCGGTTGTATTCCGACGAAGTTTTTGTGGCAGGCGGCAAAAACGAAACAAAAAATATTAAAGTCGGCAGAATACGGTATAAAATCGACCCTGGAAAATATAAACTTTGCCGATGTGATATCAAAAAAGAATAAACTTGTGGAAAATTTGTCAAAAGGCGTTGAACGATTGCTAACTTCAAACAAAGTTGACATAATAAAAGGAATAGCAAGTTTTAAAAATAAAAATACACTTAATATAAAAACTCAAAACGAAAATTTTGAAATAGAGACAGAAAAAATTGTTATAGCTATAGGTTCGGATTGCAAATCAATACCGGGTACAGAATTTGATCATCAAAAATATATAAGTTCAACCGATGCTTTGAACTTAACGGAAGTTCCTAAAAATATGCTTGTTATCGGTGGTGGAGCCATCGGTGTCGAGTTAAGTTCGATTTTTTCCGCGTTCGGTACAAACGTTACATTACGGGAAATTTGTCCTCAATTGTTACCGAATGAAGACGGCGAACTTGCCGCAGAGCTTGCAAAAGTTTTAGCAAGGCAAGGTATAAAAGTTGAAGTTAACTGTAAAGAACCGTTACAAAATGAAGAAAAATTTGATAAAATCTTAATAGTTACCGGAAGGAAGTCCGTAGCAAAAGATTTGGACACCGAAAAAATAAATTTAAGTTTGGATGAAAAATTTTTTGTAAAAACTAAAGAATTTTCAACCGATATAAACAATATTTTTGCAATAGGCGATGTTACCGGT
>JAZNAT010000171.1:0-4297 GCA_045586665.1 Endomicrobiaceae bacterium | reverse complement strand
TTTTTGTAAAAATTTTTAATTTTGAAGCAAAAATCAGGTTTGTAAAACTGAATTTTACGTGCAGATTTTGTAAGCAAATTATTTTTCTATTTGGTACACTTTCTTGAAGTAAAAATCGTGAAGTATTTTAATAACTTTATTTTTTAAAGTTAGTTGCTTCCTGAAGCAAAAAAGAAAAAATCGTGTAGTGTTTTATTAATTTTATTATATTAAATTTTTTGTTATGAAACAATAACATCTTTTTAATAAAAATTATCGTTAGGTTTAACATGTTGTTCATACTCTCTTACCGCTTCAGCGTCACCGGAATAGTTCGAATTATAAAAAATGTTGTCTCCGGAACCGGAATCAAAAACGATATTGTTTTTAAGATATAAACCGTAAATGCCGCCAATTGCATTATTATTGTTAAATATATTATGTAAAAGGAAAATACCGGTAGAATTTGTTAACGATAAACCATTACCGTTAGTATAACTGAACATATTGTTGTGCAGTATAATATCTTTTGAATTTATCAGGTTTAAACCGTTACCGGAATTTTTTGAAAGATTATTGTTGCCGAAATAAAAATCGGTTAGATTATCAGCATATATTCCGGAAGTTCCGTTGCTGTTTGATACGGAATTTGCAGTTACTGTCCCGTTTTCCATATTTGATAAATACATGGCGGAAACCGTTGACGATGAAATTGTGTTTGCCACGACGGACAAAGTTGAAACTCTTACGGCATAAAGTGCCGTTTCATTGTTGTTTATTGTGTTGCTTGAAACATAAATGTTGTTGCCGCCCGTTAAAGACACACCTGTTTTGCTATTGGAAACGGTATTGGTTGATATTTCGGTATCGTTAGAGTTTTCTAAAATAATTCCTGTTTCGGTATTGTTATTAATATCGTTTTTCGAGATGTAGCATAAATTAATATTTGATGCTTGAACGGCATTTAATTTATTATTTATTATTTTATTGTTATATATATAATTTTTCCTACCTTGTATCATATTTATACCGTTTTTTTCGTTTTCAATTATTATGTTATCCGTTATGGTGCTATCACTGTCACCTTTGGAAATGATAGCATCTTCTTTACTGTTATGTATTAAATTATCGGATATATAAGAATTATGTACCCATTCGGAGACTATGGAAAAATCGTTATTTGAAAATTCGTTGTATAAAATTTTGGCATTAGCCGAATAACCGATATTTACACCGCAATAATTTGCATTCAATAAGTTTGAATATACGATAATATTGTTAGCTCCATAAGCATTTATTGCATTGCCAATGTTATTAAAAAAGATATTTTCTCTTATCGTTACCGAAAGAGTCTCTATGTTAACACCTATACTATTATTTTGAAAAATATTGTTATATATAACCGTATTTGAAGATGACCATGCAACATTAACGGCAGCATCAAAATTTTTAAAACTGTTGTTTTGTAAAATAAAATTGTTTTTTGCATTTTTTATTTCAACGGCAATTTTAAGATCCGGTGATTCAGGTTGTATCTTGTTCGACAAAAATTCTATTGAAGAAATTACAAAATTTTCAGCCGTGGGTTTTTCTACGGCGAATATTATTGTATTTGTTGAAAAAAGTACCGGATTTGTCGTCGTTATTTTTGATAAATCCGCTCCCAGAAATTCTATCTCCTGTTTGCCTGTAATTAAAACGTTGTCGGCATTAAAACCGTTTAAGTTTATTGTTGAAGAAATATCGTACTGTCCGCCCAAAAGTAACAATGTCGAATTGTTGCCGGTAACCGATTTTGCAATTTCTACCGCATTTGAAATATTTGCCGGATTTTCAAATGTTCCGTCACCTTTTCCGTTGACGGATGCAACGATAAAATATATGTCGTTTTCTTTGTCGAATTTTAAAGTTTCGTTACGGTGTGCAATTACCGGATAAGCGACTTTTATTGTGTCTCTTGTAACCTGTTCACCTATTCTGTCTTTTAAAAAGTCAGATTTGTTTTTAAAAGATAACGGATTTTTAGTTTGAACAAGTTTTTTAAAGTTGAACGGAACGTTTAAGGAAATGTTTGCCTGCCAGTTTGTATGCTGCAAATTTTTGTTTTCAAAAATGCCGTAACTTAACTTTAATATCGTTATCGGTTTATATTCAAGCGTTGCTTTTAATCCTTTCAAATCTTTTTCAAGTCTGTCGGCTTTAAACAGATAGTATCCTCCGAAAATATGAAATATCCCGAACTTGTCCGGTATTGGAATTTTTATTCCGAGTTCCGTATCAAAACCGCATAATGTCGATTCGTAATAATAATTTGCCGCTATTTTGTGCCCTTCAAGAAGGTCGAAAGATTTTTTTAAAAACTTTTCTGTATTTGAAAAAGGGAAATAGCCGTTTATTTTAAAATCAAAATTTTTTGTAAAAAGTTCCAATCCCGTACCGAACTGTTGAAAATTGTTGCCGGTTTTTGTTTTGATGTCATCGTAATAAAAATTTATGCCGGTAATAGCCTGTATATTAAAAAAGTTATCGTGATATTTTCTGTAACCTATACCTATGCTGTTGCCTGTCGAAGAACTTTTTAAAAATGTTTTATCTGACATATTCAATCTCGGCGACAGGAACAAAAAAGAGTTTTGTGTTCCGTAAACGGGAATAAGCAAATCAACGTAAGAGTTGTAATAGTTTTCCGTTATATCGGTTGCAAAAGACAAATCTCCGTTGTAAGGAAAAGAGCTTGCAAATATCGGTGTACAAGTAAAAAAAATAATAAATAATAACGTTAATAAAAATTTTTTCATAAACTTAAAAATAAATTCTTGCGTTTGTTGAGAAATAAAAAATATTTTTTTCTTCGTGCAAGTTTGTTGTATTATATACGTTTGTGCTCCAGTATCCGGAAATGTCAAAATATTTTATTCTGTAAGCAAGTCCGGCACCCGTTCCTGCCATTTGATAACTTTTACCGTCTGCCGACTGATGAACATATCCGTAATCGATAAAAACATCCAAATTCGTATGGAGAAGAATTTTTAAAAAACCGTCTTTTTTTAAAATTTCCGACAATCTTATATTTAAATCGTTTTGAATATAACCGCCGCTGTCCCCGCTGATATTTGTTTCCTTAAATCCTCGAACGGATGTTTGCCCGCCGATAGAAATTTGTTCGTTTGAATACAAAATGTCGGGACTGTACTGTAAAGAACAGTTTGCCGAATAATTTGAAAACGATTTTATTACGGGAAAAACAAAAGAATGTACGTACTGTGTATAAGAAGAAAGAGAATAAAATTGTCCTTTAGGCATTAAATCGCCGTTATTATAATTTTTTACGGCATCAAAACAGTCAAGACCTTTCGTGTAAGAAAGTTTTGAGTATAACATTGAATTTTCAAAATAGTATATACCTGTTAAAAATATGTCTGCGACGGTAAGTTTTCTGCTTGAAACGTCTATTTTTTGACTGTCAACAAAATTTTCGCTGTTTTTCAAACTTAACGAAGTGCCTAAAGAAAATTTGTAATTCTTGTATCTGGATATTACCGTTTCCAAAGAAAAATTGTAATTTTTAGTGCTTCCGTCGGACGTGTAGTTGCCCGTGACGGTTCCGGGAGGTACGGAATAGTTGCTGTTAAAAAATGAAGTTGAAAAAGTAAAATATCCTATAGGAATACTTAAATACCCGAAGTAGCTGTAATTGTTTTCAGCTTCTTTGTCGTAATCGAAATTTTTCGTATAAGCAAAACTCATATTGTCGTTCAACATTAAAATATCGTCGACACTGAAAGAGGAGTTTGTTCTGTAAATACCGGTATTTTCAAAACCGGAGTTATCCAACCCTAACGACAAAACAAACCTGTTTGTAATTTTGTTTATTATTTCTACATCAAAATAACCGTCTTTTTGTGCAGGAATAATGTTAAGTACCGGATTAAATGATGAAAGTTTTGAAAGCTGTTCAATTCCTTGGTCCAAATCTTTTACGTTTAAAAAATTGTTTTTATGAAAAGGTAAAAAAGAAAAGCCGTGTAAAGAATTTGAAAGTTTATGATATTTTTTATTTTTATCGTTCCTAAAAATTACGTTTTCTATATGACCTTCGTTTACAATAAAACACAAAATATCTTCGTTTAGCAAGTCTGCATTTATATAAATTTTTACAAAAACGTAACCATTGGTTTCGTAAAGTTTTTGCAGATTATATTGCATTGTTTTAATCTCGTTTATTCCTATCGGTATCTCCTTATAAGTATTGATAATTTTGTTTATCTTTGCTTGTGAAATTTTCGGTATATCTTTATCATATTCAACAATAATTTTT
>JAZNAT010000170.1:0-6700 GCA_045586665.1 Endomicrobiaceae bacterium | reverse complement strand
TAATTGCCGCAATAGATAGCGGTAAAAACGTCGCCATAGCAAATAAAGAAGCTTTGGTTATGGCAGGCGGTTTGATAATGAAAAAAGCAAAAGAGAAAAATGTTTCCGTTTTGCCTGTTGACAGTGAACATTCCGCAATTTTTCAATGTATAGGTAAAGAAAACAAAAAATCGATAAAAAGAATATTGCTTACCGCTTCCGGCGGTCCGTTTTATAAATCAAACAAAAATTTTAAAGATATTACGGTAGAAGATGCTCTTGCCCATCCGACATGGAAAATGGGCAAGAAAATAACTGTGGATTCCGCAACTCTTATGAATAAAGGACTTGAAGCGATAGAAGCGTCCGTTTTGTTCGGAGTACCGATGGATAAAATCGATATTCTTATCCATCCTCAGTCAATCGTTCATTCAATGGTGGAATTTAACGACGGCTGTGTTATGGCGCAGTTGTCCAATCCTGATATGACTTTGCCTATACAATATGCGTTATCTTATCCGGGAAGAACAAACTGTTATATAAAAAGATTGAATTTGGCTGAAGTTGCCAAATTGGAGTTTTTTAACCCTGATTTTAAAAAGTTCAAATGTCTGCAAATTGCTTATAAATGTGCAAAAATCGGCGGAACGATGACGGCAGTTATGAGTGCGGCAAACGAGATTGCCGTAAAATATTTTCTTGATAAAAAAATTAAGTTTAGTGAAATACCGACTGTCGTTGAAAAAGTTATAAACGAACATAAAACGGTTAAGTCAAAAGATATAAAAAAATACTTTTTGGCGGATACTTGGGCAAGAACTAAAGCCGAAAAAATTATAAACGGGCTAATGTAAGGAGTACATATGAGAAAAAAAACTTTTTTTATAATATTATTTTCAGTTTTGTTTTTTTCAATAAATTTGTGTGCACAGGATATAGAAAAAGTTGAAGTCCTTGTTCAACAGGGACAAGAGCTTGAAGAAGAGCAAGTAGAGCAAAATGAACGGCTGCCGCAAATTGATTTTATAACTTCCGATGAAGTCAAAGGTATGCATTTAACGACAAGAGCTGCGGCTTCTTCTTTTCATAAAACGAGAATAAACGATTTGTTGGATAAGACAGAGCTTAACGCAGTAGTTATAGACATAAAAGAGATAGACGGGGAAATTTCGGTAAAAAACGTTGCCGGCGGCTTGTCTTATACAAGAAATCTTCCGAGTGTTGAAAGTTATTTGAACGACGTAAAAAGTAAAGGTTTTTATGCGATAGCAAGAATTGTTGTTTTCAGAGACAATGTCATGCCGAGAAAAAAGCCCGAGCTTGCCGTAAAAAATCCGGACGGAACGTTATGGGAAGATTATAAACATCTTACGTGGTTAAACCCTTATAAACAGGGGGCAGTCGATTACGTGTTGGACCTTGCAGAAAAAACCGCCGATATGGGGTTTGACGAGATACAGTTCGATTATATAAGGTTTCCTTCCGACGGGAGAACAAAAGACTGCAGATACGGTGTAAATCATTCGTCGGTTACGGCGTCGGCAGCCATAGTTGATTTTTTAAAACAAGCAAAAAAAAGGCTTGCTCCGAAAGGAATAAAAATATCAATAGACGTTTTCGGGTTAACTACGACTGTCCAGGGTGATATGGGAATAGGGCAAAAAATAGTTGAAATGACGGAACATGTCGATTACGTAAGTCCTATGATTTATCCTTCACATTATGCAAACGGCGAGTACGGAATCCCTAATCCGAATAAAGAACCTTATAGAACCGTTTATATTGCGCTGCAAGGCGCTAAAAAAAGGTTGCCGGTAGAAAAGTTAAGACCTTGGCTGCAAGATTTTTCAATGAGAGGCGTAAAGTACGGTCCTGCAGAAGTTAATGCTCAAATTCAGGCTTGTTACGATTGCGGTGTTAAAACTTGGCTTTTATGGAATGCCGCTTGCAGGTACACGAAAGACGGTTTGAAAACAAAAAGTGATAAAGATACTTATAAGAAAAGTTCCGATGAGAAAATAAAAGAGTTGTTAAAATATCAAAATCCTGAAGAATCTATGCAAAAAAGAGCAAATTATGCCAAACCTAAACCGTCAACGATAAACGGCGGTGCTGCTAACTCTCAAAATAAAATGAAAACATCTAATTCAACCCGGACGGCAAAAACGGCTGCTGTCAAAAAAACGGCAACGGTGTCTGCATCTATGACAAAAAAATAATGTTAGCAAATAAATAAAAAGTAAAAGTGTAACTTTTGTTCGCTAAAAGGAGTCTAATAAACGGTTTATGGAAGATAAAGAAATAATTGAAAAAATTATTCAAGGTCAAGAAGATCTTTATAAACTTATTGTAGATAAATATAAAAATAAGGTTTTCGGCATAATATATTCTTTCTGCGGACAAACAAGCGACTGTGAAGATATTGCCCAAAATGTTTTTATAAAAATATTCAAAGCTTTACCGAAATTTAAGTTTGAATCGGAATTTTCCACATGGATGTACAGAATAGTGATAAACGAAGCGATAACCGTATCCAAAAAAAAGAAACATAACGTCGTACCTTTGGAAGTAAGCAGTGGTGAGGATGAAGAGCAGGGTTCATTGATAGATTTTTTAAAATCCGATGACAATACGGAAGAGAAATTGTTGAGCCGGGAAATTCAAACGGCGGTACAAAATGCGATGAGACGGTTAAAAGATAATTATAAGATCGTTTTGACGTTAAGAGACATTGACGATTATTCTTACGAAGAAATAGCCGCAATGTTGAACGTTTCAAGCGAAAGAGTAAAAGTTTGGATATTCAGAGCAAGAACAAAATTGAAAGAAATTTTATTGAAAGGGGGTAATTTATTATGAAATGCAAAAAATTTAAAGAAATGATTTCTTTGTATATTGACGCTAAATTATCCTCAAAAGAAACCGAAATGTTAAAAAAACATTTTCAAACATGCCGTGAATGTGAAAAAGAGTATACGGTTTTAAAAAATATAAAAAATGTTTTAGCAAAAGTTAATAAAAATGAGCTAAGTTCCTCTTTTAGCAATTCTGTAATGGATAAAATTAAAAACAAAACTTATGAAGAAGATAAAAATGTCGTATTTATGAGTTTTATAAAAAAACATTTTCTTATGGCGGCAGGTTTTATTTTTATAGTTTTATCTTCTTCATTATTTTTTATTAATGACAGCGGGATTGTAAATAAAAAAGCAAATAATGAATATTATGCTTCAACGTCACAAGCCATAGAATATTATTTCGGTAACGCAAGCGCTTCCGATACGGACGGCGACGATTACGAAGAATATATTTTATCGTTGTTCGCTTAAAAGTTTTTGTTCTACGTTTTTCAACTGATTTTGATATTGTTCTTTTTCGGGACAAAATTTTAACGCTTTTTTTATATATTCGTAAGACTTTTCATAATTTTTCAAATCTTCATATAACATACTGATATTATAACAATAGTTATCGTTATTTTTGTCAAACTGCAATAAATCTAACAATATTTGCAGGCTTTCGTTATATTTTCCGGCAACTGCATACACTTTTGAAAGGTTTTCTTTTAAAGATATGCCGTTTATATCGGGGGAAAGTTCAACGGCTTTTTCAGCATATTTTATAGCTTGTTCAAAACTGTTTTTCAGCAAAAATATGTTGCTTATATTTTTATATAAAGTCGGGTCACTGTTGTCGATTTTTAAAAGTTGATAAAAAATTTCTTCGGCTTTTTTTGCGTTACCAGCTTCAAGTAAAATTGTTGCGTAAGTCATATTGGCTTCATAAGAATTTTTTATTTCGATATTTTTTAATGCCAACTCGATTGCTTTTTCAAAATCTTTTTTTATACAGTATTCTTGTGCAAGACCGTTGCATGCCAAATGATAATTTTTAGCGTCAATATATGAGTTTGACCAAAAAGAAAAACCGTCTTTGTATTTGTCAATCTGGTAAAAGGAGCATACGGAAAAAAGGAGCATAAAAAAAACAAATATAATTATCAAATATTTTTTCGTTTCGGGATATTTCCGTATAACTTTTTGTAATAAAACGGTTAATATCATAACTATTGCCGTTAAACTTGTTATAAGTCTGTGAAAAAATAACGCATATTCTTCCTGCATAAATGTAGGGAATATTGATATGAAAAAGAAAATAATCGAAAAGATTATAATTTTTCTTTCTATCATTTTTTTGTAATAAACGTAAATTAACGCAGTAAAAAATATAATGTTAATGATATAAGTTTGAACTGGAGGTAAAAAGTCGTACAACATTATCGGCATATAAGCTGGGAAAAACAATTTTTCAATATATATCATTGTGCCGAAAATAATGTTTTTAACGTAGTAATGCCAATTGGAAGCATAAATGGATAAATCGACGGTTCGTACGGCGTTTGTGCGTAGAATAAAATAAATAACAAGTAACGGGATAATAAAACTTAAATTATAAGAAATTTGTTTTTTTGAAAAGTTAAAGTTGAAACAATAAACGAGTAACGGATAAATAAAAAGTAAAAGTAAAGAGGTTTCTTTAGTGAAAAGAGAAAGAGCAAAAAAGAATAAGTGTAAAAACATAAAAGAAACTTTATCGGTTTTTAAGTATTTGATAAATAAAATAAGAGAAGAGATAAAAAAGATTGTTAGCAAAGTATCGTTTCTTGCCGGAATCCAAACGGGAACACAAGCAAAGATAGGGTGAACGGCAAAAAATAAAACAAGAAATTTTAAAATCGTTTTATTGAAGTTAAGTTTGGATAAAAATATAAAAATAAGATATAACGACAGAAAAAACAAAAAGATGTTGGTAAAATGGTAAACCTTAAAATTGTCTTTGAAACAAATCGCTTCCAAAGAGAAAGAAATATTTAAAACAGGCCTGAAATAGTGAGTTTTTTTACCGAAATAACAGTCGGTTAAAAAGAATTTGGGAATATTTTTATAATCGGAAATAAAGTTGATGTTTCTTACAATTAAAGTATCGTCGTCCAAATTTGTTATTTTAAAATTTACGGATTTTCCGTAAACGGTAAAAATCGTTACAAAAAGCAGTATAAAAAAGAATATGTTTGTACTTAATATTTTTTTCATTTATATTATATGTTTTTAAACGCTTTAACGAGTATTCTTTTATTTATTTTAGGCGTAAACAAACTTACGGCAGGTACCACGATAAACGGTAAAATTATGGCTATGCTTGCAGCTATCGGTGCATTTTTAGGTCCTAAGACGAAAAAGAGAATTATTGCCGTAAGCATACCCGTTATCATGCCCGATTTTGCGCCTATAAGAGTGGTTCTTTTCCAATATAATCCGTAAACGTAAGGTGCAAGAAAACCGCCGGCTATAACGCCCCACGATAAAGACATAAGTATTACTATAAAAGCAAACTCGTACCTGGCTATAAAATAAGATATTATTATAAAAAGTCCGCTTAAAAATCTCATCATTATCACGGAATTTTTGCTTGAAATTTTAGGGTTGATGTTGCCTTTGTATAAGTCTATAGATATGCTTGACGCCGATACCAAAATAAGCGATGCAAGTGTAGACATCGACGCCGAAAGTACAAGCAGCAAAATAACGGCGACAAAAAATTCCGGCATATATCTTATTAACATTTCCGGCACAATTCTGTCATAATGCGCTAAGCCGTCGGTCATTACGGGATTATCGAAAAATATGTGGCTTAACGAACCGACATAATAAGCGCACAAACTTATAATTAAAGCAAAAAATAACGTCGTCCATGCTGCTATTTTTATTACTTTTTGATTTTTTATCGAATAAAATTTTTGTATCATTTGAGGCATACCCCAAGCGCCGAACGAGGTCATAAAAACTATCGCGCCTAACATAAAAAAGTTGGGTTTCGACACGTAAGAAACGTGCGTAACGTAGTTTGCAGATACCGTCTGAACGGAATTTATTATTCCGCCCGCTTTTGAAGAAAGTATCAGTGCCATAACGACGGCTCCGGTAATCATTATAAAGCCTTGTATAAAGTCGGTTACGGTCATTGCAAAATATCCGCCCAAAATAAGATATATTGCCGTTATCGCCATTATTATCAACAGCGCTATTTCAAAAGATATGTTAAAGTTCACTTCAAACAGATAACCTAATCCTTTAAAAACCGACGCACTGTAAGGCAGCAAAAACATAAATATTACCATAGCTGCAATTATTTTTATGTATTTTCCGCCGTATCGCGCCTGCAAAAATTCGGGCATTGTCATAACGTCGAGATTTTGTGTCATGGTTCGAGTTCTTTTGCCGAGTACTATCCATGCTAAAAATGCGCCCAAAACCGCGTTTCCTACGGCAATCCATAAAGAGTGTAACCCGAAAAGCCATCCGAACTGTCCCGCAAAACCTATAAATACTACCGCTGAAAAATATGACGTTCCGTAAGAAAATGCCGAAATGACGGGACCTATACTTCTTGAGCCCAAAAAGAAATCGTTTAAAGTGGTCGTTTTTTTCATGCCCCAAATACCTATACAAATCATTGCAAGCATAAATAACGTTATTAAAATGATTGCGGTCATAAAAATCCTTAATTGTTTTTTAGTATTCGTATATCTGTTGAGATTTTAAAACGTTGAATCCTTTATCCGTCAAATATTTTTCCGTGTCGGGATAATTTTCTATTTCCAAAACGATTGCCGCCGTTTTGCCGTCGCTGAGCAAAAAACAAGTCGGATCGTAGCCATGTC
>JAZNAT010000169.1:0-2442 GCA_045586665.1 Endomicrobiaceae bacterium | reverse complement strand
AAAAATTTGATGCTGAAAAGATAAACTTGTTTATATTTTAATTTAAAACATATTTTATGTCAATCTATTTTGAGGATTTCTTTATACCGGAATTGATTGTTATCACGTTAACAATTAAGACTTTTTAAAATCATCTGACAGCCTAACAACAAATCGGAATAAGTCCGTTCAAAATCTCCCGTATACCACGGGTCTGCAACATCACGATTTATTTTTGCAAAATCCGTCATAATATGTTTGATTTTTTTGTCTTTATCGTTCCACATTTTTTTCATATTATACATATTTGCATTGTCCATACCGATAATCAAATCATAATAAGCATAATCCGACGGAGTTATTCTTCTTGCAGTTTTTCCTTTACACGAAATTCCGTGTTCCGCCAATATTTGTTGTGCAGGAGGATATACTGTGTTGCCTATTTCTTCACTGCTTGTTGCAGCAGATGCAACTTCAAACCTATTTTCCAACCCTCTTTTTTTTATCATATCTTTAAAAATAAATTCCGCCATCGGCGACCTGCAAATGTTTCCATGACAAACAAATAATATTTTTTTCAATTTACACCCTCTTGTTTTTATCGCTACTGTTTTTTATTATACCATAAAAACTATAACCGTCAATATTTTATAAAGTTTTAAGGAAACTATTGTAGTGTTGTGCAAAATGTTTTTATTATATTATTTTAAAGTAAAAATTGGTGAATTTAATTTTAATAGAATTATTTTATAGGTAAGAAATTTTTATGAAAGAATGATTAATTTATATATATTTTTTTTCATATATAGTAGCACAACAAACTAATAAAGATGATATTGAAATATTGAATGAAAACTTATATACTTTGTTTAGAAAAAACTTATGACAGATTTAGCTATAAAACTTACCAGAATAGGTTCAAGAGCAGTAAAAAAAGCTCAAGAAGAAAATACCCGCAAAGGTATTCCGAATGTTTATTGCTTGAACGGAAAAATTGTATATCAACTTCCGGACGGAACAATAACTGAAAAGTCCCCTTTTGAAAACAAATAACATTTTTAAATTTCTTTGGTTAAACAAATTTTAGTTTTACTCAACGGACTGAGTAAAATTACTCAATCTATTGAGCATTTTTTTCGGCTGATTTAATATTTGATGTTATTTTAGCTGAAAAGTATCACCAAGATTATCGGTAAGAGCTATAGAAAAAAAATGGAAGAGAAACGGTAAGAACAACGGTAAGAACAAAAGTTTTTAAGTCCAAAAAAAAGTTTCTATGGAATTAACAAAGATTATATAGTTAGCAAGAAGTCTATTATATTAATTATTTTTATTCCGTTATAATCTTTGTTTATCGTTTTATCCATTGTTATTATTAATTTTTCATAATTATCTTCAATACTTTCTAATCTGTTTATTTCTCTTTCTCTAACTTCTTTATTAAATAAAGATTGTGTTACTTGATAATATTTTATTTCGTTCATATTGTCGGCTATAAAATCAACTTCCCCGTTTAATGTTTTACCTATATTAACTTTATAATCTCTTCTTAACAACTCTAAATAAACAACATTTTCCAAAAGATGTCCTTCATCTATATTTCTAAAACCCGTAATAATGTTTCTTATACCGGTATCGGCAATATAATATTTCCCTAAAGTTTTTAGGATGTTTTTACTTTTTATGTCACTTCTATCTGCTTTATAAACAATATAAGCATTTTCTAACATTTTTAAATAGTTATCTATTGTTTGATGATTGGCTTTTTCAACTATTTTATTGCTATTTAAATAATCACTTATTCTATTTGCTGACATTTGATTACCTATATTGTTCGCGATATATTTCACTATATTTTCCAATAATGCAATATCTTTTATTGAATTTCTGCTTATAACATCCTTTTTGACTATGGTATTATAAATGTCGTTCAAATAAGTCATAACCAAATCTGTTTTATCCTTTATTTGTGTTATCGCAGGTAAACCTCCATATTTTAAATATTCATAAAATTTATTTTCTATATTTGATTTGTCATAACTATTAAACTGTAAAAATTCTTTGAAAGATAGCGGATAAATTTTTATTTCAATATATCTTCCGGATAGTAATGTAGCTAATTCACTTGATAACAAATAAGCATAAGAACCTGTTATATAAATATCAACATTAAAATCTATATTTATTGAATTTATTGCTTTTTCCCATTCTTTAACCATTTGAACTTCGTCTAACAAGATATAATATTTTTTGCTGCCCGTATGTTTGTTTCTTATATATTTATACAGATCTTTATAATTTTTTATATCGTCATACATTGCAGATTCAAAATTTATATAAATTATATTTTTTCCTTTTACACCATTTTTTAAAAGATAATCTTTAAACATTAACAATAATGTGGATTTCCCGCTTCTTCTAACACCGGTTATAATTTTTATAAATTCAGTATCTTTTGCATCA
>JAZNAT010000168.1:0-3037 GCA_045586665.1 Endomicrobiaceae bacterium | reverse complement strand
TATTGGCGAAAACCCAAAAATGTGTTGGCAAAAACCAACACATTTTTATGTTATATCTCCTTTACCCTTATTATTCCGACGCTGATATCGTCTGAACGAGTGCTGTTATTTATAGCACTTTCGAGTATTTTATCAGCCATTTTTTGAAGATCGTCCTCCCACGAATACGTAAGAATATCGCTCACCCTTACCATATCTTGCGAAGACTGGCCGACACCGTCGCTTACCATAACAATAACGTCACCGTTTTCCAGCGCAAAATTAACTTCTTCAGCGTTAATTTCTTTTGTTATTCCCACCGGCATGGTGTTTGAATTTATTCTGAAGATTTTATCCCCTCTGAGAACGTAGGATGCAACGGCTCCGCTTTTAACAAAACAGGCTTTACCGTTAAGCAAGTCTATTTCAAGCAGGTCGACGGTAGAAAAACACTCGGTGTTTTTACTCCTTATAAAGTTGTTAAGCATTTCCATAGCGACGGGTTTGCTGTTTCCCGCCATAAGCATTTTTTTGAGGAAGATACCGCAAAGGCGGGAGGTTAACGCCGCCTCTCTGCCGCTTCCCATACCGTCGCTTATGAGTGAATAAAAGTAGTTATGCTTATTTTCAAACATACAAATAAGGTCACCGCAAAATTTTTCGTTATCCTTCGTATTTGACGAAGCAGCGTACTCTACATTTAATCTTTTGTCCGACTCAAGATTCATCGTTATGTAATCTCCGTCAACCGAAAAAGAGGGCGGTGTTAATTTTGCCGAGCATATATTTTCAAAACAAGTTCTGATCTCATTTGAAGACATCTTCATTGAGGTAATATCTACGCCGCTAACGTGAATAGATTTTTTCCGTTTGCCGTAGACGCAGACACTTCGGGCGCTGAAACGTATTTTCCGGATAGCCTCGGTAAGCTTGTCCTTTAATGTTTCGTCGGGCAAAAACTCCTCGCAGTTTATTTTAACGGCAGAAGTCAACAAATGAGCCATAGACTCATAGTCCATAGCAAATATTTCAGTTTTGTTTTGTTTAATCATAGTTTCTAACAATTCAGCGTGAGAATCGTTTATTTTTTCCAACATTCTGTCCATATTGCGACATCTTTGTGACATATAGCCAGGCACGGTATTCGTTTCAACATACCCCTTATCACATAAAGCTTTAGCTATTTTTGAAAAAACATCTTGGGTTGACGAATATTCTTTTTCCCAGCAAGTACGTCTGTAAACGCATTTTGGACAGTAAGTGTCGCAAATATCATCGCAAAGTTGCCGTGTATCAATGATACTCGGTCTTTTTACTCTGTCGCTTAGTGTGTAAAAGACTTCGGATAGATCGGAAAAAGCGTTTGAAAGTGACTCAAAACGTTTTTCGGTATCTCTTTGTCTTTTTTCGGCTAACATCAGACTTATATCCGCATCATCTGTGGGGGATATTCCATCTGTGTATATTTTTAATTTAGGCAGCCAACCGAACTGGGCAAAGGGTAAAAAGATTATTGACGTACACAAAAACTCGGGTACGAAATATGTAAGCCCTTGCCAACCGTCGACGTATATGCCGCACATAATTCCCACCATGCACGAAATTGCCAATGCAGCCGCATTTCCCAATTTCCAAAGTACCCCAGCCGTTATGCCGATTATTGCAAAAACGGGTGCCATAGGCACGTTGCAAAAAAGTCCGCATATCAGCCCGTAAACTCCCCCCTTCATAGAACCTGCCGTTTTGGATATGTAAAGGGCTATTGCGGTTACCGCAATAGAGCCTATTGAAAATCCCAAAATATAAATATCGGACAGAGCCAATGATATTGATGCCAATATTGCAACAAGTCCTATTTCCCGTCGTACGCTGAATTTGTACTCCGCGTCATTGGTGTAATCGTACATTTTTATAAGAAGAGGAACAGTTGCTATTTCAAAAAGTCCCCCCAAAATATCGTAGTACAGAAATCCGAAATATGCCATACGGTATGCGCTGGCCAAAAGTGAGCCGCTAAACCCCAAAAGCAATTTGTATTTTATGTTCTCGTCAAAAAGCTTAAAAGATTTGTCAACCATACCAACGTTGCGGTATATTAAAATTCTTGCCAGAAAAACTGCGGTATATATCAGGAAAAGCGGTAAGGCAAGTCCCGTTTTTTCGTTAGCCGCCGATATGAGTAGTCCCAGATAGACAAAAAAGGCATACTTTTTTGCCGAAACGAGATACGCGTGTCCCAAAGGGATTGACGAATAGGCAAGAGTTATAGAGCCGAAAAGATAGCCGATAAAAGTATTAGCCGTTATAAAAATGGCGCTTTTTAAGTATTTCGGCAGATTTTTGATAAGTTCATCTTTGCTTTTAGGCAAGTCTTCGAAATATGTACTTAGATAATTAGCAATCACTCTTTTTACCGACTTTTCCGTGTCGGTTTTTTTGCCGTCCATTTTAAACCTCCGTTATATTTTTTGTTTACTCGAGTAAAACAATTTTACAACGGATACGGAAAAATGTTTGTCGGCATCTGATAGGCGTATAATAATTTATTTTGACGGGGAAGATAGTAAAAATCATTATTGCGTTATTTCCCGAAAATTTCGTGTTACATTTAGAGTTTTGAGAAAGGACGGAGTCGCATTTTTGGGATATGTTCTCTAGGCACTTTTGAGCCTTGAGAGTAATATTATAATAAAGAGGGGAATAAAATAGTCTTTTGTTTCTCTCGCAGAAAAATAAAATAAATCTTAAAAAATGTGATTAAAAAATAAGGGAATGTGGCAAAAATATTTTTGTAAGAAGTAATTAAAAAAATGGAGTGTGAATTTATCTTGACGGTAAAACGCGGAGATATCTATTATGCGGATTTAAGTCCGGTTGTGGGGAGCGAACAAGGCGGACTTCGGCCGGTTTTAATAATACAAAATGACGTAGGCAATAAATACAGTCCAACGGTTATCGCTGCGGCGATAACGAGTAAGCTTGGCAAATCAAAAATGCCGACGCACATAGATGTATATGCATCCCAATTCGGACTTGCAAAAGATTCCGTTATACTGCT
>JAZNAT010000167.1:0-13826 GCA_045586665.1 Endomicrobiaceae bacterium | reverse complement strand
TCACCAATGCATGAACCGTATAAGAAATTTTACCGGAATTTTCATATTTTTCAAAATAAACGTCTTTTATTTTTGCATCCAAAAGTCTTACATCTCTTGTTTTGGTTTTTGTTCTATCCTGCAAAAATACGCCGGTATCGGAAATTATCCTGTCCGTATTTACCGACATCGTCAAGTCAAGACTTTCGGCAACCTGTGTCAGCGCATCGTTTACGGCAAGCTTTCTTGCTTTGTCAAAGTTTTCCTGCACGGCCGAACCTGCAAAATATAATTTCTTTTTATCCTCGCTGTTTTTACCTATCCAGTTAGGCATTTTTTTTGAAGAACGCTCAATAAGTTTAGCTTGTAATACCGAAATATTACAAGCTAAACAAATAACCGTAATCAAAATTGTAAAAACTTTCAACTTTATCATTTATTGAACGTTTATTATCGAATCTGCTCCGAGCGTCTGAACCGTTTCCTCCGCTTTATTGTAAAATCTGGATTCCGCTTCTTTTAACAATTCTTTGGCGCTTTTGTTCTGCATTACTTGAGCAGAAGTATCGTCAAATGCTCTTTTTACCAAATCTTTATATGTCGCTTCCGGTATGGAAACTAAAGAATATGTCCTGTAATAAACTTTGCTTTCATCGCCTTTTTGTTCCTGAATTTTTTCAGTATAAGTGGACTCAACGGCAATGCCGGAAACACTTATTTTATTGACGTTGGACATAAATACGTCTTTCAAATACCCGCCTGTAGTTTCTTCATACATTCCCGTTTCCAAGCTTCTGCCGAATTCCACACCGATAGTGTTTTTTACCTGTTCGGCAACTTTTGTTTGAGCCGATGCGAAAGAAGCTCTTTTTGAAGCTTCCAAATTTCCGAAGCCTTCGGCAACGGCAACATAATACATTTTTCCTTTTTCTATGTAATGTTCTTTGCCGTCTTTAACCCATCCGGGCTGGCTTCCTCCCGGAATCGTTTCAAGTACCGTTAATTTTACCTGATCCGCACTTGAAACTTTACCTTTACCGGCACAACCTGCCAAACCTAATAGCATAAAGCTGAAAGATATTGCCAAAATTTTTTTCATTTTTAAACCTCCTGACCTTTTAAGCGGTCTGACCTGAAAGGTCTTTGTTTACAATTTAACTTTTATGATATTCCATTTAAACTTTTAGAAATAAAATCTTACGCCTGCTTGAGGCAACCAGTCGGCGAAAACTCCGAAATCGTTTTTACTGTTACCGTTACCGCTTGCAGTTTGGAAGAGAAGCCCCATTTCCGTAAGAACCGACAAACACGGAAGAACGTAAAATTCCGCACCTACGCCACCTTGCATTCTGAATACCGTCATCGAATCAATATTTTTTATTTTAGGATCATAACTTCCGAAAGCAAGCCCTGCCAACCAGTAAACATCCAATTTGTTTACTTTTATGAATTTACCGATAAGTTTTCCGCCGAATAAAACCGTAGACTGTGCATCTCCGGCTCTGAATCCTAAAGTAATATCAATTCCCATATCATCGCTGAACCAATATCTTGCGGCAATTTGGTCTAACGAAACGTCTTCTACACCTGCGGCAGCTGCCGCCGCACCCAAATTAATGTTAAGTTTGGAATATCCCAAACCGAATTTCCCGCTGTTGCTTGACGATGGTTTGGTAGATTGTGTTTTTGCCTGCTGTGCCGCAAAAGATACACCCGTAAAAAGAATCAAACTTAATACCACGCTTGCAAATTTCTTCATTTTTCCTGCTCCCCCTATTTTATTTGATACCGCTAATTTTATAAAATAAAACGTTAAATTACAACAAATCGCTCGGGTCAAGCTCAATATTTATAAAAGTTTCGTAAGGCGGTTTTATTTCGGAAGAAACGATTTCAAGGAGATTTTTTAATTCTTTTCTGTTTCCTTTCAATATAATCTGCCATCTGTAAGTACCGTTAAGTTTTGAAATGTATGCCTGAGACGGTCCTAAAAGGATAACCGGACTGTTTAAAATCTTTATCTGTTCTTCAAGAAATTTATACAGCTTTTCCGTAAAATTTAACGATTTGTCGTTAAATTTATTTCTTACCGTAATTTTTGCAACGTTACAGAACGGAGGATAAGACAAATCTTTTCTGAATTCTATTTCCTGTTCGTAAAACTTTTTATATTCGTAACGCTGTGCAAACGTCAAAGCATAATTGTCCGGGTATCTTGTCTGCACCAAAACTTTACCTTTAATTTCGGCTCTTCCGCATCTGCCCGCAACCTGTGTAATCAACTGAAACGTTCTTTCGGAAGAATGAAAATCCGGTAAAAACAAAGACGTATCGGCATCAACGACACAAACAAGAGATACTCTGGGAAAATCAAAACCTTTCGTTACCATCTGCGTACCTAACAAAATTGAATATTTTTCTTTTTTTACACCTTCATAAACCTGCGTATAAACTTGTTTCGATGTGGCACTGTCTCTGTCAAGCCTGAAAATTTTAGTATGAGGAAACAACTCTTTCAAATCCTGTTCAACACGCTGCGTTGCCATACCGACTGTCTTATATTCGGTTTTACCGCACCTTGGACATTTTAACGGAAACTTAAACTCTTTTCCGCAATAGTGGCATTTAAGCCTTTCCGGATATTTGTGGTAAACCATGGCAACCGAACAGTCTGGACATTCTATTACGGTATCGCAGTTTTTACAAATTATTGCAGGAGAAAACCCCCTTCTGTTTAAAAAAATTATTACCTGTTCCCTTCTTGCAAGAGCACGTTTTATCGCGATAAGCATCGGTTTTGAAAATACGGAAACGGCGGTTTTTACCTGCTTTAACGAAACGGTTTTTATTTCAGGCAAACTTTTATTGTCTATTCTGCAAGGCATTTCAAGCAGCTTATATTTGCCGGTTACGGCATTGTAATAAGTTTCTATTGACGGAGTTGCCGAACCGAGCACTACTACGGCATTATTGTATTCCGCCCGCCATAAAGCTATTTCTTTGCTATCGTAAGAAGGTTTGTTGTTTTGTTTATAAGTATTTTCATGTTCTTCATCTATAATTATCAGCCCTAAATCGGTAAACGGTAAAAATATTGCAGACCTTGCACCGACGACAATTTTTATTTCTCCGTTCTGTATGGCGTTAAAAATTTTATATTTTTGTATCGTCGTTACCCCGCTGTGCCATAAAGATACTATATCTCCGAACCTTTTGTTCAATATTGATATGAACTGAGGCGTCAATGAGATTTCCGGCAACAAAAATATTGCGGACTTATTGTTCTCTATTGCGGTTTGTATACTTTTCAAATACACTTCCGTTTTGCCGGAACCAGTAACACCATGTATCAAAAATTTTTCGTTTTTACAGGCTTTTATTGCAGTTTCTATCTGTAAAAAAGCATCCTTTTGATTCCGTGTCATTACAAAGTTGGGATTAAACGTTTTTATTTTATTTTTTTTGGATTTCGTATTTTTTTTAGGAACTTTTAAAGATATAGGCACTATTGCTGCAAGAGCTTCTCCTATCGAGCACAAATAAGTTTCCGAAAGCCATTTTGCAAGTTTTACTATTTCAACGTTAAGCACCTCAATATCGTCTATAACAGACTCTATGTCTTTCAGCTTTATATTCTTGTCCGGTATATAATCATCAATAACAGAAACTACATAACCGTCGGCAAATCTGTTACCGAAAGGAACGCAAACTCGTCTGAATTTTATATTTTTATCTTTCAATTCGTTCGGTATGGAATAATAAAAAGATTTGTTTAAAGGAACGGGTAATAAGACTTCGGCAACTTTCATAATTAACCTTTTTTAGCGACAAAAGCCATTACTTTTTGCATATCGTGCCAAACATCTTTTTTCAAATTCGGATTTCTGAGTAAAGCTGCAGGATGATATGTCGGCATCAACTTTATCCCGTTATATTCATGAAAGTTTCCCCTTAAAGAACTTATAACCTCGTCGGTTTGTAACAAAGCTCTTGTAGATGAAGCACCCAACGTTACTATCACTTTCGGTTTTATTATTTTTATCTGTTCGTCAAGATAAGTCTGACAAACTTGCATTTCCTGCATTGTGGGCGGTCTGTCATTGCCTCTTAATTCCGGATTATCCGGATTTTTCATAGGATGGCATTTAACTATATTCGCAATATAAACCGTTTGTCTCGTATATTTCATAGCTTCTATAATTTTCGTAAGCAGATTTCCGGCTTTACCGATAAAAGGTTGTCCTTCATGGTCTTCCTGAAAACCGGGACCTTCCCCTACAAACATAATATCGGCATAAGCACTGCCGGAACCGAACACTGCGTTAAGTCTCGTTTTGCCAAGCTCGCATTTTCGGCATTTTATAACTTCATTTTTCAAATCCTCAAGCTGCTGCTGTGCATTTTTTGTTTGTTTTACGCTCTGAGCCTGCTTTATATCAATTTCGGTATTTTTTATTTTTTTTGTTTGCATAAGCTTATCCGTTACAATTTCCGTTTCGCCCCAATTTTCATGTTCTTTTACCGCTGTTTTAGCAAGTTTTATTATTTTTAAATACTGCGATTGATTCATTTATAATCTCTTTTGCGACTTTTTGTTTTGACGACAATTTTAATTTTTTTTCTTTTTTATTTTTAAAAAGTAATGTTGCAACCGACTTTTGTGCGGAAATTGCGGACACTTCGTTTGCAACAATTATATCAAGATTTTTTTGTTTCAACTTTTTTTTTGCGTAGGAAATAAGATTTTTAGTTTCCAAAGCAAATCCTACGACGAGTTGATTTTTTTTATGTTCGGAAACATATTTTATTATATCAGGATTTTTTACCAATTTTAAATTTATGTAATCCGTTGTGCAATCCTGTTTTTTTATTTTGTTTTTTGCAACCGTTACCGGTCTGTAATCGCTTACGGCTGCCGCTCCTATAAAAACGTCGGAAAAATTTAAATTCTTTTTTACGGCATTTAACATATCGGATGCGCTTATCACGTCAACGATCTTACAATTTTTACTTTTTTTTATTTCCGCAGTACACGGTCCTTTAACGGCAATAACTTTACAATTTAGTTTTAACGCTTCTTCAATTAACGCTTTTCCCATTTTACCTGAAGAGGCGTTTGATAAAAACCTTACCGGATCTATATATTCTCTCGTAGGACCTAATGTGATAAGAAAAGTTAAAGGCATAATTTATTTCAACTCGGAAATTATAGTTTGCACTATGGTTTCAACGTCGGCAAGACAACCGTTCCCTACCGTCCCGCACGCAAGAAGCCCTTTTTTACAGTCAACAATTTTGTAGTTATAATCTTTTAACGTTTGCAAATTTTTTACCGTAGCCGGATGAGTATACATATTTTCGTTCATAGCAGGACATATGACAACTTTTGCTTTTGTTGCAAGCACCGTAGAACAAACCAAATTGTCGGCAATACCAAAAGCAAGTTTGGCTATGGTATTTGCGGTAGCCGGCACGACAATGACAATATCGGCTTTTTTTGCCAAAGAGACGTGCTCTATTTCCCAACGGGAAGTATCGAACATATCACAATAAACCTTGTTTTTTGAAAGGCTCTGAAACGTTAAAGCGGTAACGAACTTTTCGGCATTTTCGGTCATAATGCATTCTACGTTAGCACCCGCTTTAATAAGACTTCTTACCAAATCACAAACTTTATATACGGCAATTCCACCCGTAATACCGATTACGATATTTTTATTTTTTAAATTAATTTGCTGCCGACTGATCTTGTTGTGGCGCATTTTCCTCTTTTACTGCCGTTTTTTTATTTTTTATTTCTTCTATTTTTTCATATGCAGCTTCACCGCTTACGACGTCTCTGACGGCTTTATCCAACAATTCCGGCTGAGACAATTTTCTGTAACCGTCTTCGTCTTTTTTTACTTTTATCCATTCTATTGCAAGTTTTGTAACTTCATATTTTCCTTTACCGGACTCAAAAAACAACTCTTCCGTAGGCTTTTCTTCGTTAGTCATTTAAGGGTTCCTCCAAATTTTTTTTTGTTTCTTTTTATTGACAACCTTTCGGCATTAATAACCGATTTGACATTTTCAATGCTTTTATCAAGTTTATCGTTCAAAATCAAATAATCGTATTTAGGCAAATAAGTCAACTCTTTTTTGGCATTGTTAAGCCTTGTTTTTATAACAGCCGAACTGTCTTTATTTCTTTTTATAAGACGTTCTTTCAACACTTTTAAAGTAGGCGCAGTTATAAAAATCATCAAAGCGTCTTTATATTGTTTTTTTATTTTTAGTGCTCCCTGCACATCAATGTCAAGCAGTACGTCTTTACCTTTTTTTATGGTATCTTCGATCGTTTTTTTTGAAGTTCCGTAAAAATGACCGTGAACCTCAGCCCATTCCGCAAACATATTTTTATTAACCATACTTTTAAAAGTTTTATCATCAACAAAAAAATATTCTTTTCCGTTTTTTTCACCGGTTCTCGGTTGTCTGGTTGTGGTGGAAACGGAATAAACAATATCTTTGTCTTGTTTTATCAAAGCGTCGCAAATGCTCGTTTTTCCTGCACCTGACGGAGCGGAAACGATAATTATAAGTCCTGTTTTCATATCTTTATATTTTATTAAAAAAACGTTAAAAATGTAAAGCGGTATAAACAAATATAAAAAGAGCTACGTTTTTTACGTAACTCTTTTTTAACCTACAAATTGCCAACCGTTTATTTTCCGTAACCGAGATGCTTTATTTTTATTTCAAATCGGAAGTACAGTTAGGACATTTCGTCGCTTTTATGTTAATCGTTGAAAAGCAATGAGGACATTCTTTGGTCGTAGGTGCAGCTGGTGCATCCGTCTTAGGCTCTTCTTTCATTTTATTTATAACTTTCAATATTGAAAATATTGCAAAAGCCACTATTAAAAATGAAATTATACTGTTTATGAAAAAACCGATATTTAACGTAGTTGCTCCTGCAGCTTTTGCAGCATCTAAAGATACGTAAGGTGCCGCCGACTGTGCTCCGTCTCTCAAAACTATAAACCAGTTGCTGAAATCAATATTACCTAACAATATACCTATAGGAGGCATTATAATGTCGGCAACCAAAGAATTTACAATTTTTGTAAATGCGGCTCCTATGATAATACCTACAGCCATATCCATCACATTTCCTCTTGCGATGAACTTTTTAAACTCGCCAAAAAAACCTTTCATTTTTTTCTCTCCTTTGTTGTTTAGTTTTTTTAATATAAAAAAATATACAAAATTTTAAAAAATAAAAAAAGCGACTTTAAGAATTTTACCTTTTTTAGAAATACATTTGACACAAAAAGTGACATTTTATAAAATTATTAATCTTTAAATTTTTATTATGCGGATTTGTAAAATGAAAATACGGACACCTTATTATTTAATTGATGAAAAAAAACTTTTGGAAAACATGAAAAAAATTTCTTTTATAAGAGAAAAATCCGGAGCTAAATTCGTTTTGGCTTTAAAATGTTTTTCGACATGGTGCGTATTTGATTTGATGTCAAAATATATGGACGGAACTACCAGCAGCTCTTTATACGAAGCAAAACTGGGATATGAAAAGTTCGGAAAAGAAGTCCATGCTTACAGCGTAGCTTATCCGAAAAAAGAAATTTCAGAACTTAAAAAGTTTGCCGATAAAATAATTTTCAATTCCGTATCGCAATTAAACGTTTTTTATCCGCTTGTAAAAAATAAAAACTTGGGATTAAGAATAAACCCTTCGATAAGTTACAGTCATTTCGATTTGGCTAATCCTTCAAGGAAATATTCAAGATTGGGAGTTATTGACAAAAAAGAGATTTTAAAAATTTCGGATAAAATTAACGGCGCAATGTTTCATTTCAACTGTGAAAACGACGACGTTGACAATTTGGAAAAATCTTTACAATATATAAGCAGAAATTATTCAAAACTTCTTGACAAAATAAATTGGGTAAGTTTCGGCGGAGGAATATATTTTACGAAACCCGGTTATAACGTTAAAAAATTTTGTAAAATATTAGGAGATTTTTCCAAAAAACATAAAGTACAGATCTATTTGGAACCGGGAGAATCGTCAATTACGATGTCGACAAAACTTGTAACGACGGTTTTAGATATAGTTAAAAACAAAAAAAATATTGCAATTGTGGATTCTTCGATAGAAGCACACATGCTTGATTTGTTAACATATCATACTCCCGCAAAAATGAAAACTGCAAGAAATGCTAAGTACGAATATATCGTAGCAGGAAGAAGTTGTCTTGCAGGCGACGTTTTCGGAACTTACGAATTTAACAAAATTTTAAAACCCGGTGACGAAGTGGAATTTGAAGATGCCGCCGGATACAGTATGGTAAAAATGAACTGGTTTAACGGATTGCCTATGCCGTCGATTGCGGTAAAAAGGTTAAACGGAAAAATTGAAATTGTAAAAAGTTTTACGTATAAAGATTTTGTCGGTAATTTATCTTAAGGAGGCACTGCTTGAAATGAAAAGAAACGTTTTAGTTATCGGGGCCGGAGCCGTAGCACACGTGGTTTGTCATAAACTGGCACAGAACAACGATTGCTTCGGGAATATTTATATTGGTTCCAGAACTTTAAAAAGTTGTAATGAAATTTTGGAAAGTATCAAGAGAAAGAAAAATTATAAAAACCTCGATAATGAAATAACGGCCAAGCAGATAGACGTTTTTAATGCGGAAGCTTTAATAAGTTTGATAAAAGAGCTTCAAATATCAATAGTTATAAATGTTGCAAGCGCATTTTGCAATATGTCAATTTTGGACGCATGTATTAAAACCGGTTCAGCATATATAGACACGGCAATACATGAAGACCCTACTAAAGTTTGTGAAAATCCGCCGTGGTACGCAAATTACGAGTGGAAAAGAAAAGATATCTGCAGCGAAAACAAAATTACGGCAATTTTAGGCTGCGGATTCGACCCTGGAGTAGTAAATGCATACTGTGCCCTGGCAGTCAAACATAATTTTGATAAAATAGCGACAATAGATATTATGGATGTAAATGCCGGCAGTCATGGAAAATATTTTGCAACGAACTTTGACCCTGAAATAAATTTCAGAGAATTCAGTAAAGTATGGACATGGATAGACAATCAATGGGTTGAAAAGCCCGTTCATGCGGACAAACTCGTTTACGATTTCCCCGTAGTGGGTGAACAGCCGGTATATCTTACAGGACATGACGAACTTCACTCCCTGTCAAAAAACATTAAAGCAAAATCCATAAGATTTTGGATGGGATTCAGCGATCACTACATAAATGTGTTTACCGTACTTAAGAATCTTGGGCTTTTGTCGGAAAAACCTGTAAAAACGGCCGAAGGTGTAGAAGTGGTACCTTTAAAAGTGGTAAAAGCTTGTCTTCCAAATCCGAAAACTTTGGCTCCGAATTATACAGGAAAGACTTGTATCGGATGTTTAATTAAAGGTAAAAAAGACGGTAAAAACAAAGAACTGTTCATATATAACATATGCGACCATAGAGACTGCTATAACGAAGTGGAAGCACAGGCAATAAGTTATACGGCAGGTGTTCCGCCGGTAGTTGCAGCCATGCTTATAGCAAACGGAACTTGGGACGTAAAAACTATGGCAAACGTTGAAGAACTTGACCCCGACCCGTTTATAGAACTTTTAGGCAAAAACGGATTATCTACGGCTATTTTGGAAAATACGCCTTCAAAAAAGTTTATTTAACGTTTAAAATTTTGTATATTAAAAAAGGGAAAAATGGATAAACAATTAAAAACACCAATTTTTGATACTCTTTTGGCACACGCAAAAAGGAATGTAACGTCTTTTCATACACCAGGTCATAAAAACGGAAAAGGTATAGACCCGCTTTTAAAAAATTGGACCGGTGAAAATTTATATAAATTCGATTTGACCGTTTTTGATGAGGTCGATTCCTTGCATGATCCCGTAGGTCCTATAAAAAAAGCCCAGGACCTTATGGCCGAAGTTTATGGAGTAAAACATTCTTTGTTTCTTGTAAACGGTACTTCCGTAGGTAATATCGCCATGTTTTTGTCTGCATGCGACCCGGGAGATTCAATCATAGTTTCAAGAAGCTCGCATAAATCAATAATGGCCGGAATCATCCTTTCCGGAGTTTGGCCTATTTGGCTGCAACCGACGATAGACCAAAATTTGGATATAATTTTCAACTCGACTTACGACGAGATAAAACAGGCTTTGGAAATGTATCCCGAAGCAAGAGCCGTATTTGTTACAAGTCCTACTTATAACGGCGTAGCTACAGAAGTAAAAAAAATAGCCGATTTATGCCACAGAAAAGGCAAAATTCTGCTCGTTGACGAGGCACACGGACCTCATTTGAAATTTCATGACCAGCTTCCTATGTCGGCTGTAGATGCCGGAGCCGATTTGTGTGTTCAATCAACACATAAAATTCTTGCAGCCCTGTCACAAGGGTCGGTTCTTCACTATAATTCAAAACTTATTGACATAAACAGAGTAAAAAAAATAGTTTCAATGCTACAAACCACAAGCCCAAATTATTTGACTCTTGCAAGTATAGACGTTGCAAGAAAACAGGCTTTTTATCATGCAAAAGAGATGTTTTCAAAAGTTATTGAAGCGGCACAATGGGCAAGAAAAGAAATTAATGAAAAAATTCCTAACATGAAATGTTTGACGAAAGAAGAAATCAAAAAACTCGGTTTTGATTTGGATTTAACAAAACTTACAATAAACGTAACAAAAACCGGTCTTTCCGGTTATGAAGTGGACTCCATTCTTGCAAAAGAGTATAATATTCAGGTTGATTGTTCCGACACGTTCAATTTGATAGCTATTATGGGTATAGGATCCGATATGCATGACGTTAAAAATCTCGTTGACGCGTTAAAAGAAATCAGCAAAAAATATAAAGGAACTCAAAAGAATTGGATTTTAAAAATTCCTTCTTTATCTACGGAAATGGTAATGACACCGAGAGAAGTTTTTTTGTCTCACGACATTAAAAAAATTCCGTTAGCAAAATCGGTCGGGCACGTAAGTGCACAAACTCTTACCCCTTATCCGCCGGGAATTCCGGTAGTTATCCCCGGGGAAAGAATTACAAAAGAAATTTGTGACTATTTGGTAGATATGGCATCTAAGGGTATAAGAATCAGCGGACAAGAAGGCGACGTTTTAAAAATGGTAAAAGTTTTTGCAAATTAAAACAAATTCGGAGAAAGGAAATGAACAAGAAATTATTGGCAAGTTTCAAAAAAACTTTGGTTCAAAAAAAAGCTTCCATAACAAACAAACTCAATTCAAGAAAATTGAACGAACACGAACTTGAAACCGGTGGAGACGAAATAGATACCGCAACTCAAAGCAACGAAAGAGAATTGCAGTTTGAGCTCGGCGGTATAGATACGAGAATGATGCAGGATATCGATAACGCTTTGGCAAAAATAGAAAAAGGAAATTTCGGTTTATGCGAATGCTGCGGTGAAGATATCCCTCAGGCAAGACTCGAAGCTCTTCCTTGGGTAAGATACTGCGTAAAATGCCAGGAAGAAGCCGAAAAAAATTCAAAATAATAATCATCTTTGGGGATTTGGAGATTAAAAAATGAGATTTGTATTAAGTTCAAAAATTTTTCGCGCTACGGTAACGGAATCCAACCTTGAATACCAAGGAAGTATTACCATAGACTCCGATTTGATAGATAAAGCCGGACTTTGGGTAGGAGAAAAAGTTCTGGTCGTAAGCAATACGTCAGGTGCAAGACTTGAAACTTACGTCATTCCCGGCAAAGCAGGTTCGGGGACAATCTGTATGAACGGTGCGGCTTCTCATTTGATAAAAAAAGGCGAAATCATAATAATTATGGGGTTTGAGCTGTCGGACAGACCGATAAACGCAAAGTTTGTTTTTGTTGACGAAAATAATAAGTGTATTAAACAATTATAAATATAAGAAGGTTTTATTATGCCATCTGACTTATTACAGGCATATTTTTCTGAATTAAGACATATAAAATCCGCAACCGAACAAGAAATTGAAAAGTTGTGGGTAAAAGCAAAAAAAGGCGATAAAAAAGCGGTAAAAAGATTAGTTGAGCTTAATTATTGTTTGGTTATTCCTATCGCCAAACGTTTTACAAAACGCGGTGTTGACTTGATGGACTTAATCTCAGACGGAAATATAGGTTTGATTAAAGCCGTTGAAAAATTTGAACCATCAAAAAACATAAGATTTTCAACTTATGCGACGTACTGGATAGAGCAGTATATACGAAAATCCATAGAGGACAATTCAAAGACTATAAGAATCCCCTCTTACATGTACGACATAATAAACAAGTGGAAAAAAATAAGAAACTCTTTAATGGCAAAATTAAACAAAGAACCCACGGTAAAAGAAATTGCAAAAAAAATAAAAATTCCATTGGAACAAGCCGAAGAAATAAATTCGACGATTTATTCCGTTGACAATATTTCTTCTCTTGATACGGCAATTTCCGACGATTCGGAATCTTTGAAAAAAGACAATATAAAAGATACGATAACAAAAACGCCGGAAGCCATAACCGAAATTATAAGAAACGCGCAAAACGTTCAAAAAGCAATAGATTGTCTGCCGAAAAGAGAAGCGACCGTATTGAAAATGAGGTTCGGTATAAACAATACGCAGACGTATTCTCTTGACGAAATAGGCAAACAATTCAATTTATCCAGAGAAAGAGTTAGGCAGATAGAATTAAAAGCTTTTCAACGTTTAAAAGGTATTTTTTTAAGATTAAAATATGCGGATGCAAAAGTTATAGATTCTTTGGTACTTGATCAAAGAGGAACACAAAACGACAGAAGACAGGAAAAAAGTTCCATTTCACAGGAAAGAAGGCTTAACGATAGGAGAAAATAATGGAAACGGTACAAGCAATTAAAAATGCGGTCCGAGATGTAGCGGATTTTCCCGTAAAAGGCGTAATTTTTAAAGATATTACACCGTTACTTTCGGATATAAATTTATATAATCAAATTATAGATACGATTGCAAACAACTTTAAAAATAAATCTATTACAAAAGTTGCCGGACTTGAATCAAGAGGATTTGTTTTCGGTATTTCCCTTGCACAAAAACTTAACGTACCTTTTGTACCGATAAGGAAAGAAGGCAAACTTCCTTACAAAAAAATATCCGTTTCTTATAAGCTGGAATACGGTAAAGCTACAGTAGAAATGCACGAGGATGCCGTCAACGAAAAAGACAATGTTCTTATTGTTGACGATTTGCTTGCCACAGGAGGAACAGCAAAAGCTGCAATAAGTTTGATAAAAAAATTAAAAGGTAATGTTGCGGCTTGCGCTTTTGTTATAGAATTGACATTTTTAAACGGAAAAGATAACTTAAAAGACGTGGAATATTTTTCTATAGTACAGTACTGAAATTTTGAGGGATGGAATATCGGAAGAACAGAAGGATAGAAACTACATAACGACAATTGATAATTAATTTGCAAGTAGCTGTTGTAGTTTCCGCATTATCTCTATACATCCATACCTCTGTAGTTAATGCCCTGATAGCTCAACTGGATAGAGCAGATCCGTCCTAAGGATAAGGTTGGAGGTTCAACTCCTCTTCAGGGCGTATAAGACATTATCGACATCTTTATCTTTATGATTAAATTTCTCGACTTATATAAAATTAACGAAAGATATCGCAAACAAATAGATTCAAAAATAAAAGAAATTTTGGATTCCGGACGCTATGTTCTCGGAGAGTATAATAAAATATTTTGTAAAAACTTTGCAGATTTTTGCCAAACGAAATACTGAAGTCGGATCGTAGCCATGT
>JAZNAT010000166.1:0-7365 GCA_045586665.1 Endomicrobiaceae bacterium | reverse complement strand
TGGAAGAAGACGATTTCATTTCAATTAAAAAGGAAATTCGAAAGGATAAAATCAAAGACGAGCTTATAAGATTTAAAAATGCCGTAAAACAAACCAAACTTGAACTGCAGGAAAATCAGGCGGAATTGAACAAGATGCTTGGCGAAAATTATGCTAAAATTGCCGATGCACACATGCTTATATTGAACGATCCTATGATAAAAAACGAAGTGGAAAAACTTATAAAAGAAGGCAACAACGGCGAGTATGCCGTCTATAAAACCGTCGAAAAACTTTCAAAATCATTTGATTTGATAAATGACGAATATTTCAGAGAAAGAAAACACGATATTATTGACGTTGCAAAAAAAGTTATGCGTCATTTGTTGGGTAAAACGAAAAAGACGCTTGCTGATTTGGAAGCGGATTCCATAGTCGTTGCAAAAAATATTACACCGTCCGATACCGTAGCCATGAGAGAAGTTATGGTTAAAGGTTTTGCTACCGATATAGGAGGTAAAACTTCTCATACGGCACTTGTCGCACAAAGTCTTGAAATACCTGCCGTAGTAGGCCTGAAAAATATAAGTTATCAGGTAAAGCAGGGAATGCCGATAATTATAGACGGAAATAACGGTATAGTTATACTTAACCCGACCGAAGAGACTGTCGGAAACTATAAAAGAGAGTATGAAATACAAATATCAAATCAAAAAGCTCTTGAACAGTTTAAAGATTTGCCTGCTATAACTACCGATGGGGTGGAAGTCGTTTTGGGTGCAAATATAGAAAAACCGGAAGAGATTCGTTCCGTTTTGAAGCATGGAGCAAACGGTATAGGTTTGTACAGAAGCGAGTTTATGTATCTGTCAAGAAAAACTATGCCTACGGAAGAAGAACATTATCAAAATTACAGTAAAATAGCAAAAATGATGATGCCTTACGAAGTCATTATAAGAACGATAGATTTGGGAGGCGACAAAATTGCAAAACTCGGTCTTATGGAAATAGGAAGAGAAGCCAATCCTTTTATGGGGTTGAGAGCGATAAGGTTTTGTTTGAAATATCCGGATGTATTTAAAGCTCAGTTGAAAGGTATTTTAAGAGCTTCCGTACACGGTAACATAAAGATAATGTATCCGATGATTTCAAGAATTTCCGAAATAAAAGAAGCCAACAAAATTTTGGAACAGGCTAAAGAAGAACTGCGAAAAGAAGGAAAACCTTTTAAAGAAAATATTGAAGTAGGCGTTATGATAGAGGTACCTTCTGCTGCGATAATTTCCGACATTATAGCAAAAGAGGTCGATTTTTTGTCGATAGGAACAAACGATTTAATACAGTACACCATGGCAGTCGACAGAGTAAATGCCGACGTTTCTCATTTGTATATGCCTATGCATCCTGCAATTTTAAGACTATTAAAACATATAATAGATTCGGCTCATCAGGCAGGAACCGATGTGGGCATGTGCGGAGAAATGGCGGGCGACCCTGCATATACGGTCGTTCTGCTAGGGCTCGGACTTGACGAGTTCAGTATGTCTGCAGTCCAGATACCTAAAATTAAAAAAATTATAAGAAGCGTTTCTAAAGAAAATGCCAAAGCTCTTGTGGAACGTCTTTTAAAATGTTTAAGTATGTCCGAAATTGAAATTGAAATGAAAAAATTCAAATATATGTAAACGGTCGATTTTTATTCGTATATTACGACTTTGTTTCTTCCGGAATTTTTTGCTTCATACAGAGCTTTGTCAACGTTGTCTATAAGAGTGTTAATTTTTTTAGTTTTTTCATATTCGCAAATTCCGATGCTTATTGTTATATGAAACGTCGAATTTTTTTCTTTAAAAACGGTGCTTTCAACCGTTTTTCTTATGTCTTGTGCTATATCAAAAACTTTTTGACGCGATATTGCCGGAAGAATGACCACGAACTCTTCACCGCCGTATCTTGCAACTATGTCTCCCGGTCTTACCGTGCCGGAAATAATTTTTGCCGTTTCTTTTAAAACTTTATCTCCGGTCAGATGACCGTAAGTGTCGTTAACTTTTTTAAAAAAGTCAATGTCAAGCATCATAATGTAAAAGTCCGTTTTGTATCTTTTAACTCTTTCGATTTCGGAATGAAGTTTTTCGATAAAATATCTTTTTAAATAAAGTCCCGTAAGTCCGTCAACTCTCGATTTTTCTTTAAGCTCGTAAAACAGATTTATTCTTTTTGTTCCGAGTTTCAAGTGAGGAATAAAAAGTTCGCCTTCTTCAAGATAAATTTGTGAATATTCCGGTTCGGCTACCAAAAAAGTACAGGAATCCAATTGGTCGTCTATTGTTATAGGCCATGCAATTACGGGTTTCTTTTCTATGTCAAATAAAGTTTTAACTATGGATGGTTTATATAAAGAGTCTATTTCTTTATTGTTTTTCAGCAATTTGTCCCATTTTTGTTTTTTTTCGCCGTCCAATACTGACAATATTTTCATTCTTGCCATATCTTGTTTGTATCTTATTTTTTTTGTAACTACACAGTAACATATTCCCTGCCGTGAAGATAAAATGTTTTGAAGAGCGTTAGCTATGTTTTCCTGAGCGTCGATGTTTTTTGTCAAATCTTTTGATATAAGAAAAAAGTGTGTTATGCGTTCAAGTTTTTTTTCAAGAGAGCGCCTTTTTTCAATAAGACTTTTTTCTTCGTTCAACAGTTCTTCTTTATAAAATTTCAGTTCGTCGTTTTTCTTTTTAAGTCCGGTAAACTTTAACGTGCTTTTTGTTGAAAATAAAAATAAAACCGGAAGTAAAAGTGCAAAAACGGAAGTTATGATTAATGTTCTGTAAGAAAATCCGAATGTGAAAAATGAAACGTAAATCGAAGCTGAAACGAACGCTATCGAAAACAGCAGATTTATTCGTTTGAACAACAGACAAATCGGCAAAAGCATAAGAATTAGAACGTATTTGCCTGCTTCCATGTTAATTTTGTTATATAAAACAAAAAAACAAAGCAATATGACAAATATTTCAAGGTATGATAATATTTTTTTATTTTTCATAATTTTTGTTATTCTTTATATATTACTACTTTATTTCTTCCGGAATTTTTTGCTTTGTATAAAGCGTCATCGGCTTTTCGTATAAATTCATCAATATTTTTTTCGTCCGAAAATTCCGTAAGACCTATACTTACCGTCTTTTTTATTTGTATCGGATGATAACTTTCTACCGGCATAAAAAATTTTTCTTTTTCTATAATTTTTCTAACTTCTTCCAATATCATAAAACTTTCGTGTAAGGGCGTATGAGGCATTAAAACGGCAAACTCTTCGCCGCCGTATCTTGATATTATGTCCGTTACTCTGAACCGTCTTCTTAAAATAACCGCTATTTGTCTTAAAAACGTGTCACCTGCCAAATGTCCGTAAGTATCGTTAACTTTTTTAAAGTGGTCGATGTCTATTATCGCTATGCTTAAAGGAAATTTGTTGTTCTTTACTCTTTCAAATTCTTCGGTCAATCTTTCGGTAAAATAAGTTTTTGTGTAAAGTCCAGTTAAACCGTCTCTTATGGCGAGTGCTTCTATTTTTTTAAACAGAATCGCATTGTTTAAAACAAAGCCGAGAATGTTTGCAAATATTGATAAGAGTCTCAAATCGTAGTCGTTGAATCTTTCGTTTTCATCTGTGGAATAACCTTTAATTGAACCCCAGTAACTGTTTTCGGCTTCAATCGGCATCACTATTAAAGATACGATGTTTTTATAATCGGATTCTGAAAATCGCGTATCTTCTTTCGTGTCCGTTATAAGCAACGGAATTTTGTTATATCTGGTATAAGTTACGAAAATGTCTTTTGAAAAATGTCTTTTTATTACCCATTTACCTTTTGAAATAATTTTTTTTGTTAAATTTTCTATAAGGTTCGTAAGTTCTTTTTCGTCTATCGTGGATTCCAGTGATTTTATGATTTGTTCCAGAGTTTGAAATGTCTGCATCCTTTGGTTTATTGCGTCGGACTTTTTTTCATTTTCCGTTATGGATGACTGTATTAACGTTATGTCTCTGTCCAAAACTTCTTTTTCAACTTTCAGTTTCATTTTTGATGACAGCCACAACGTTCTGTAACGTTCAAGTCTTACAAAAATAAAAATAAGCCACGCCGCTTCAAAAAGCAACAGTATTTTTTCGTAAGTAACGGTGGTAATTGCAACCGTAAAAAATACGGACGAAATGGCAAACGCAACCAATACTCCGCCGAAAACGTGTCCGGAAAAAATGTATATGAAAACAAAGAGGATGAAAATTATCGGAAAAACGGTAACCGGATTTTTAAACAAATAAAAAATCCATACAACGAAACATATTCCGGCAAATACCGGAAGAATAATCGTTTTGGTTATATCAATAAAGAAATTCGTGTCGTTTTTCAAATTTAATATCATAATATAATTCTAACACAAGACGGTAAAATATACAACTTATTTGTTAAAAAATATTAAAAAACGGTTACGGTTTTCATCTTTATTTTTTGAAAGATAAAATTCGCAGAATTTTGAGGTTTTTGTAAGCAGTATCATACAGGCATAAAATCTTGAAAAGAATATATAAGTTTTTTTTATTATGTCTTTAAATCCGCCGGTTAAAAAGTATTCCAAAACCTGAGGAAGTCCGTAACCTACAATACAGGCTTTAAACAATTCTGTAAAAGCGAAAAACTTATTTTTATAAAAAATTTTTGCATCCTCAGAATAAATTCTTTTACCTGCAATTATTGTTATAGGCAAACTATCTTTTTCTACTCTGTCTTTAAAAAAATCGTAAGATATGAGTTTTTTCTCCGAGAATTTTCTTCTGTTAAAAGTTGTTATGAATTTTTTCGGGATAAAACTTATGTCAAAATCGTTACATACTCCTATTCGTATAGGAAAAGGATAAACGTTGCCTTTTCTGTCGATTAGCGGAGTATCGTCGGACAACAATTTTATATTTTTGTTTTTCAACAAACTCATAAGCAAAGTGCTTTTTCCTCCGCCTTGAGGCAAAATACATAAAAATACCGTTTTTTTGTAAGAAAAAGCACAAGCGTGTATTCTGTGAAACCCTTTTATGTCAAGAAGTTCTCCGGCTTGAGAATGCAAAAATAAATACGACACTTCATACAATAAGTCTCGGTTTAAAGAAAAAATTTCAGCCGTTTTGTTTTTTTTGTCGAAAATAGTAAGACATTTTCCGTTATAGTCGGCGTATCTTAAGTTTTTGTCATCGTAACATATACAGTCAGTTTTATACATTGAGGCTTGCGTTTGCGGAATTTTTTCATACGGAGGGTCGCTTAAATTAACGGTTATTGATAAATCGGTTTGAGACAAAATTTTATCGTAAGCAAAATATTTAAAGTCGTCAAACAGTTTGTCGGTTACTTCGTCGTAACCCGATAAAAAAACGGTTACCCCGTAAATATTTAAAATTTTTTTTGTGTTTTCCATAAGATACCTTTGACAGTTCCGACGGCAAAACCCGCACCGTAAGTCAAATGCGACAAAACCGATACGCCGAACATTACGGTTATGTCAAGCAATTTAAGTTTGTAAATAAAATAAGACGACACTACGTTGTATAATGTAATTAAAAGATAAACGTTTAACAGTACGAACGACGTTTTGTTGAAAAGCGCGCATATCGTATATATAATAAAAAGAACCGGAAAAAGAAAAAACAATTTTATGCTTGTCGGCATAATTACCGACATAAGGGCTCTTCCCTGCCCGGAATTATAAATCTGTTTAAGAAAAGATTTTAAAGTCGCTCTTCTGTGGTGATAAACGGTTAAATCCGGCACATAAAGCATCGGTGCATCGAACTTTTTAAGTTGCTGCAGTAAAAGATTTTCTTCGTTATAGTGCAGAAATTTGTTAAATTTTAAGTTATGTTCGCTTAAAGCACTTTTCTTTATCGCAAGATTACATAAAATCAGTTCCGTATCGTCGCTAAATCTGTCGCCGCCTTTTGCAAAATATCTTGCGTTCATTTTGTAAGACAACAGGTAAGTAGATAACAGTATACCGCTAAGTTTTTGAAACCTTGATGAAGACGGGGGAGTCAAATTCGGTCCTCCTATGACTTTTGCAAAAGGATATTTTAAAAACTTTGTTTTCAATATTTCGATATTATTTTTGTCAATAAACGTATCGTCGTCAAGAAAATATATTATTTCCGATTTTGTTTTTTCGATACCTATGTTTCTTGCTTCGGATTTCGTTACTTGTTTTTCAAGCGTAATAAAATCGATGTTTTCATATCGTTTTTTTGTTGCAGTTAAAAAGTTTAAGGTCTCTTCGTTGAAACCGTTGACCGTTACAAAAATATCGGCGTCGAATTTTATTAAAGAATTTATATTTTCTTTAAGAAATTCAGGTCTGTTATTCGTTATGATAAGGACGGTAATATTATTCATTTACTGTGTTTTTTTGCAGTTGCAATATAAAGTTTTTTGCCGGACTTTATGGCATCTTCCAGCATATATCCGTTTGTACACGTCAGCCAGCAGTGACATTTTTTTGAATTGAAAAATTCTCTTATTTTTTCAGCCTGCCGACTTTCCCAAAGCTTGTCAAAAGACGTTTTTCTCAAATCTCCGGCAAACTTGTTTTTATATACGGGACAAAAGTAAACTTGTGCAAACGGATTTATCATTGCATACTTTTCTCCGCACGGACAGTTTGGAAAAAATCTTTTAGGGTTTTTAATGTATTTTATTATGTAGTACAAAGACAAAAACTGTGACGTCAAACCTTCGTTTTGTAAAAAAACATCCTCGTCAAAATCGGTTATTCCGCATTCGTTTGCCATCTTTTCGGTTATTGTGTTTATTTGTTCTTCTATTACGTTTAATGCGTTATCCTGCCATACGAATTGTCTCGTTTCTTTTTTCTGCACGAACATTTGAAACGATACGTGGTATCCTTTGTTATGACACCAGTCGTAAACTTCAACAATTTTGTCGCAGTTGTCGGGAATTATCGTAAAGTTCAAGCTGAAGTAAATTTCGGGAAAATTTTGTTTTAAAAATTCTATGTTTTCGGTTAAGTTTTTAAAAGCACCTTTTTGTCCTCTGATTTTGTCGTGGTAGCTACCTATACCGTCTATTGAAGAACCAAGTGAAATTTTATAAAGTCCCGTATCGTTTTTTATTTTTTCAAGCGTGTCGAACACTATGTTTTTGTCGTATAAATTAGACAAAATAAGAATTTCCGTTTGCGGGTAAAATTGCCTCAAAAAATGTACTATTTCATTCAAATCTTTTCTTAAAAAAGTTTCTCCGCCGCTTAAAACGATAAATTTTATATCTGTTAAATATTTTGAATCTGTTACGAAATTTTTTATTTCAAGTCGGA
>JAZNAT010000165.1:0-10222 GCA_045586665.1 Endomicrobiaceae bacterium | reverse complement strand
TATATGTGCATAATGTCTGTTCGCCGTCGAATATTCTACGTGGCTTACTGCTATCGTTACGATCTTAGTATCGTCTCTTCTTCCTTGTGACTCAGACGCTTTGGCTACCGTATCATATGGTATATATTCCGCTAATCCCTGATCCCCCAACACTTTCGTTATTGCTGCCGTCAATGTCGTTTTACCGTGGTCTACGTGTCCTATCGTTCCTACGTTTACGTGTGGCTTTGATCTGTCAAATTTTTCTTTTGCCATTTGTATTTTCCTCCCAATTTTTATTGGTTACCAAAATTTTGTAAAAATAAGCCGAGGATGGGAATTGAACCCACGACCACCTCCTTACCAAGGAGGTGCTCTACCACTGAGCCACCTCGGCAAACTCAGATAGAAAACTAAAAAAGCGGGAGACGGGAATCGAACCCGCATGGCCAGCTTGGAAGGCTGGAGCACTACCACTGTGCTACTCCCGCACAGTCAAAATGGGGGCGGATGGATTTGAACCACCGAAGGGTAAAACCCGGCAGATTTACAGTCTGCTGCACTAGACCGCTATGCGACACCCCCAAAACTTCAAAAATACTAAAAAAGAACAACTCTCCGTATTGTAAGAGAGTTTATAAGATTTTATATAAAATATAAATAAAAGTCAACTGTTTTTATTTTATTTTTTATACATTATCTCACAACTACGATTTTCCCGTCGTATTTACCGACACCCGCTTCGCGCAAAATCCAAATATATACACCGCTTTCAACGTATTTAAAATCGTTATCTTTACCGTCCCAATGAACTACATGTCCTCTGTAATTCAAATGTTCTTGATTGGTTTGAGGCAGAGGAACTCTGTCTTCTTCTTCTATCGTCCAATTTTTATGTTTTACGAGATGCCCGGTTATATCATAAATTCTTAAATCGCCGTGCGCATTCGGGTCGTTATTTTCGTTGACCCCTCTGAATTTTATCCAACCGTCAGCGGTGTAAGCACCGTGTCTCATTTTATCATTACCGGAAGTAAGCGACTTGCCGGACTCCGGTATCCACGGGTTAGGATAAACGGTTATCTTTTTACTTTTTGCATACGCTGGCATCGTAAAAACCGATACCGTCGCTGCGGTAAAACAAAAAACAAACAATATTAAAGTCGATACAGTAATTTTTTTTATCATATTATCTTATTCTTTCCAACGCTCTTTGTGCTTCTATTTTGTTAGGTCTGTAATAAAGAGCTTTTCTAAAATATTCCCTTGCTTTGTCCATTTCGTTTTTACTGTAAGCGGTCATACCCTGCTCATAAAAACGTTGTGCAACTTGGTCGGCAACTCTTTCAAGTTCAAAAGATGCCGACGTATTTCCGGGATTATATTCCAAGGACTTTTTATAAGCTTTTGCGGCTTCTTCAAAATTATTTTTTCTAAACGCCGCAAACCCTTGCTTATAATATTTTTCCGACAAATTATAACTGATTTTTGAGATATAATTTCTTGCATTTTTATAGTATTCGGTAAATTCGTACTTTTCGGCAATATCTCTTGCTTTTTTAAAGTAAACGACGGCAGATTCAAGTTTTCCTTTCTCGTAATTTTTTAAACCTGCCTCATAAGCATTTTGAAGTTCGCCTCTGACTTTGTTCTGTTCTTTTTCCAAAGCGGTAAGCCTTTCGGCTTCGGCAATTTCCTGAATATTTCTTTGTGCTTTGTCTATCAAATCCTGAACGTCAAGCCTATGAGGAGCAGCCACTATTACGGCTTCAAAATATTTTATCGCTTCTTCGTAGTTTCCGGCTTTATAATATTTCATAGCTTGATTATAAATTTCATTCGCCTTGTCGGAAGCTATTTTTGCAAGCTGGTTGTCGAGATTTACGATTTTTTCGTTGGCAAGCGCATTTTCGGAATCTATATCAAGTAAATACTTTAAAGAGTCTCTTGCTCTTACAAGATCTCCTTTTTTATAAAACTTTTCGTATCTTGCCCACAAATACTCTATCCTTTCGCTGTTTTCAGCTCTTGCCTGTCTCACTTTGACGTCTTCGGTTACCTGTTCTGACTGTTCTATACCGAGCTTTGCGCTTTTGTTGGTCGGATCAAGTTCCAACGCTTTTCTATAATATCTGTCTGCGGTAACCACATCGTTTTTTGCAAGCGCTTTACCGGCTTTTTTCATGTATTTATTAACTTTGTCTATATGATAATCGTCTATTTTTGCAAGTTCGTCTATCGTCTTTCTCAAATATTCCTGAGACGGAACATGGTCGGGATAAACCGCCAAAATATCGTCAAACTGCTGTCTTGCTTTAACGAAATCTTTTGCATAAAAACTCGCTTCGGCTTCTCTGAAATGGTTTGTCAAATAATATTCGTAAGCGGTTTTTTGATCTGAAAAACTTCCGAATGCAACACTTAAATTAAACTGATGAGTAGCGTTTAAGTCCGACGTAGGAATAAAAGCGTAATCGAAGTTTACGCCCTGAAACTGTATGCCGACACCCATTCTGGTATTATTAAAAATGGAATCGCCACCCAGTTTAAGACCGAACCTGAACGCCAAAAAATATACCGGACTTACCGAAAGTCCGATACTTGTAAAATCTTCATATTCCTGCATATCGTTAAAGTCAAGAGCAACTTTTAAATTATAAAACTTTTCATTGGCATAGCCTAACCCTAACGTTAAAGTTTGAGGCAAATCAAACTGTTCTTTAACGTATTTCTGGTTTGTGCCGACATTTTTAAACGCAAAACCGAAGGCAAGATTTTTTACTTTAGGTATTGCAAAAAGTCCTCCGAAATCAAAAGCAAGCGCTTCGGAAACGTAATCGGCAAGAGAGCTTCTTATTACTTTTAAGTTTGCACCGAACCCGCCGTAATCTATAAACGTGGGCAGATACCTTTTTAACGGCAGAGAATAAGTAAGTATCGCCGATATATCGTAAGTAGGTCCCAAATCGTTTATATCGTTACCGTTATTGTCAAGATAGTCGCCGGTATTGTAATCAACATAAAGAACCGAAGCTCCGAAAACACCTATAGAAGTTAAAAAACCGATACCGCCGTAATTGTATTGTATGTCGCCGGTAATGTTGGATGTTGCAAGCGATGCTACCGTTCTGTATATACCTACCGTCGATGCAGGGTTCATCATCGTCCCTGTAACAAACTGCGTCATTAACGCCACTCCCGCATCGCCCATTGCGGAGCTTACCGGGTCGGGATTTAACGCAAAAACTTTCCCCGTAGCATAAACGTTTTGATTTAATGACACCAAAACGAAACCTGCGGCAAGAACGATAACAAAAAACTTTTTCATCTGCATCTTTTAAATATCCTTAAATTAAATATTTTTCATAATATATAATTATACTAAATTTTATTTTTTTTCTTAATATCCGGAACGAACTTAAAACCTCTTCCGAAAATGGTAATGATTTTGTCGCCCCATACGCCTAACGCTTGTCTCAAATTTTTTATGTGCGTATCGATGGTTCTCGTGGTAACGGCAACGTTATACTCAAAAACGTTTTCCAAAATATATTCTCTTGTAAGTACGATGTTGGGCTTTAATAAAAACATATGCAGCAGATCGAACTCTTTAGGTCTTAATTTTATCTCTTTATTTTTTACCGTTACCGTTCTTGCTTCGACGTTCATTACCAAATCGTCAACCTCAAACCCTACAGAAGAGCTTTCCGTTCTTGCAACACGTCTTAAAAGCGCTTTTACTCTTGCAACAAATTCTCTGTTACTGAACGGTTTTGTCATATAATCGTCGGCACCTACCCCCAGACCTATAACTTTGTCGGTTTCGGTAGATTCCACCGTCAACATCATTACCGGTATATTTTTGGTTTCCGCATTTTCTCTTATAAGCCTGCAAAGTTCTATACCGCCTATTTGCGGCATTTTAACGTCCAAAATTATCAGATCGGGTTTGGATTTTATTATCCTTTTATAACCTTCATCTGTATCGGCACATTTTATTACTTTAAACTTTTCAGCTTCCAAAACATCGCTGACAAGCTCTCTGATGGTTTCTTCGTCATCCACTATAACGATTTTATTTTCAATCATAATTAAACTCCCTGCCGCAAACGATTTTACCTGCTGTATTTCCTGCGCTCAAAAACGTAAGAACTTTTACTGTTTTTCTTTGCACGTTTTTTAAGTTCGCTTGCTCTTTTGGAAATTTCGGCAAAGTGTGTTAAATGTGCAACAGACGTAGATATGATGCTTATCGATACCGTCATTATCGCAAATTTTTTTTCGTTATCTTCCCTGTCTTTTGAAACTATAAATCCGTTTTGTAAATCCGTGTCGTCATAAAATTTCCTTATTCCCTCGTCAAAAAATTTGATAATATTTTCCGCCAAAATTATACTGTTATCCGATTCGGTTATAAGCACAAAATCGTCTCCACCGATATGTCCCAAAAAATCCGACATCATACCGAAGCGTCTTATGGTTTCCTGCAAAATTTCTGCGGTAAACTTTATTACTTCATCCCCTCTGAAAAAACCGTACTTATCGTTAAAACTTTTAAAATCGGACAAATCCACATACAGCAAAGAAAAATGTGTTTTGTTTGCAATTTTTTTCTCTACCGTTTCCTGTATTGACAGGTTTCCGGGCAGTGAAGTTAACGGATTTACATCCATACTTTTCTTCTTTCTGTCCAAAATGTTTTTAACTTTTGTAAGCAGTACCGGCGTTTTAAAAGGTTTGGTTATATAATCGTCGGCACCAAGACTTAACCCTTTTATCTGTTCGGTTTCTCCCGATAAAGCCGAAAACATCATAACCGGCAAATTTATAAATTTCGAATTTTCTCTTATATTTTTCAAAACTTCAAACCCGTCCATAACCGGCATTGAAGCGTCCAAAATTACAAAGTCCGGAAGTTCCGAATAAATCTTCTCAAGTCCCTCTTTACCGTTTTCCGCCGTTACGACTTCGTAACCTGCTATTTTAAAAATGTCGCTGAGCATTTCTCTCAACAATACCTCGTCATCAATAACTAAAATTTTGAAAGCCATTTTTTCCTCAAAATTGATAAAGCAAAAATTATTTCGGTAAAACAAACTTGAATACGGTTCCTTTACCTAAATCGCTTTCCGCCCAAACGTAACCTTTATGTATCTTTATCATTTCAAAAACTATAGTAAGTCCCAGTCCCGTACCTTTCGGTCTTTTAAATTCGCTTTCCTGTACCTGATAAAACTTTTCAAAAATTAAATCTACCTGATGCTTTGGAATACCTATTCCGTCGTCCTGTACCCAAACTTCGATATAACCGCTGCCGTAACCTTTTGAATTTGCAAAAGCTTTTATTGCGATTTTTCCGTTTTCTTTTGTAAATTTCAAAGCGTTGCTTACCAAATTGGTTATCACCTGCTTTATTTTCTCAACGTCAATATTTACCTGAGGTATCTGCTCGCTTATTTCGCAATAAACCGTTTTTTTCTGTTGTATTGCAAGCGGTTGATACAAGGAAACTATCTCGTTTATCAACGGTTCCATATCGCAAAACGTTTTTTTTACTTCAAGTTTATTGGCTTTCATTTTTGCCAAATCCAAAATATTGTTTATAAAACTCGTTAAACGTATCGTCGCCTGTTTTATGATTTTTAAACCTTTCAACTGTTGCTCTTTGGAATAATTGTTGTTTACGCAATCTATAAGCAAATCGCAGTAGCCGTCAATAGCCGACAGAGGCGAGCGAAGCTCGTGCGAAACGCTTGAAACGAAACTGTCTTTCATCGAGTCAAGTTCTCTGATTTGTCTTGCCATATTGTTAAAAGTTTTAGAAAGAATACCTATCTCATCTTTCCTGGTACTTTTGATTTCAACGTTAAGGTTGCCTTTAGTTATCTGTGCGGAAGCGTCGGTTAAAATTTTTATCGGCTTTACAAAAGTGTAATAACTCAAAAAATAAGAAATCAGGATGGAAAAAATCATTGTTATGACAACAATTATTTTAATTTTTGATATCATTGAAGCGATACTTTCGTTTATCTGGTTTTTCATCTCGTTTTGAGAAAATCCGACGATAAATGTACCGACGTTATGTCCGTCGGCAAAAAAAGGCGTTACGAACTCGTAAATCTGCTCACCGGTATAAGAAGTGTAAGGTTCTATAAAATCTGTGGAAGATTTTTTTATTCTTCTTTTGAACTCCGAATCTATGTTTACATTATTGTCTCTTGAAGCGTACATAACCGTGTTGTCGGTATTGATATATCCGGCATAAACCACCGAAGGTCTGTAAGTGGAAACCAAAAGTTTTACGGCATTTTCCACCTGCGAATCGTTTTTAACTTTTATAGCTTCGTTGCACATGGAAACAAAACTTTTTAAGGCTCTGGTTCTTGTTTCGGATATTTGCTGTGTTAAAAATTTTTTCTGCGCTATAAGAATATTATACGATACGCCGACAACAACAACCAGCAACAGAAGAGAAACTGCCAGGGTAACTTTAAATCTGAGATTCATCAAAAAATACCCTTCTTTGAACGGAAAGTGAAAGCCGGTTTAGTGCAACGTAAAAACACATACAATAAACCGGCTTTATATATCTTCTTTTTATTATTCTTCAGACTGTTCCAACTCGATAACTGCGCCTTTGCCGAGTTTACCTACAACAAAATTGTAAATCCAAGCAACAACTACTACTCCGATTGACATTATAGCCGTATAAAGAACTATAAAAATCAACCATGAAAGAATTCTTGCACCGAATCCCAAATTTGCAGCCAATTCCGTCGGGAAAATGAAGAAAGTAAATATTCCGATTAATGCTCCCAACAATGCGAAAACTATCGGAAAATTTTTAAACAAAGATACTACGCTCAAACTTTTAACTTCATATTTTGCCATAACCGTGTCTCCTCCCTTTTTTTATCATTTTTTATACATATAAGACAATTATAACAGACTTAAAATTTATTGTCAATAAGTTTCATTATTTATTATATACTTTTTTCATATCTTCCAACGTCAAAGGAGCATAATCGCCTGCATGTCCTGCCGTACCAAAAGCTTTCATTTTGCTTGCAATCAAACCTTGTAATGCCGTTCTTGCAGGTCCCAAATAGTCTCTCGGGTCGAATTTTTCCGGAGTTTCCGTAAAGACTTTTCTTATCGTTGCAGTCATTGCAAGTCTTCCGTCGGTATCAACGTTAATTTTTTGAACGCCCAACTCAATTGCTTTTTGCAAATGTTCCATAGGTACGCCTTCTGCGCCCGGCATTTTTCCGCCGTATTTGTTTACAGCATCTATCAATTCTTTAGGTACTGACGATGCACCGTGAAGAACTATAGGAATGTCTATAAGTTTTCTTACTTCCTGCAAAACGTCGAATGCCAAAACTTTTGCACCTTTAAATTTATATGCACCGTGAGACGTTCCGATTGCTATAGCCAAAGCGTCAACACCGGTATCTTTCACGAATTTCAATGCTTCTTGAGGATCGGTAATATGTTCCGAACCCGAACCTACTCCGTCTTCAATTCCACCCAATCTTCCTATTTCGGCTTCCACGGTAACACCGTATTTATGAGCATATTCTACTACCGATCTTGTTACCGTAACGTTATATTCGTAATCGGAAGGAGTTTTTCCATCTTCTTTCAACGAACCGTCTATCATTACGGACGAAAAACCCAAATCGATTGCTTTCTTTGCAGAATCTAACGAGTTGCCATGGTCCAAATGCATTGCAACTGGAATCGTCGGATTTTCTATAACGGCAGCTTTCATCAAATATCCCAAATAAGTAAAATTTGAGTATTTCAATGCACCTCTGCTTGCCTGAATAATTACGGGAGACTGCGTTTCCTGAGCAGCAGCCATAATAGCTTGAATTTGTTCCATGTTGTTAACGTTGTAAGCGCCTACTCCGTAACCTTTTTTTCTTGCTTCGTCCAGAATTTGTTTCATTGGTACTAATGCCATTTTCTTCCTCCCAAATTTTTAATTGTTTTTCTTTTTATTTTTTAAAACTTTTTTGGTTTCTTCTTTCCGACTTTTCTTGTTTTGAACGGCTTCTTCAAAAACGCCGATATTTCTGAATTTTTCGTATCTGTCATCGGCAAGTTCCTGCTTTTTCATTTTTGATAACGACGACAACGATTTGTTTATAAATCTTTTAATGTTCATTGCCGTTTCTACGGTGTCAACGTGTGCTCCGCCTACAGGTTCTTTTATTATCTCGTCGATAACGTTGTTTTTTAACAAATCTTTGGCGGTAATTTTTAAAGCTTCTGTAGCTTCCTGAGACTTTGTCGCATCTCTGAAAAGTATCGCCGCACATCCTTCGGGAGAGATAACCGAATAATAAGCGTTTTCAAGCATCGCAACTTTATTTGCAACACCTATACCTATCGCTCCCCCCGAACCGCCTTCGCCGATAATTATGCTTATTACCGGCACTTCCAAATATGACATTTCTCTTAAGTTTCTTGCAATCGCTTCCGCCTGTCCTCTTTCTTCGGCAGCTATCCCCGGATATGCACCGGCAGTATCTATAAAAGTTATTATGGGTCTGTTAAATTTTTCCGCCATTTTCATAAGGCGAAGAGCTTTCCTGTAACCTTCGGGATGTGCCATACCGAAATTTCTGTCCATATTTTCCTGAATTGTTCTTCCTTTTTGGTGCCCTATTACAACAACCGGCTTATTGTCTATAGTCGCAAGTCCGCATACCAAAGCCGAATCGTCTCCGAACGCTCTGTCTCCATGCAGTTCTACAAAATTTTCGCATATGATTTTTACATAATCGAGAGTATACGGTCTGTTAGGGTGTCTGGCAAGCATAACTTTTTGCCAAGACGTAAGTGAACCGTATATTTCTTTTTTAAGTTTTTCTTTTTTTTCTTCCAAGTCCGATATCTCGCTTGAAAAATCTATTTTACTGTGTTCTGCGGAAACTTTCAAACTTAAAATTTTTTTTTCAAGTTCCACCACAGGTTTTTCAAAATCCAACAAAAACTCGCTCATTAAAATATACCTCTTAAAATCTTCCCTGATAACTGATTTTTAATATCCTTTCGCAACCGAATCTCTCCTTATCTCCGGTCAGCATATGTCTTAAAATAAAATCTATGTCAAAATTTTCCGTTATCCATAATCTTAAACCGGCGTTAAGTCTTGTATCGGCGCCTTTACCTATATTGTCGCATTCTAGCATGGCCATTAAAGATTCGTCTATTATAGTATAAGAAGTACCGACAAAACCGATAACGGCAACATCTTTAAAATCGTTTACGTTTATACCCATATTAAAATTTAAAGTAGGAAGAAACAACTCTTTTCCCATAACAAAATATACGCCTTTGCCTTTTTGGATAAAATCCGCTTCATGTTCGTCGTAAAAAAAGCCTTGCCCGTCGTACCCTATAGCAAAACCGGGAATTTTTTCGTTTCCTTCATATATGCTGAACTTCATCTGCAATGCAGGTATCGCCACAACGACGTTATCATTTCCGATAATCTTTGCAAGTTCCCAGCTTACGCCGATGTTAAGCGGCTTAAAAATACCGAAACCGATTTTCGTAGTTACGCTGCCGCCGGTAAAAACTCTGAACTGCAAATCGTAACTGCCGTAATCGAGTATCGAATATGTTGGAACGTCTATAAGATAAGTAACGTTGTTGGCGTACAATTTATCGGCACAAATAAAAAAACTTATTACCGCCGAAAAAACAAATAAAAACTTTTTAAACAAAACATGTCTCCCGTTTATTTTATTTTGCTCTTTTTCTTTGAAGGTTGCTAATTGTTTTATATTACCAATTTTTAAAAGTTATTGTCAAACCAAACTACGGAAGATTGGAAAATCAGATAAATAGAGGTATGGATATATAGAAATGGCAAAATAACAAAAGTGAAGTTTTTCTGTGGCTATTGAATAAAAAAATCTTTTCTGTTATTATTTATTGATATGAATTTTCTAAAATACGTTTTTATCATTGTCATACAGTTTCTCTTTTCTTTTGTTAATTTATATGCAAAAGGATACGGAGAATACATAAAAGTAGGAATTTTATCAAATCAAAAGCAACTAACGCTTGCAAGCGACAAAAACTATTCGTTAATTTATAACAATAAAAAATATTCTCTATCGGCAGGTAAAATTAACATAAAAATATCAAACAAGGAAGCAATTTTTTTAAACGGAACTTATAAACTGCCGGTCAAATTCGTTTCTACAAAATGTTTCGTAATAAA
>JAZNAT010000164.1:0-5944 GCA_045586665.1 Endomicrobiaceae bacterium | reverse complement strand
AAGTTATATTTTGGATAAAAATAAAAAAGTTAAAATAAAAATGTTTTCAAAAAAAGCCAAACTTATAAGAGACAAAAACTATTCTTATTTCGATACGCTTAAAACGAAACTTAAATGGGGTGTTTAGTTGATTAATTCTTTATCGGTAAAAAATTACGCTTTAATTGAAAATATAAACATAAATTTTAGTAAAGGTCTTACCGTTATAACAGGTGAAACCGGTGCGGGGAAATCCATTATTATCGATGCTATAGATTTGTTGTTAGGTGCGCGCGCAAATACCGGTGTAATAAGAACGGGTGCGTCGAACTGTAGCGTTTGCGGAGAGTTTGATATTTCAAAAAATGAAATCGTTAAAAAGCTGCTTTGCGATTTGTCCGTTGAGGCTGAAAACGAAATTATTATAAGAAGGCAGATAGATATTTCCGGTAAAAGCAGAGCTTATATTAACGACGTTGCCGTAAGTATGAGCACCCTTGCCAATATCGGTAAATATTTGACGGATTTTTATGCGCAGCATAAAAGCAATATGTTGTTTGAACACGATTATCAAAGACATATCGTTGACGATATTGCCGGTAATGCCGGACTTTTGGAAAAATTATCTTATAAATACGACGAGCTTGAAAATTTAAAGAATAAAAAACGTGAACTTGAAACGTCAAATACCGACAGAGAACGAATGATTGATTTATACTCTTACCAAATAAAAGAAATAAAAAATGCGAATTTGTCCGTTGAAGAAGAAGAAAAAATCGAACAGGATCTTCCTAAATTAAAAAATGCCGAAAAAATAAAAAACGTAACGCAGGAAATGATTTCAATATTATATAAGCGCGACGATTCTGTTATTGACACTTTATCGGTAATGAAAAAACAAACGGATTTGTTGCAAAAATTCGGCGTAAACGTTGATGATATTGCGGAAAATATAAACGTATCCTTAAACTCTATTGACGAGGCTTACAGACAAATTGAAGAATTGTCCGATTCTATAGATGTAACATCCGAAAGTTTGGACAAAATGCTTGAAAGACAGCAGCTCATAAAAAAATTGAAATCGAAGTACGGTAAAACCGTTGCGGAAATAAACGATTATTGTTTACAGCTTGAAGATAAATTAAAAGAACTTGAAAATTACGAGTTTAATGCCGGTCAAATAGAAAAAGAAATTGACGTTTTGTTAAAAGATATAACCGCTTTATGCGGAAAAATTTCGGAAAAAAGAAAAGAAGTTTCAAAAGTTATGGCAAAAAAAATAGTTTGCGAGCTTGAAAATTTGAATATGAAAAACGTCCAGTTTGAAATTTCCGTTGAAAAAAACGATATGACGAGAACCGGTTATGACAAAATAGAGTTTATGTTCAGCGCCAACAAAGGGGAAACTCTTTTTCCTTTATCGCTTGTGGCTTCCGGCGGAGAAATATCCAGAGTAATGCTTGCGTTGTCTACGACGATATCCGACAATTATAATGTTGACACGGTAATTTTTGATGAAATCGATACCGGCACAAGCGGAAAAACCGGAGAAAAAATAGGTAAAAAATTGAAAAGTTTGTCCGAAAAAAGACAGGTTATTTCAATATCTCATCTTGCACAAATAGCTTCAAATGCCGATAACCATATAAAAATATATAAAGAAATTGAAAACGACAGAAACGTAACGAAAGCAAAAACATTAAACAAACGCGAACGTATAGAAGAAATTGCAAAAATCATTTCCGGTGAAAAGGTTACCGAACATGCTTTAAAGCACGCCGAAGAACTTTTAAATGACAACTTATAAAATTACATTAACTATAATTTTGTTATTTTAAAATTTTTATTTTTAAAATACAGTCAAAGATGTCTATGAGCAAATGATTTTTGAAACAAAAAGCCATACATTACAAAAGCTTTTTCTCGCAAGACAACGTGTCTTTGTGCGAAGTTTTTTCCTGTTACGCTAGGTCGGTTGGAAAAAACAAGTTGACCGTCGGTTTTAAAAATCGAATGGCTTTAGTACTTAAAAATAAGAATTTTTAAAAGAACACATTGTTTATCTTGTAATTTTCAAAATTTCAAATTTCATAGTTCCCGCTGGAAGTTCAATGTCAACTTTTTCACCTACTGTATGTCCTAAAAGACCTTGCGCAAGAGGGGAACCTATTGATATTTTCATTTCCGTCGGATTAGCCTCTTCTTCGTCAACAATTGCATATTCGTATTCATCGCCGTCTTCATCTTTTATGGTAACCGTAACGCCGATAAACACTTTGTTCGGGTCAATGTTCAATTCTTCAATAATTTTTGCTCTTGAAAGTTTTGAATCGATTTCGGCAATTCTCTGCATAAGGTTAGTAAGTGCTTCTTTTGCGGCATGATATTCCGCATTTTCTCTTAAATCGCCGTGTTCTCTTGCTCGTGCTATTTCATCTTGAATTTTAGGTTTTCTTTTTTGAAGTCTGTCCAATTCTTCTATTAATTTGTTTCTTCCGTCTCTCGTTAAATAAATTTCTCCCATTTTATAGTTTCTCCTATATTAATTTTTTATATTTTCATCTCGTTCCAATATCAATTTTATAACTTGTGCCAAATTGCTTGCTATCAATCTATTTCCGTATTCGTTCGAATGTCCGAAATCCCAAGCAAACAAATCTTTAAAAATTTCTTTTCCTTTTTCCTGTGCCAGAGCTGTTCTGAACGTATTTTTGTTGCTTACATAATAAACAGAGTCTTTATATTTTGTACCGTCTACTATTTTTTTTAAACCGCTTACGTCTCTTACGGGATACTGCATTGCAATATATGTGATGTTTTTCGGAATAATCAAATCAAGTACTTTTTCATATTTTTTTGAAATTTCCGAATAATCGTATTTAAGCCTTTCGTTATCGGCTAAATTTAAATATTTTTCTCCGTAGTCAATTTGACCTTCCAAGAAACAAGTTATTCCTTTTAAAGCATACCTGAATTCCGGTTTTATCGTTTCATCGTCAAATATGTCGTTCAGAAGTGTATCGAAATTCTGTGCTTTGTTTTTTGACGAATAATATTTGTCTATAATTTTTACTGATACTTCGTTGTTTTGTGCGTAGGGATTTAACAGTACACCTTCTTTCTCTTTAACAAAAACTTCCGATAAATCGGCGGACGATTTTTTTTGCAACAATAAGTCCGATATTTGCCGCTGAGTTTTGTCTCTCAAATTCAGATCTTCAACCGTCGTTATGATTTCTCTTTTTTCCAAAACGTTTTTATCGTAAACGTTAACTTTTCTTAAATTAAAATGTTCTACGATAAGCTGTATCAAGTATATTACTTTTATTTTGGAATAAGATTTGAAAGAATAGTCTATCATATCGTTTATCCCTATCATTCCTACGACGATATCCGGTTTTATCCGTTCAATGTTTACTTTTAAATTGTTAATTATTCCGTCCAAATTTATTGCAGAATATCCGGAATCTATAACGATAAAATTTTTGTCCGGAATATAAAGTTTTAAATATTGACCCAAATAAGCAGGATACTGATTTTGTGTAGTGGATTCTCCTATACACATAATTTTTATACCGTTTTTGCCGGCAAGCAAAGTCCGAGGATTTTGCCCTTGTGAGTAAGAATACTTTTTATATAAACTTATCGTTTGCAACGAAATTTCCAAAGTTATAAGAGCTATAAAAATCCCGGATAAAATCAATATGAAAAATTTAATTGCTTTTTTTATAAAGTTCGACAATTTTTTTTACCCAGTATTTTTCTGAAACTTTTGAAACTATTTTGCCTTTCTTAAATAACAAACCTTCTCCGCCTATTCCGCCGGCTATACCGAAATCGGCTTCTTTGGCTTCTCCCGGACCGTTTACCACGCATCCCATTACAGCAATTTTTACGTTCTTTTTAACGTCTTTTTTTCGTACTTTCGATAAAGCCGCTTCAATTTCGTCAACTATTTTTATCAAATCAACTTTTGTCCTTGAACACGTCGGACACGATATAAGCTCTATCCCTGTCGTTCTTAAATCCAAAGATTGCAGCAGTTGATAAGCCACTCTTACTTCTTCAACAGGGTTTGCCGTAAGAGATACTCTTATCGTATCGCCCAGACCTTGAGCAAGCATTATTGCAAGCCCTGCGCAAGATTTGATTGTTCCTCTGAATATTGAGCCTGCCTCCGTAATTCCCAAATGAGTGGGATAGTTTCTTTTTGATGCAAAAAGTTTATATGCTTCTACCGTAGTTTGAACGTCGGATGCTTTAAGAGATACGGCAATATCTTCAAAATCGCATTCTTCAAGAATTTTTACGTGCTCTATTGCCGCAGCGGCAAGCGCTTTTGCTTTATCTTTTACGGTTGAAAAGTCATGAACTTGTTTTAATGAGCCCGCATTTACTCCTATTCTTATTGGAATATGTGCCATTTTTGCTTCCTTTACAAGTTCTTTAACTTTTTCTCTTGAACCGATATTACCCGGATTTATTCTTAATTTGTCCACCCCTTGTTTTATTGATTCTATTGCAAGTCTGTGGTCAAAATGAATATCTGCAACTAACGGAATTTTTATGTTTTTTTTGATATTCTTAATGTTTTTTGCAGATTCCATGTCCGGAACTGAAACTCTTATGATTTCACATCCTACTTCCTGCAATTGTTTTATTTGTTTTACTGTTGCTTTCCAGTCCTGCGTGTCGGTGTTTGTCATAGATTGTACGGTAATGGGGTTGCCGCCGCCTATTTTTACTCCGCCGACATTTATAATTCTTGTCTTTTCTCTGGTGAACATTTTTTACCTTCTTGTTTAATCAAACAATTTTCCAATACCCAATCTTATCAAATCGCTATACGTAGCAAACAAAAATATTAACAAGATTAAAGATAAACCGATTGTGTTGTAAACCTGAATTACTTTCAGTCCTATTCTTTTTCTTATTATTCCTTCCAAAATAAACAATACTATCATTCCTCCGTCAACTAACGGTATCGGAAGCAAATTAAAAAGTCCCAACGCTACGGAAATTACGGCAAGAAGTCTTATATAACTTTCAAAACCGGATTTTGCCGATTTTGCCATAACTTGTATAACTCCGATTGGACCTGCAACTTCAGGTTTTTCCCACGTTACGATTTTATCCCACAAATATTTAAGCGTAAATACCGATTGATATATTGCAGTATCAAGCCCGTAATAAAAAGATGAAAAAAAAGAAACTTTTTCTTTTGTGATTTCCGGTTGTATTCCTAACATTCCGGCTCCGGTTGCAGGATTTTTGTCCAAAACGAATTTAAAGTTCAGTTCCTGTTCGTTTCTTAAAATTTTTATCTCAACTTCTTTCTCTGCTTTATCTTTTAAGTTTGCAATAAGAGAAGTCCAATCTTTTATTTCAACACCGTTTACCGACAATATTTTATCTTTAATTTCAAGACCGGCTTTTTGTGCACAAGCTTCGGGTGCCAAAGCGCCTATAACAGCTTGAGACGATATGTTTGTAAGTCCCCAAATATTAAAAACAAAAGCAAACAATAAAACCGCAAGAACGTAATTCATAAACGGTCCGAAAAAAGCAACCATTACTTTTTTGTACCATTGCAAAGATAAATATTCGCCTTTTTGTCCGGTAGCTTCATCCGGGTTTTCTCCTGCCATTGCAACCATACCGCCGAACGGAAAAAGACATACGGAATATCTTGTTTCGCCTCTGGTAAAACCGAACAGTTCTTTGCCGAAACCGAATGCAAATTTCAAAACTCTTACTTTATAAAATTTTGCCATGGAAAAATGTCCGAGCTCATGAATGAAAATCAATAATCCTAGCCCGAAAATAACACCGACTATTTGCAACAACATAGAATAAGTGACGGATAAAAAACTCATATATGACTCCTTTTTAAAAATATAACAAAAAAACAACTTTACAAGATTTCATATTGATAAATCTTGCAAAAAAAAATATTATTAATTTT
>JAZNAT010000163.1:0-4766 GCA_045586665.1 Endomicrobiaceae bacterium | reverse complement strand
GTCTTGATGAAAAATTAAAAGAGATATTATATTTAGACGAAAAAATTGAAAAAAATGATATCAAAAAAAATAACAATTCTTTTTGTTTAACTCCTTGGCAACAAGTTAGAATATTTCCTAAAGGAGAAGTTTTTCCGACTTATTTTTGTTATAACGCAATAGGAAATATATTTGAAAAGTCTTTAAATGAAATTTGGAATTCTGATATTATGATGAAATATCGAACTGAAATATTAGAGGGCAAAAATAATGATATATGCAGTTCAAACTGTCTGAGTAAAAATTGTATAATAAAGACATATACTGCTATGGAACGCTTTTTACATACATTAATAATATAAAAGAGGCTGAATATGAGCAAAGTAATAGCCATTGCAAACCAAAAAGGCGGTGTAGGAAAAACTACAACGGCAATAAATCTTGCTGCAAGTTTGGCACATTTGGGGCAAGAATGTTTGTTAATAGATATGGACCCTCAAAGCAATACTACAAGTGGTTTGGGGATAGACCAAACTGGGATAACAAAAACCATATATAATACACTTATAGACGAAATTGCTTTGGAAGATATATTAAAAACTACAGCTATGGATTGGCTGGATATTGCTCCTGCAAGTATGGATTTAAGCGGTGCCGAAATAGAACTTGTAAATATGCCCGACAGAGAAAAAAGATTGAAAATGGCGTTGGAAAAATTTCAGAAAGTTTATAAATATATCATAATAGATTGTCCCCCTTCGCTCGGTTTGTTAACGATAAATTCTTTGGTTGCGGCAGATACGGTACTTATTCCCATGCAATGTGAGTTTTTTGCCTTACAAGGTTTGGGACAGTTATCCAAAACAATTTTTGCTTTAATGCAGACGTATAATTTGGATTTGGAAGGTGTTCTTTTTACGATGTTTGATAGCAGAACGAATTTGTCTCAACAAGTTGTTGAGGAAGTCGTTAAGTTTTTCGGAGATAAAGTTTATGATACAAAAATTCCGAGGACAGTAAAACTTGCCGAAGCGCCAAGTTTCGGCAAACCGATAATATTATATGATAAAAATTGTAAAGGAACTGAAGCTTATTTGAATTTTGCAACGGAATTTTTGGCTAAACAAATTAAATAGGAGAAAATACAGATGTCAAAACAAAAATTAGGAAGAGGTCTAGAGGCAATTATGTCGCCTTTAACGTCAAACAAAAATAATGAAAATATAGAGCAGGTTGTAAATATAAATATTGATAAAATAAAACCTAACAGACATCAACCTAGAACCGTTTTTAATGAAGAAAAACTTAAGGAGTTGGCTGAATCTATAAAAGAGAAAGGTCTTATAGAGCCGGTATTGGTAGTTCGTTCTGTAGCTCCGGGTGAATATGAGTTAATTGCCGGTGAAAGAAGATTAAGAGCTTCAAAGCTTGCAGGTTTTACTGAAATAAGAGCTATCATCCAGGACGGTGCATCTGATAAAGATAAATTGGATATTGCGTTGATAGAAAATATTCAAAGAGAAAATTTAAACCCTATAGAAGAGGCTAAAGCATACAAAAAATATTCTGAAGAATACAAATATACACAGGAACAGATTTCCAAAATCGTAAATAAGAACAGGTCTGTTATTGCCAATACGATGAGACTTTTAAATTTACCGGAAAATGTTCAAATTTTGATAATAGAAGGAAAGATTTCTTCCGGTCATGGCAGGATGCTGGCAAGCATTACTGATGAAAATAAAATTCAAGATTTGGTAAATCAAATTTTAAATGAAGGGTTGACTGTAAGAGATGTAGAAAACGAAATTTCAAAAGATAAACTAAAGAAACAAAAAAATATTGTATTAAAGCAGCAAGATATTGAAATTTCCAATTTAATTGATGAATTACAAAGAATTTTCGGGACAAAAGTTTCCATAAGCGGTAATGGAAAAAGAGGAAAAATTTCTTTTAATTATAGTAATCTTGAAGATTTGGAAAGAATTTCGGGTATTTTAAAGAAATAATGCACAAATTGTTAATAAAGTTTTAAAATTTTTGATAAATTTTATGTTAAAGTTTTAAATATATAATGAAAAATAGTTGAAAAATTAATTAATTTTTGATACATGTGTAAAGTGAAAATAAAAAGTTAATAAATGTGATTAACTTGTGGATAAGTTTAATATATGTCAATAGAAATAAACTCTGAGTTTCAACTGGCTTTAAAGACATTGTTAAAAACAAACGATAATGTTTTTGTTACCGGTAAAGCCGGAACGGGAAAAACTACGTTTTTAAAATATTTTATTTCACAGTGTAGCAAAAAGTTTGTAATTTTGGCACCTACGGGAGTTGCCGCACTAAATGCCGGCGGAGAAACGATACATTCTTTTTTTAAATTTAAAACCGATATTACTATAGATAAAGTTACAAAAAGAAAGTATGGCAAAAATTCAATATATAAAAACTTAGAAACAATAATTATAGATGAAGTTTCTATGTTGAGAGCCGATTTATTGGATTGTGTTGATAAATTTTTAAGATTGAACGGACCTGTTCCAAAACTGCCGTTCGGCGGAGTACAAATGCTTTTTATCGGTGATTTAATGCAGCTTCCGCCAGTAGTTACGAAAGAAGAAGAAGGTTTATTTCAAAATTATTATGACAGTCCATACTTTTTCAGTGCAAAATGTATGAGTGAAACCTTTTGTCATATAATAGAATTTCAAAAAGTTTACAGACAAATCGATGAAAAATTTATAAATATACTTAATTCCATAAGAGAAAACAATGTTGACGATAACGTGATAAGTTTTTTAAATAAGAACGTGAATAAAAAAATGAACGGACAAAAACTTTCAGTATTGTTAACTACTACAAATAAGTCTGCCGAGTTTTATAACAGTAAATTTTTAAATCAAATAAAGTCTAAAGAATATATTTTTATTGCGGAAACGGAAAATATAAATAATGTTTCGCTTTTTCCTGCAAGTTATGAACTTAAATTAAGAGTTGGTGCACAAGTGATGATGTTGAATAACGATGCCAAAGACAGATGGGTTAACGGCAGTATCGGCATAGTTGAAGATATATCAAAAAGTTTTTCTTCGGATAAATATTTGATATATGTAAGAATGCAAAACGGTAAAACAGAAATTGTGGAACCGTACAAATGGGAATTGTTTAAATATAAACTGAATCAAGAACTTAATGTTATAGAAACCGAAAGTGCAGGCTCTTTTTCTCAATATCCCATGAAACTTGCTTGGGCGGTAACAATACATAAAAGCCAGGGGAAAACTTTTGATAATGTATTAATAGATTTAGGTTACGGAGCTTTTGCTCCGGGACAATTATATGTCGCACTAAGCAGATGTAAAGATTTTAATGGTATAAAGTTGACTAAGCCGATTAAAAAAAGCGATGTCATAGTGGATCATAAAATAAACGAACTTCTAAAAAAAAGGCAACAGATAAATTGTTTGATAAGACAATCAAATGAATTATTACAAACATAAAATACTGCTTATTAATCCTCTGTGGAGTTTTCAGAATTATCCGCCGTTAAATTTGGTAGAGTTGGCAACATATGTTATAAATGCCGGGTTTAAGAAAACAAAAATTTTAGATTTGAATTTTGAAATAAAAAATAAACTATCAAATACTAACGTTATAAATTATAGTGTAAAAAAAATATTATCAAAAAAACCGGATATTGTTGCAATAACTTGTAACTCGGTTCAGTTTCCATTTGTTTGCGAATTATCAAAAGCATTGAAATTTGAAGATTCAAAACTACCTGTAATAATCGGCGGCGTCATGCCAAGTTTAAGTCCTGCGGAAACAATAAAAAAATCAAAATGCGATTATGTTATTAGAGGAGAAGGTGAAGAAACTTTGTTGGAACTTATAAATTCAATAGTAAACCAAGCTGCAAAAAAGAGTATAAACGGAATTTCGTATATATTGAATAATGAAATTATTCATAATAAAGATAGAGATTTGATAGATATAAACATGTTACCGGTTCCGAAATATGATTTGGTCTCTAAGAATCTGAAAAATAATAATTTAGTTTGGCTTGTTGCAAGTAGAGGTTGTGCATATAAATGTAAATTTTGCTCCGGAAATACGATTTGGAAGTATCAAAGAAGAAAAAGTGTAGATAATATTTTTAATCAACTTTTTATATTAAAAACTAAATATAATATTAAAAATTTTATTTTTGGAGATGATTGTTTAACGTTAAATAAAAAGTGGTTGTTAGATTTATGCAATAAAATAAAATTTTTGAATATGAATTTCGGCTGCTTGGCAAGAATAGATACTATAGATGACGAAATTTTAATTGCATTAAAAAAAGCCGGCTGCAAACAAATTTATCATGGAATAGAGTCTGGAAATTTTAGAGTTCGCGAATTGCTGGACAAAAAAATAAAGAACAATACAAATGATTTTATAATAAATACCGTAAGAATCGAATTGAATATGGGTTTTGAAATAACAAGTTCTTTTATGAGCGGAATTCCTTTTGAAACAAAAAAAGGCATGACGGATACATATAAATTAGCTAAAATATTACAGAGTTACGGGAGTAAAATTCAACTATGGATACTTACTCCGTATCACGGTTTAAACTTAATAAAAGATTGTAAAAAACAGTTGGTAAAAGTAGACAGAACTAGAATGAATTTACAACTGGATATTTTTGATAAAGGACAGTTTTATTTATACAGAGATTTTATAAAAAAATATGATAAATACAATTCGGACAATTTTTTATTTTTACCTAAAAATATGAC
>JAZNAT010000162.1:0-10447 GCA_045586665.1 Endomicrobiaceae bacterium | reverse complement strand
ACCAGGCGACGGAACAGGTCCGGAACTTACTGAAGTTACCGCAAAAGTTATTGATGCGACGGGCGTAAAAATCGATTGGGAAATTGCGCATGCCGGTGTGGATATTATGGAAAAAGAAGGAACGCCTCTTCCGGATGCGACGTTAAAATCGATAGCAAAAAATAAAATAGCGCTGAAAGGACCTATAACCACGCCTATCGGAACAGGTTTCCGTTCCGTAAACGTTGCTATAAGAAAAGAACTTGACTTGTTTACATGTTTAAGACCATGTAAAAGTTATGTCGGTGTAAAATCAAGATTTTCCGATATAGATTTGGTTGTAGTAAGAGAAAATACCGAGGACTTGTATGCAGGTGTGGAATTTGCGGAAAAAACGGACGAAGCAAACAAAATCATAGAGCTTTCAAAAGGCAAAATAAGACCTGAATCTGCAATTTCAATAAAACCTTTTTCCGTGTTCGGTTGTGAAAGAATAGTACGTTTTGCATTCGATTATGCCGTTAAAAACTGCAGAAAAAAAGTTACGGCCGTTTCAAAGGCAAACATTATGAAATGTACCGACGGTCTTTTTTACAGAGTTGCAAGAGAAGTAGCAAAAGAATATGAAGGTAAAATCGAGTATGAAGAAAGATTGATAGATAATATGTGTATGCAGCTTGTTCAAAAGCCGGAACTTTACGACGTTATAGTTCTTCCTAATTTGTACGGAGATATTTTATCCGACTTATGTGCAGGTTTGGTCGGCGGACTCGGTGTTGCTCCGGGAGCAAATTTAGGTAAAGATTGTGCGGTATTTGAAGCAGTACACGGTTCTGCACCAAAGTATAAAGAATTGAATAAAGTCAATCCGATGGCACTTATTTTGTCGGGAAAAATGATGCTTGATTATTTAGGTGAGTTTGATGCTTCGAAAAGACTTGAAAAAGCCGTTGCCGAAGTTGTTGCCGAGAAAAAATGCGTAACTTACGATTTGGGCGGAACGTCAGGTACTTCACAAATGGGTGATGCCATAATTGAAAAACTGAAAAATGCTTAAATTTTTTGCATTTTAATCTTTTTGTTTTATAAGCTATGTTAAAGATGGGAATGAATTTTTTTCTTTCCCGTCTTTTTTTGTTTTCGGTTTTCCGGTGATTAACCGGTTTTAAATGTAACTTCAAAACTAAAAAGCGAAAACCGAAAACCTCTCTTCTTTTTTCAAAGTTTTCAAACAGTTTGACAATCAAACGTTTGTTTGATATAATTTCGTTGTAATAAGAATTTTCTTAGGAGAAAAACATCGTGATTGAAAATAAAACAAACGAAAATTCGAAACAAAAAATAATGTCGGCGGCAACGAAACTTTTTGCAAATAAAGGTTTTGACGGGGTAAGTATAAGAGATATTTGCAAATATGCAAAAATAAACATAAGTATGATTTCTTACTATTTCGGAGGTAAACGGGAATTATATCAAGCGATATTGGACGGTTTGGTTCAAAAACATACCGAATATGTAAAAAGTTTTCTCGATTTGGATACGGATTTGAATAAACTTTCAAAAAAAGAGAAATTGGATATGCTTTATACATTCGGCGATAAAATGATAGATTTTCTTTATACGAAAGTTTCAAACGATTTGCTTTTGTTTATTTTCAGAGAACAGCAAAATTCAAAAGCTGAGTTGAACGTTCCCGCACTTGAATTCATAAAAAAACTTATAGCAAGCATTTTAAACAAAAAAGAAACAGAAAGAGAAATAGTTTTATCGACAATGTTTTTTTTCTCGCAAATCAATTCGCCTAAAATTTTCATATCTTTTTCTCTAAAACCTGCCGGACAAACAAGTTTTTCACAACAGGATATACGAATTATAAAAGATAATTTAAAAAAATATATAACCGTAATGTTTAAAGGGGAATAAAATGGTAAAAAAAATAATTATGGTTTCAGTTTTAATTTCATTAGCCGTATTTGCTTATTTTAATTTTAAACCGAAACAAGATACGAACAATTTAACGTTATACGGCAACATAGAAATAAGACAGGTTGACGTAAGTTTTCAAGTTTCGGGTAAAATTTCCGAAATGTTGAAAGAAGAAGGGCAAACCGTTAAAGAAGGAGAACTTATTGCACGGCTTGACGATACGGATTATAAGTTGAACTATGAAATGGCAAGTTCAGAAGTTGAAAGATGTAAAGTGTTAAACAGTGAAGCCGAATCGAAATATAACAGAAGCAAACCTCTTGTAAGAGACAGTGTTACCGAGCAGGATTTGACTACTCTTTTTAACAATTATCAACAGGCAAAAGCAAATTATAATGTTGCTGAAGCAAACAGAAAAATAGCAAACAATAAGTTGAGTTACACAAAACTTTATGCTCCCGATGACGGTGTCGTTACCGTCAGAGCACAAGAGCCGGGAACAAACGTTTCTGTCGGGCAAACCGTTTATACTATTACAAAAACAAAACCTGTTTGGGTAAGAGCTTACATTGAAGAAATAAATTTGGGTAACATAAAACACAATATGAAAGTTAAAGTTTTTACCGACGGTACGGATACGAAAACAGGCGGCAAAAAAGAATATGAAGGATACGTCGGTTATATATCTTCGGTTGCCGAGTTTACACCTAAAACCGTTCAAACCGAAAACTTAAGAACAAGTTTGGTTTATGCAATAAGAGTTTATATTGACGATGTTGACGAATATTTAAAGCAGGGAATGCCGGTAACCGTTAAAATTAGCTTATAAGCTGATGAGATGATAAGCTGAAAAGTTATAACAACGTTTTAAAAATATCTCAGCTGCTCAGCTGAGGCTGCAAAGCATCCGGCTCAGCTTATCGGCTAAAAAACACGGAGTGTTTTTCATGTACAGTGTAATAATAAAAAATTTAACCAAAACTTTTAAAGGGCAAAAACAACCTGCAATAGATAATTTATCTTTGGAAATCGAAAAAGGCAAAATTACGGGTTTAATCGGTGCCGACGGTGCAGGTAAAACCACATTGTTAAGACTTGTTATAGGTTTATTGATTGCAGACTGCGGAGACATTTCCACACTTAACTTGAACCCGAAAACACAAAAAAACATTCTTAACACAAAAATAGGTTATATGCCGCAAAAGTTCGGATTATATGAAGATTTAACAGTTATGGAAAATTTAAAGCTTTATGCCGACTTAAAAAACGTTTCTTACGATTTCGATAAACTTTTGGATTTTACCGATTTAAAAAGATTTCAAACAAGACTTGCCGGCAAACTTTCCGGAGGTATGAAACAAAAGTTAGGTCTTGCCTGTGCATTGTTGGGAAGACCGGAATTTTTAGTTTTGGATGAACCGTCGGTAGGTGTCGACCCTATTTCAAGAAGAGATTTAATGAAGATGGTTAAAGAATTGATTTCGCCTGAAACAACCGTATTGTGGTCTACTGCATATTTGGACGAAGCTTTCAGTTTCGATACGGCCGTAGTTATGGATAAAGGCAAAGTAATTTATAAGGGAAGTCCTAATTCGCTTGCAAAAAACACGCAGGAATTTGAAGAAAAAGTTATAGATTTGATGGGCGGCTACAAAAAAGAAGAATCTTTGGTTGCAAAAAGTTATGTTCCTTATAAAACAGCCGTCGAATATAGTGTTTTTGCCGATAATTTGGTAAAAAAATACGGCGATTTTTATGCCGTTAAAAACAACACTTTTAAAATAAAAAAAGGCGAAATATTCGGGTTGCTCGGTCCTAACGGTGCAGGGAAATCCACTTCTTTTAAAATGATGTGCGGACTTTCAAAACCTACATCGGGAACTACAAAAATATTCGGTATTGATATAAAAGAAAATCCTACAAAAGCAAGAGCATATTTAGGATATATGGCACAGAAATTTTCTTTATACGGCAGCCTTACCGCAGAACAGAACTTGAACTTTTTTGCCGGGGTTTACGGGCTTGAGAAAAAACAAAAAAAAGAAAGAATAAACGAAATAATAAAAGCATTTGATTTTGAGCCGGTATTAAATCAAAAAGCCGAAGACCTTCCTCTCGGATTTAAACAACGGTTATCTATGGCATGTGCACTGATACATAATCCTCCGGTATTGTTTTTGGACGAACCGACTTCCGGTGTGGATGTTGTTGCAAGACGAGATTTTTGGAACCATATAACGTCTCTTGCAAAAAAAGGTGTTACCGTTCTTATAACTACACATTTTATGGACGAAGCGGAATATTGCGACAGAATAAGCCTTTTTTATAAGGGAGAGACAATAGCCGTAGGCACACCGCAGGAATTAAAAAATAAAGTCTCTGCAAACAATATGGAAGAAGCGTTTGTAAAGCTTATTAAGGAAACGAACAAGCTGATAAGCTGATAAGCTGATGAGCTGATAAGTTTATTGTGAAAAATATCGACACCTTTCAGCTAAGAAAAACAAAGTTTTTCGTTCACGTTCAAATACGCAGCTACTCAGCTTATAAGCTAAAAAAGTACATAAAGGTTGGAATTATAAAGTTATAGGCAAATATTAAAGTCGATATATAGGAAGAGAAAAATGCTAACGGCGCTTATCAAAAAAGAATTTTTACAAATAATAAGAGATCCCAGCAGCATAATAATAGCTTTTGTGTTGCCGTTAATATGCATATTGATTTACATGTACGGAATAAATCTTGATACGACCGCGGTAACAATCGGTATAAAAAACGACGATACGAATTTGCAAACTCAAACGTTGGTAAAATCTTTCGGGACAGGCAAATATATAAAATCCGTTGTATACGATAACAAACGTGATTTAACCGGAGATATCGTAAGGTCTAAAATAAAAGGTGCCGTTTTTATACCTGACGATTTTTCCATAAAACTTTCAAAAGGAGTTTCTGCAGATATTTTAATAGTAACCGACGGCAGCGAAGTCAATACTGCAAATTATGTTTATTCTTATTCGACGGCAATAATAAATTCTTGGCTCGGCACTACAAAATATGCAAAAAATTTATTGAAAAGCAATTTAATAAATACTCAATTGAGGGTATGGTATAACCAGGATTTAAACAGCCATTACTTTATTTTGCCCGGTTCGATAGCAATTACAATGACGTTAATAGGCATTTTACTTACAGCTCTTGTTATAGCAAGAGAGTGGGAAAGAGGAACAATGGAAGCTCTGTTAAGCACAAAAATAAAAAAAATTCATATTTTGTTAAGCAAATATGTTCCTTATTTTATTTTGGGAATGTTATCTATGGCATTTAACGTATTTTTGTGCGTATTTGTTTTTTCCATTCCATTTAGGGGAAACTTTTTTATTTTATTTTTTGTCAGCGGACTTTTTTTGTTTACCTGTTTGGGAATAGGTCTTTTAATTTCAACCGTTACGAAAAGTTTGTTTCTTGCAAGTATGATTTCTTTGGGATTGGGATTTTTACCTGCATTGCTGTTGTCCGGGTTAATGTTTCCTATAAGTTCAATGCCGAAAATTTTCCAATATTTAACGATGATTTTACCGCCGAGATATTTTATTGCTTTTATTGAAAGCGAATTTATGGCAGGAACGGTTTTAAATATCGTTTTAATAAATTCGGCTTACTTGAGCATTTTAGGGTGTATTTTATTTTTTGTCGTCTATAAAAAAACAGGTACAAACCTGGAAAATTAGAAGGATAGAAAAAGTAACGATATATGTCGGCAAAAGCGATAGAGTACATAAAGCATAAAATATTCCGGCATATGCAAGGAACAATATGTTAAATAGGTTAATATCATTAATAAAAAAAGAATTTATTGTTATCTGGGAAGATAAAAGAACAAGAGCTATAATTTTAGTTATGCCTTTTATGATGTTTTTTGTTTTTTCGGCTGCAATAACAATGGAAGTTAGAAATATCGATATGGCGGTTTTGGATAACGATAACGGCTTTGAAAGCAGAGAATTGATTTCAAAATTTGAAAATTCGCCTAATTTCAGGACGGTTTATTATGTGAACGATTTTGAAGAACTTAAAAATAAAATCGATATTCAGAAAGTTTTAATAGGTTTATATATCAATAACGATTTTTCAAAAAACATCAAGTCCGGCAAACATGTTTCGGTAGAAATTGTTACCGACGGCAGACAAACAAATTCGGCTTCAATTGCCGGTTCTTATGCTTTGCAAATAATAAATACGTATAATGCACAATTAACAAAAGTTTCGTCACCGGTTAACATTACCGTAAGAAATTGGTTCAATACGAACCTCCAATACAGATGGTACGTTTTAACCGTTATAACGGCTCTTCTTGCATTGGTCGTTACTCTGTTGCTTACGGCATTGTCGGTAGCAAGAGAAAGAGAACTCGCAACATTCGACCAACTGATAATAAGCCCTTTAAGCACATTCGAAATTTTGTTAGGTAAAACAATACCGCCGTTTATCCTTGCACTTTCAATAACGTCGGTTATGTCTTTTTTTGCCGTAATCGTGTTCAAAATTCCTTTTTCGGGAAATCCGTTTGTTTTTATAGGTGCAATTGGGGTTTCTCTGCTTTCAATTGTGGGAGTAGGCCTTTTTATATCGTTGGTAGCAAAAACGCAGCAACAGGCAATTTTAGGAATAATCACTTTTCAAATGCCGGCAGTGTTGTTGTCGGGTTTTGTTTCTCCTATAGAAGATATGCCGGAATTTTTGCAGGTTTTAACTTATGCCAACCCGTTAAGATTTTTTATAAAAATTACAAGATGCATATTCTTAAAAGGCATGCTTTTTGAAGACGTGTTAACTAATTTAATACCTCTTGTAATAATTGCCTGCGTTACGTTGTCTCTTGCCGCTTGGATGTTTAAAAGAAGGCTCGATTAGTTCCTGGCGACGTTATGAAGTTTGTTATAATATCCGTTTTCGTTTGCAATTAAAGCATCGTGTTTTCCTGCCTGAACGATTTTCCCGTTTTTAAATACAAGTATTTGGTCGGCGTTTTTGACGGTGCTTAAACGGTGCGCAATTACAATAACGGTTCTGTTTTTTGCAAGTTCGCAAACGGCTTGTTGTATTAAAACTTCGTTTACCGGGTCGACGTTGCTTGTAATTTCGTCAAGCAGAACAATAGGTGCATCTTTTAAAAAAGCTCTTGCAATTGAAATTCTCTGTTTCTGTCCTCCGGAAAGACCGATACCGTTTTCGCCTATTTTCGTTCGGTAACCGTCTTCAAGCGACATTATAAAGTCGTGGATTCTGGCTTTTTTTGCAGCGTTTATTATTTCGTCTTTTGTTGCTTTTGCTTTACCTATACGTATGTTTTCTTCTATAGTATCTGCAAAAAGTTTAACGTCCTGCATAACGATACTTACGGAACTTAAAAGTTCGTCGTAGCTCATATCTTTTATGTCGACGTCACCTATTTTGATAATACCGCTTTCGATATCCCAAAAACGAAGCAAAAGGTTTGTTACGGTAGTTTTTCCCGAACCCGATTCTCCGACAAGTGCGGTTAAAGTTTTTTGCGGAGTATTAAACGATATGTTTTTCATTTCAAAACCGTTTTCTTCATAACGGAAAGATACGTTTTCAAAAGAAACGCAATAACTTGCAGGTTTAACCGGGTTTTTCGGTTCCGTAACGGTTTGTGCCGAGGTAATTTTTTTTATACGTTTAAAACTGTCGCTTACCGTCAAATAGTCCATCCAATGAGTTTCCAAAGCAAGAAACGGTTTATAAAATTCGCGGCTGACAATAATAAAAATTAAAAACGTTATTACCGAAATACTTTGCGATAAAAGAAAAACAAATCCTGCCGCAAGCATTACCAAAAACGAAACGTCGATAATAAATCCGTATACGGACAAGACTTTCGCTCTGTTTTTAGACGTTGTTTTGCTGCTTTGCGTAAAATTTTGTGTTGCCGTTTCAACTTTTGTTTCAAACCGGCGGCTTTGCGAAAAAGCTTTCAGTAAAGGAATACCTTTTACGTATTCTACGAAAACGCTTACCATATCGGCAAGGTCGTTGCCCAGACGCAGTTCCAGTTCGGATGCTTTTTTTAACCCGAATACAAGATAAACTATTGCAACCGGTAATAACGATACCATAAGAAAAGCCATTCTCATATCTAAAAAAGCCAATATTACAAACAGTATTGCAGATACTATAAAGTCCGACGCCATCCTCGTCCACATATGCCCGACGACACGTTCCATATTGTCGACGTCTTTATGGATAATCGTTGCGATTTCTCCCAGCCGTTCGTTCGTGTAAAAGCCCAAAGAAAACTCTTTCAAACGGCGGATAATATTTTCTCTTATTTGATAAACGATATCGAAACCGGCATAATGCTTTTTAATATCTGCAAAAATGTTTGCCGTTCCTTTTATTAAAAGACATAATGCCAAAGCCGTCCAATAAGGATACAAATTTACGTTACCGTTCCAAATTTTTTCCAATAATTTAAGAACCGTTAACATCATTGCCGTTTGCGACAACGCATAGACCGTAAAGCCGGTTATGCTTAAAGCAAGCGAACGTTTGCCGTTTGAAGTAAGTGCGGCGAATATTTCTTTTATCATTTTTATGCCCCCTTAATTTTCCAGTTGTCGACTTTTTGCTGCTCTTCAATCATTTTACGGTATAAAGCACAGTGCGACAACAACATGGAATGTTTTCCCGTTTTTACTATTTGTCCTTTATCCATAACTATTATCTGGTCGACGTTGCGTATGGTATTTATATGGTGTGCTATCATAATAACTGTTTTGTTACTGCTTAAATCGTCTATAGCTTCTTGAATATGAATTTCGTTTTCAACGTCTACCGAAGCCGTCGCCTCATCCAAAATAATTATCGGAGCGTCTTTAAGAATCATTCGTGCAATGGAAATTCTTTGTTTTTGTCCGCCGGAAAATTTTACGCCCGTTTCTCCGGCACACGTATCGTAGCCGTAGGGAAGCGACATTATAAAGTCGTGGATTCTGGCTTTTTTTGCAGCGTTTATTATTTCGTCCATAGTTGCCTCCGGTTTGCCGATACGTATGTTTTCTTCCATACTCAAGTTAAAAAGAAAAACGTCCTGCTGAACGATTGAAAAAAGAGAATTCAATTCTTTTTCCGAAAGAAGAGCCGTATCTTGCCCGCAAATTCTAATAGAACCTTTTGTAGGTTTCCAAAAGCCCATAAGAATATTTGCAATCGTAGTTTTTCCGCATCCGGAAGTACCGATAATCGCGTTTTTGCTTCCTTTTGCAAAACAAAGGTTTATGTCATGTAAAACTTTTTTGTCGTCGTCGTATGAAAAGTCGAGATTTGAAATTTCAATGTTGCCGTTTAAAGCGCTTGGGTTTATGCTCGGTCTGCTTGAAGGGGGAACGCTTAAAATTGAGGCGACAGCTTCCATAGCTTGATTAAATACTATGGAGTAATGTTGAAACGTTGCTACTTTTGTAATTGAAGAAGTAAAAAGACCGCCTAAAATAATCGACAGAATAAATTGAAAAATCGTAATTTGTTCTTTATAAAACAGATATGTTCCCAACACCATAACAAAAAGAAGTCCCGATTCCATAAAAAGAGTTATAAGTCCCATAGGAAAAGAAACGCCGTTCATGGCTTTTTTTACCCAAAAGTCGTAATCTTTTGCCGATTTTAATGTGCTTTGCGTTTTGGTTTCTTCTTTTGAGAAGGCTTTTATAACCGAAATGTTGGCGATATATTCCATTATGTTTTCCTGCATACGTTTTATCGAGTCGGAAAAAATTTTTATATTTTTTTGCCAAACGGGAGCAGAAACTTTTTTTGTAAGCCACATTAGCGGTAATCCCGCTATCATAACAAGAGCAAGTCTTAAGTCTATCCATAACATAACAAAAAATGCCGCACAAGGAAGAATCGTTGCCGACATTATTTCGGGCAGACCGTGTGCAAGATAAATTTCTATTTGTTCTACGTCGTGGCGAATTATGTTTGTCAAGTCGCCGGTTTTTCTTTCATGAAAAAATCCCATGGGCAGCTTTTTCAAATGGCGGATAATTTTTATACGCATATCGTTTAAACTTTCGTAAGCGGCTTTGTGTGCGGTCCATGTTGCACCATATGTACATACTGCTTTTAATAAAAAACAGATTAAAATTGCACCGCATTGTATGTAAATTTGTTCTTTTGAAAGTGCCGAGTTGAAATATAAAACTATAAGCCGAATACAAATTATCTGTGCACACAAATCGAAAATAATTTTTGCACACAGCAAAATGTTTGACAATTTGTTTTTCGATATAACCTGTTTTATAAGTTCTTTTTGTTTTGTCATGATTTATAATGCCTCCTTTTAATATTGAACTAAAATTCAATTTTAATAAAAAAATACGAGCCTTTTTGCATTTTGTTTTCTTGAAATTTTTTTGTATTTTTTCCTTCGGAAAAACGGCTCAATCTTTATATAGAGAGTTTACTCCTTCATAATAACATTTCGTTACAAGCGAAAGCATATTTTTGGCAAAATTTT
>JAZNAT010000161.1:0-3242 GCA_045586665.1 Endomicrobiaceae bacterium | reverse complement strand
TACAACATATAATTATCGCCGAACTCATCCGTTAAAACAAAAGAGATAAAATCGTTACCGTTTCTGTCTTTTCTGTTTATTGAAGACACTTTTCCTTTTATAACATCAAAAAATATAGGTTTGTTAAGTCTTGTATTGGCTTCAACTCTTAATCTCGCTTTTTTTAAAGATTTTTCTTTTAAATCAATATCATCTTTTTTGTCCTGGCTGACATTATCCAAAACGTCGTTTGAATTTTGAAATATTATTTTTTGAACTCCCAAGAAAAGTCTTACCGGGTTACCGTCAACGGTTTCATTGTTTTCCGCTTGTCTGAATTTTGCAATGACACTACATTTTTCATTTGCTTTATCGGACACGTCCTGTTTTAATTCTTCCAAGACATAAAACAATCCGTTATCGCCTTTTAAATAAACGACGTTATCTTTTGAAATTTGAAGCTCACCTGAAACGTTCATTAACAGGTTTGACGTTTTATAATGAGGAGTATTTTCCCATTTTGTTCTCATATATTTTGTTATCAATATCGGTCCCACAGCAACAAGTATTGCCAAAATAAAAATAACACTTCCGAAAACAATCCATTTAGTATTTTTTTTAGGTGCTGTGCCCATTTGATAAGCTCCTTTTAAAAGTCAATTTTCGTCAATATTATAACATTAATATCAAATTTTTTCAATAAAAAAAGGTGGGTATGAGAATACCCACCTTTTTAAAACAAACATCTTTTAGAAATTTAACAATAATCTCCAAGCATCTCTTAAATTTTCCGAGGCAGATTTCTCCGTATCCCACGAGAAACCGCCGTTAGCAAATGTAGTTAAATTTGCATCGGTATTAGTACCAACCCATCCTGCATCTTTAACAATTTTGTTATATTCGGCTTCGGACATATTACCGCTTTCATACTGATACTTTGCAGAAGCAACTTGTGCAGAAATTGAAGATATTTCAGCTTTAGCTTGCTGAACAGCCTCTTGTCCTTGAACAAAACCGCCACCGTAAGTTACATTCATAGTTATCGTTAAATAACCGGTTGTACTTTCTCTAGCATCGCCCATAAACATTATTCCTCTATCACCGGAAGCCTTTATATTATTAACAATCTGTTCTTTCGTAGCATTATCTACAGCGACCATTACCGTTTCACCTTCAGCCGGTTGGAAACCGTTTCCATCCATTATATTAACACTTGAAGCGTTAACGATAGCAAAAGTTTGACCGTTTGCATCCGTATAAAAACCGTTCCTTAAATCATTCATAGCCTTCTCATCGTTTACATCAATACCTAATTCCTGAGCTTTAGCTATGAGTTCTTCTTCACTTTGCGGTGCCCACATTTCACCTTCTACTGCAGGATCTTGAACTTTAGTTGTAGTAACTTGAGCATTAACTGCAGCTCTTAACGTGTGTTCAGCACCATTTACCTGATAACTGGCCCCACCTCTGTCCATTATTGTAACTTTGCAAGATAATTTTTCACCAACTTTTCCTTCTCTAGTCGTTTTCGACTCCGTATAGGCTTCAAATTTACCGCCCTCAGTCTTTGTTCCACCATCTTTAGTTTCCGTCTCAAAAGCTATTGTATCAATTTTAAATTCTGCATTTGCAACTAAAGAATAACCGTTACTCATTGCCAACATTTTCGCTTTTTGATCCGAAATTCCTAAGAATCTTAACAATGCATCTCCTTTTGCACCTTTTATATCGCTTTCATATACAGCAATATTTGTTATATTACTGTATTTACTTGTATTTTTAGCTTCATCTTGACCTTGAGCACCAGCAATCAAAGATTGTTTTGCTTTTTCTGGATCTGCCTTTATTTCCGCCACAGCTGTTCTTAATTCATCAAAGTTCTTAACACCGGTACCGGAAGACAAATCCGCCGTTCCAACTTCTCTACCCCATTTATAAGCAGTAATTGTCGTTTTCTTTGTTGCACCTGTATCTTCGTCATAATTATAAGAAGTAAGACCATCCAAACTTCCGTTTGCATGATATGCATATCTTGCAGTCGTAAAGCCTTTATCATTGACCACAAACGAAACTTTTCCAGCAGAATAATAAGTTGTAGACTCATTTTCTTTATTATAAACACTGGCTAAAGAACCGTTTGAAGAATACGAATATCTTGTAACAACATTACCTTCCGTATCGGTTGCATAGCTCTGTCTGCCAAACTCATCCATATACAAAGTCGTAGTCGTTTTTTCATGCTGAACTTTATTTTTATCGTCAACTACTTGTCCATCTTTAAGTTTATATGTAGTTTGACTTACAGACTCTAATGTACCCATAGCATTATAGTTATAAGTTTCAAGAACCGTTCCGTCATAACCTATGGTTTCCTGTTGTTTGCCATTTACAGACCACGTCATACTTGCACCATAATTTGCTGTAAGATTAATGGCAACAGAATAATTAATACCTTTTTTCAACTGATCCGCAGCAACATCAAACCATGCTACATCTACTTGTTTATCCGTATTAACATTTCCGTCTTTATCTACACTTGATGCTTTCAGTGCGGATTCTTGAATTCCGACCGATAAAAGAAAATTCTTTAATTTTTCACCATCAGTCTTACCGGACATTTTAGATATTTTATCCCAATCCGAACCTGTCAAATAGAAATTTGTTACGGTAAAAGAACCGTCATCGTTATAGCCTAATGTAGCTCTTGCCTTACCCGCATCAAAAATTGTTACATTTCTGTCTTGATCCATCGTAGAAAGCAAAATACCGGATTTATAATTAAACACCGTACATATTTTACTTTCAGTATTTCCTACTGCGGCTTTTTGTTCATCTGGAATAGTAACCGTAACGCTTCCGCTGGAAGAAGCTACACCTGCATTACCCCAATCAGCCGAAGTTGCTCCTCCTGTTTTTTCATACGGGTCTGCAAAAACCAAATTGCTTACACCAAGACCTACACTTAAACACATTGCCAAGACCAAAGAAACTATTTTTTTGTTCATGGCGATCACCTCCTGATTTTATTTTACTCCTAATTTTTCTACTTCTGTCTATAATAATTATACTTTATTATTTAAAAAATTGTTAGTACAAATTGTGAAATTTTTGTGAAACTTTATTTTTGAAAATTCTAAACTTTTTTACTTTTATTTTAGTATAATTTATTAATTGAATAAAAACATCAAGTTTATATTATAAAATTCATACAACATGTATTTTATTTAGTTTCAATTTATCATACAGCTTTACAATTTTTGCTT
>JAZNAT010000160.1:0-62011 GCA_045586665.1 Endomicrobiaceae bacterium | reverse complement strand
CGCCATTTCACCTTCGGTAGCATTCATATTTACCGGTTTTCCCACGACTATACAAGACACTTCTTTTTCTTCAGCTATTTTTAAAATGTTTTCTATATTATTTTTAAGACCTTTAAATTCTATAACATCAAAAGGTTGTGCCATCATTCCCATAATATCGGATAATGCCAATCCTATTCTTTTTTTGCCGTAATCTATTCCTAAATATCTCATAAAAAATCTCCGATGTTTTTTTAACGGTTGAATAGTTTTCGGTAAAAATTGCAAAGCAATTTTTGTTAAATAATTAATTATCTTCTCCAAAAAACCTTTCAACTTTTCAACTGTCCAACCTTTCAACCGTCTTTGTAACTTTTTTAGTTCTTGTTTTCAGTATCAATCTTCTTAAAGAGTCAAGTGCAACATTAGTCGCTCTTTCTCTTACATCTTGTCTTGTTCCCAAAAACTGAAATCTGTTTACTTCGTTTTTACCGTTAAAAGATACTCCTATAAAAACAAGTCCTACCGGCTTTTCCGCACTGCCGCCTCCGGGACCTGCAATTCCGGTAATACTTATTGCATATTCCGAATTCGATAAGCTTAAAATTCCGTCAAGCATTTCATTTGCCGTCTGTTCGCTTACGGCACCGAATTGTTCCAACGTTTCTTTTTTTACATTTAAAACTTGAATTTTTGCTTCGTTGGAATAAGTAACTACGGACTGTTTGAAACATACGGAACTGCCCGCAGTATTTGTAAGTTTTGCCGCAACCATTCCACCGGTACAGGATTCTGCAACCGATACCGTTCTTTTTGTTTCTATCAACATTTTTTGAACGACACCTTCCAAAGTATCGCCGTTATATCCGTAAATATTGTCGCCTAAAACGTTTATAAATTCATTATTGATATTTTTTAACATATCGTCTATTATAAGTTCGTTTTCTCCGCTTACCGAAACCTTCACGTCTATTAAAAATTTGTGTGCCAAGATTGCAAACTCAATATCATCGTTATTGGACAAATAATCCAGCGTCGGTTTTATTTTTTCGTCAACCAAAGATTCCGCCATACCGCAAATATGCAGTATTAAAGTTTTTTTCATTTTAATTTGATAACTTCTCATAAAAGGCAAAACGGCTTCTTCAAACATCGGATGCATTTCTCTGGGAGGACCGGGAAGCAAAAATATCGTTTTTCTTACTTTTTTGCCATCGTCTGAGCTATAACTGAAATGTAACATTTGCCCGGGAGCCGTTCCGAACCTGTTATCCAAAACTTTTGCTCCTTCCAAAATATAAGATTGTCTTTCGTTATTGTGTGCCGGATTTTTTATTCCTCTTTTTTCAAAGTATTGAACTATCGCCTGTTGAACGGCTTCGTCTTTATAAGTTTTTACATTTAAGATTTCAGATACCGTTTCTACGGTTATATCGTCGAAAGTAGGTCCCAAACCTCCCGTAACTATTATAATGGAACTTCTTTTTACCGCTTCTTTTAAAACCTCTTTAAATTCATTTTTTCTATCGGCAACGGTTGTAATCAACGACAAAGACAACCCTATATCGTTAAGTTTTGTACCGATAAAACTTGCATGTGTATTAAGTTTTCCGGTTAAAAGTTCGCTGCCGCTGCAAATAAGTTCTATATTCAATTTATTTACCGTCCGTTAAAAATTAATTATAAAATTTTGATTGTTCCTGCTGAGTTGTTTCCGAATTTTTTATTTGCCCGAATTTCATCTCATATTTGGCAACATTATCCTGCAATGCTTGTAAAAATTTTTTCGCATGTAAAGGAGAAGTTATTATTCTATTTTTAACTTTAGCTTTACCGTTTTGCGGTTGAACAAAAATAAAATCTATAACAAACTCAGTTTGCGAATGAGTTATTAAAGCTAAATTGGAATAACTTCCGTCTGCCGTCTGTTCGTCTATTTCTATTTTAATTTCCTGTTTTTTTATTTCTTCAACCATAATTTTCTCCCACAATAAATTCTTTAATAAAACATTATACAAAAAACGGCAATGTAAAAACATTGCCGTTTTTAAATATTTGTTACCGAATTATAGTTTTAGTTTTTTATAACGCTTAAAGTCAACAGAAAATAAAAAAAACTAAAAACTATTTTATAAACCTATCGCCTTTATGATTTCTTTCATATCGGCTTTAACTTGTGTAGGTTTTGTTGAACTTTTAACCGCATTGTCGGGATCTTTTAATCCGTGTCCCGTCAATATACAAACGGCTTTCAAATCTTTTTGTCCGTTAAAATAACCTTTTCTTGTATATTTCAATAAACCTGCAAAAGACGATGCCGAAGCTGGTTCTGCAAAAACGCCTTCGTATCTTGCTATCATCTTGTAAGCTTCTATAATATCATCGTCACTGACCATATCTATAACACCTTTGGACTCATCTCTTGCTTCTTCAGCCGTTTTCCAAGATGCAGGGTTGCCTATTCTTATTGCCGTAGCCAATGTTTCAGGCTTTTCTATAGGATAACCTCTGACTATAGGAGCTGCACCTTCTGCCTGAAAGCCCATAATTTTAGGCAATTTATACTTTTCGGGAAACAATTGATTGAATTCTTTATACCCTTTCCAATAAGCCGTAATGTTACCTGCATTACCGACGGGCATAAACTGATAGTCGGGAGCCTGCTCCAAATATTCGCAAATTTCAAATGCTCCCGTTTTTTGTCCTTGTATTCTGTACGGGTTAATTGAATTTACCAAAGTCAACGGATAATTTTTGCTTAAATCTTTTACAAGTTCAAGAGCTTTATCGAAATTTCCGTCTATTTCAAGTACCAATGCACCGTGCATAACGGCTTGCGAAAGTTTACCTAAAGCAATTTTCCCTTCAGGAATTAAAACTACACACTTTATACCTGCTCTTGCAGCATAAGCTGCAGCCGATGCCGATGTGTTACCGGTTGAAGCACAAATAACGGCTTTACTGCCTTCTTCAACGGCTTTCGATACGACCATCGTCATGCCTCTGTCTTTAAAAGAACCGGTAGGATTCAAACCTTCATATTTAAAATATATCGTCCCGGGAAAACCTATTTCTTTTGCAAGGTTTCTTGCAGGAATTAACGGAGTATCTCCTTCGTGCAAAGTTATTACCGGAGTTTTTTCGCTTACCGGCAAATACTTTCTATATTTTTCAATCAAACCTTTATATGCCATTTTATCCTCTTTTATTTAGCTGAGGAGCTGAGATAACTGAAAACGAAAATTTACATTTTCTTAGCTGAGAAGTTGTCGGTATTTTATTGTTTACAAAATTTTTATAACAAACTTATCATCTTATCATCTTATCAGCTTATCACCTTATCAGCTTATTTTATTATTTATTATTTATTATTTTTTATTTTTCACATCATCTTTTACAAGTTCGATGAACTTTTCCACAGGCATTGAACCCAAATCTTTGTTTCCTCTTGCTCTGACGGCAACCGAACCTGATTCGACTTCTTTACCTCCGACAACCAACAAGTAAGGAATTTTCTGCATTGCATTTTCTCTTATCTTGTGCCCGATTTTTTCGTTTCTGTCGTCGAAGTTTACTCTGATACCTGATTCTTTCAATTTCTTAACGACATCTTTACAATATGATTCTTGTTCGGGAGCAATATTTAAAACCGCAGCTTGAACGGGAGATACCCAAACAGGCAACGCTCCTGCATAGTGTTCGATTAAAGCACCTATAAATCTTTCAAAAGAGCCCATCAACGCTCTGTGAATCATATAAGGTCTTGCTTTTTTACCTTCTTTGTCTATGTAATAAATATCGAATCTTTCCGGTAAATTGAAATCGAACTGTATTGTAGAACACTGCCAAAGTCTTCCGATAGCGTCTTTTATTTTAATATCGATTTTCGGTCCGTAAAATGCTCCGCCGCCTGCATCGACTTCATAGTCATAGCCTGTTTTTTTCAATGCATTTTCAAGAGATTTTTCCGCATCGTTCCATTTTTCTATTTCACCTACATACTTTTTTTCAGGTCTTGTCGCAAGATAAATTTTATATTCTTTAAAACCGAACATCTGTAAGCAGTTTATTGCCATCTTAAATACGGTTAAAACTTCTTCTTCCAACAGTTCCGGCTGAACTATAACATGTCCGTCGTCTTGAGTAAATCCTCTTACTCTCATAAGTCCGTGAAGAACGCCCGACTTTTCGTATCTGTAAACGGTTCCCAGTTCCCCGTATCTTATAGGAAGTTCTCTGTAAGAATGAAGTTTTGTTTTATAAATCATCAAATGCATAGGGCAGTTCATAGGTTTTACTCTATAAGGTTTGCCTTCAATTTCCATAGGAGCATACATATTTTCCGAATATGTTTGTAAATGTCCGCTTATTGCATAAAGTTCTTCGCTTGCAATATGAGGTGTGCACAAAAGTTCATATCCGTTATCCAAATGAAAATTTTTCCATTCACTTTCGATAATATGTCTTATCATTGCACCTTTGGGATGCCATAAAACAAGTCCGCCGCCGACGGCATCGTTTATGGAGAACAAATCAAGTTCTTTACCGAGTTTTCTATGGTCTCTTTTTGCAGCTTCTTCAAGTTTATTCAAATATTCATCCAAATCTTTTTTTGTATAAAATGCAGTTCCGTAAATTCTCTGTAATTGTTCTCTTTCGGAATCCCCTCTCCAATAAGCACCTGCAACGGATAAAAGTTTAAAATGTTTTATTTCGCCGGTAGATTTTATATGAGGTCCTCTGCAAAGGTCTGTAAATTGTCCCGACTGATAAAATGTTACCGTATCCCCGTCAATAGCCTGTGCCAACTCTTTTTTATATTTTTCACCTTTTTCTTCAAAAAGTTTTATGGCATCTTCTTTTTTTACGGTTGTGCAAATAAAAGGGTCGTCTTTTTTTGCAAGTTCGTGCATTTTTTCTTCTATCTTTGATAAATCTTCAACGGTAAAAGGTTCTTTTCTGTCGAAATCATAATAAAACCCTTCTTCTATTGAAGGACCTATGGCAACTTTTGTTCCCGGAAACAACTCCAAAACGGCTGCTGCCATAAGATGTGATGTAGAATGTCTTAATGTCTGTAAATCTTTTTCCATATTTTTTCTCCGCTTGTAAATAAATTCGGTTCAATACTGCCTTGCGACGACAATTACTATTTTTATTTACAAGTTCGCGTTCGCATCCTTGAATCAAACGAATACTTAATTATAAAATGTGATACCGAATACCTTATTTTTTCCATTTATCCTTCTTATTTTGTTGCTTTATTACTATTTAAACTTGGCCTTTAAATCGTCAAGCTGTTTTCTTAATTCTTTCGGCAACCTATCACCGAATTTCGCATAAAATTCTTCAATCAAAGGAATTTCGTTTTGCCATTCTTCTTTGGAAACTTTAAACAATTTTTCCAAAGTTTCTTTTGATATGTCAAGCCCGGACAAATCCAAATCTTCTATTTTCGGGAAAAGACCCAACTCTTTTTCTTCGGCATCAACTTTACCTTCGATTCTGTCTATCATCCATTTAAGCACTCTGGAATTGTCTCTGAAACCCGGCCACATATAGCTGCCGTCTTCATCTTTTCTAAACCAGTTAACCATAAATATTTTAGGTAAAGTTTTTGCTCTTTTGGCAAAACTTAACCAATGTGCGAAATAGTCGCCCATGTTATAACCGCAGAAAGGAAGCATCGACATCGGATCACGTCTAACGGCACCGAGTTTTCCTGCAGCGGCTGCCGTAGTTTCCGAACCTATAATGGATGCATCAAATACACCGTTTTCCCAACTTGTACTTTCGTATACCAAAGGAATTGTGGATTTTCTTCTTCCTCCGAAAATTATACCTGAAATAGGTACACCTTGCGGATCGTCAAACTCTTTTGCAAGTGTCGGACAGTTATATGTCGAGACTGTAAATCTTGAATTTTTGTGTGCCGCAACATCACCTGAATTTTTATCGTATTTTTTGCCGTGCCAATCGATTAAGTTTTCAGGAGTTTGCGAATATCCTTCCCACCACGGTGTATTGTCGTCTGCATTAACCGCAGTATTTGTATACAATGTAGGGAAGAATTTATTATTTTTTAAAGTTTCTACCATTATAGGGTTTGTATTTTTACCTGTTCCCGGTGCTACGCCGAAAAAGCCCATTTCAGGGTTCATTGCATAAAGTCTTCCGTCGGGACCGACATTTATCCAAGCAATATCGTCACCCAATGTCCAAACTTTATATCCTTTTAAAACAGGGTTTAACAATGCAAGATTTGTTTTTCCGCATGCGGAAGGAAACGAGCCTAAAAAGTAAGTTTTTTTACCTTTAGGATCTTCTACTCCGATAATAATCATATGTTCTGCAAGCCAACCCTCTTTATATCCCAAATAAGAACCTATTCTTAACGAGCAGCATTTTTTACCGAGCAAAGCGTTTCCGCCGTAACCTGAGCCGAAACTCATAACGAGATTTTCCTGCGGAAAATGCATAATATATCTTCTTTCAGGATTAACATCACCGATAGAGTGCATACCTTTGAAAAAGTCCGAAGAGTTACCTATTTTATCTATTGCAACTTTTCCGGTTCTTGTCATAATTCTCATACTTATTGCAACATAAACTGAATCGGTAACTTCCACACAACATTTTGAATAAGGAGATTTCGGGTTACCCATAAGAAAAGGAATTACATACATAGTTCTTCCTTTCATACAACCTTTAAAAAGAGAGTTTAATTTTGTTTTTGCTTCTGCAGGATCCATCCAGTTGTTGTTAGGACCGGCATCTTCTTTGTTAGGTAAACAAATAAATGTCAATTGTTCTGTTCTTGCAACATCGTTAGGATTTGACCTATGCCAATATGCTCCGTGGAACTCGTCTTGATTTAACTTTTCCAAAACGGGATGACCGTCGATTTGTTCTTTTTCCGCTATTTCGGTCAATCTTTTTCCTTCTTCTTCGGAACCGTCCATCCAATATACTTCATCCGGCTGCATTAACTCAATTTGTTCGTCAACCCATTTTTGTAAAGGTGTTTTCATTTTATCTCTTTTCTCCTCTATTTAACTTTTTTATATTTACACTAAACTCTCAGCTCTATTCCTTCAACTCCAAACCGTTGTTACAACTTTTCAGTTTAACGTTCAACAACGCACCTTATCAGCTCATAAGCAGCTTTTAAGCCCAAACTTGTTTTTCTTCCGTTACAGTTTCTTTTTTCGTCGGATAAATTTCTTCCGTCAATTCGTTCGGATTAAACCAAAGCTGTATTTCTCTTTTTGCATCCGCAATATCGGAAGAACAATGAACTACGTTTTCCATAGTTCCGTCTTTTGAAATTCTTCCGTAAGAACCTCTTATCGTCGTAGGTTCGGCACTTTCGGGGTTTGTAGCACCGACTATTTCTCTCAATTCGGCTATCGCATTTTCTCCTTTATAAACGAAAGCAAAAACTCTGTCATAGGGTGCACCGCCGAAAGTTTTACCTTGAATATAATCTATAACTCCTTCAAAAAAAGGTTTATCTTTAAGATGTTGATAATGTCGGCTTGCAAGTTCTCTTGAAACTTTTAAAACTTTTGAACCTATAATATGAAAACCGGTTTGAGAAAGTTTGGATAAAACGTTTCCCGTTAAAGATTTTTTAACACCGTCGGGTTTTATTAAAATCAAAGCATATTCTATTGCCATTTTTATCTCCTGAAAAAAATATAAAATAAAAAAAATTGCAGCTTGATTGCCACAATTTAAAACCATCATTGATAACAATCAATATATTATATAAAAAACTATCCGCATTTTCAATATTTTCACAAAAAAAATTTATATTTTTAAAAACCGGAAAACAAGATAATTTTTAACTATAATACGGCAGAAAAAATGAAAAAGATTATTCTTATCCAAACAAAAAAAATCCCGTCTTATAAAGACAGGATTTTAATTTAATATTCAAGAGCGGGCAATGGGACTTGAACCCACGACATTCTCGTTGGCAACGAGACGCTCTACCGCTGAGCTATGCCCGCAATTTTGCTTTAAAGTTATGCTGGGGACGGGAATTGAACCCGTACCCGGTTAAGGACACGCACCTCAAGCGTGCGCGTATGCCAGTTCCGCCACCCCAGCAACCTACTACTATTTATCAGCCTGCTGAGAAGCAGCTATAGGTATATTTGAAACCTGGTCTATAACGGATTTCATGCTTACTCTGGTTGACATTAAAGTTAAAGTAAGAGATGTTACCATAAAAACTACGGCACAACCTACAGTAACTTTTTTTATAAACGCCATACCGCTTGGAGCACTGAAAATCTGGTCAGACCCTCCGCCGCCAAAAATACCTGCCATACCACCACTTTTACCAGCTTGAAGAAGAACTATAATTATTAATGCCGCACAAACTATAAAATGTAACGTTATTACTATGTAGTAAAGTATCATAATTATTGTATTATACTAAAAAAAATTTTTTTTTGCAAGTTTTTTTGTTGTGTCCTGCAAAAATATTTTGCAGGACACAATTATACAAAAAAATTATTTTGTTGGCAATGCCGCTATACCAGGCAAATCTTTTCCTTCCAAAAATTCAAGCGACGCACCGCCGCCCGTCGACACATGAGAAATTCTTTTATCTACACCCGCTTTCTTAACAGCGGATACGGAATCTCCTCCGCCTACTACGGAAATTGCACCTTTATCCGTTGCTTCTGCGACGAGTTTTGCAATTTCAACGGTTCCTTTAGAAAATTCGGCAACTTCAAAAATCCCCAAAGGACCGTTCCAAACTATCGTTTTTGCGGATTTTACTATTTCGCTGAATTTTTCTATCGATTTAGGACCTGCATCTACACCCATAAATCCGTCTTTGATATCAAGTCCGTCGGTATTTTTTACAGTTGCATCAGCAGGAACTTCTTTCTTTTCAAAGTCTACCGCAGTTGCTATTACATGATCTATAGGTAACAAGAATTTCACACCTTTGCTTTCGGCTTTTTTCAACAAATCTTTTGCCAATTCAAGTTTATCTTCTTCGACGAGAGATTTTCCGGTTTTATATCCTTGTGCTTTTAAGAAAGTATAAGCCATTGCTCCGCCGATTATAATAGCATCTACTTTACCCAAAAGATTTTCGATAACATTTATCTTATCGGAAACTTTTGCTCCGCCGAGTATTGCCAAGAAAGGTTTAACGGGAGCATTTAAAGCATCTCCCAAAAATTTAATTTCTTTTTCTACCAAATATCCTGCTGCGGATTCTTTAACGAATTTTGTTACTCCGACGTTGGAACAATGTGCTCTGTGAGCCGTTCCGAAAGCGTCGTTTACGAAGATTTCGTTATCGCAAAGAGCAGCCAACTCTTTTGCAAACTCTATTGCTTTTTCGTCTTTTTCAAGTTTCGTTTCTTCTTTTCTGTATCTCGTGTTTTGAAGTAACAAAACTTCCCCTTCTTTCAAATCTTTTGCCATTTGTTTTGTCGAATCGCTCGTAACTTTAGGATCGTCCGCAAATTTTACGGTTACACCCAATCTTTCACTTAAAGCAACGGCAACGGGTGCCAAAGAAAGTTCAGGTAAAGGTTCTCCTTTAGGTTTTCCCATATGAGAACAAAGAATAACTTTTGCTTTTTGTTCCAACAATTTTTTTATTGTAGGAAGAGCGGCATCTATTCTTTTATAATTTTGAATTACACCCTGTTTTAAAGGAACATTGAAGTCGCATCTTACCAAAACTTTTTTACCTGCAATATCTTTTAAATCATCTACGGTTTTCTTATTTAACATTTTTATCTCCTTATTAAAATTTGCTTTGCAAATTTTGATGTATGGAAGTATGGAGGTATGGATGCATGGAAAATTTGATTTTAAAAATTATAGAGGTATCGAAACTTACTATCGCCGTTTCCATACCTCTATTACTCTTTACATCTATCCCTCAACAAATCGCGAAACGATTTGTTTTAGTTCAATTCTGCCAAATACTTAATCGTTCTGACCATTTGGCTTGTATAGCTGTTTTCGTTATCATACCAAGAAACAACTTGAACCTGGTACGTTTCGTCGTCAATTTTTGCAACCATCGTTTGGTTTGCATCAAACAATGAACCGAATTTCATTCCTATAATATCGGAAGAAACGAGTTTTTCTTCGGTATAACCGAATGATTCGTTTGCTTGTGCTTTCATAGCGGCATTAATTCCTTCAACGGTAACGTCTTTACCTTTAACTACTGCATGAAGAATCGTTGTTGAACCTGTTGCCGTAGGAACTCTTTGTGCAGCACCGATTAATTTTCCGTTAAGTTCAGGAATAACCAAACCGATAGCTTTTGCAGCACCGGTTGAGTTAGGAACAATGTTTATTGCACCTGCTCTTGCTCTTTGAACATCACCTTTTCTTTGCGGACCGTCGAGAATCATTTGGTCTCCGGTATAAGCATGAACTGTTGTCATAATACCAGATTGTATAGGAGCATAATCGTTCAAAGCTTTTGTCATAGGTGCCAAGCAGTTTGTCGTACAAGAAGCTGCAGATATGATTTTATCTTCTTTTGTCAATGTTTTGTGGTTTACATTGTAAACGATTGTAGGCAAGTCATTTCCTGCAGGAGCGGAAATAACAACTTTTTTAGCACCTGCATCAATATGAGCTTGTGCTTTTGCTTTTGCCGTATAGAAACCCGTACATTCCAAAACTACGTCAACGCCGAGTTTTCCCCAAGGTAATTCGTTTGCTTTAGGCATTGCATAGATTGTAATTTCTTTTCCGTCTACTATGATTGCACCGGGAACTTTTACCGTTTTTCCGTCTTCAGCCATAACGGCTTCTTTGAATGATACCGTGTGAAGATTTTCACCGAATTTACCGCAATATCCGCCTTGTGCAGAATCGTACTTCAATAAGTGAGCCAACATCTTAGGACTTGTCAAATCGTTGATAGCAACAATTTCATATCCTTTTGCGCCGAACATTTGTCTGAATGCCAATCTTCCGATTCTTCCGAATCCGTTAATCGCAACTTTAACTGCCATTTTACTTGCCTCCGTTAATAAATTATAAAATAACCTGTCGGTTTTTTTATTTAATTATCGGTTTAAATGTTATAAAAATATGATTTTATTGTCAAACGAAAAAATCGCTTTGCGTATTTTTATTAAAAAGCCAAACAACCGAAGGGGTAAAAAATTCGGACTACTTTACTTCAACTTCAAATATGCCGCTATGTTTTTTTATATTTTCTATCGTCAAATAATTGTCGGTTAAAGCTTTATTGCCTCTTAACGAAACTGCTTTTCTTTTAGTACCTAAAAATCTGTTAAAATATTTTTGTTCCAATTCTTTACTTAAATTTAAAAGACTATCTGTCCTTACCTTTGCTTGTCCGTTCTTATAAACTTGTTTTATAGAATAAGCTTCGGTGCCTTGTCTCGGAGAAAAAGGAAACACATGCAGCCTTGCAAATTCATTATATTTTAAAAAGTTGTACGTAATATCAAAATCTTCATCGGTTTCGGTAGGAAAACCGCAAATGATATCCGTCGTTAATGCAATATCCGTAAAATCCTTTTTAAGCAGATTTATTTTATCTAAAAAATCTTCAGATAAATATTTTCTGTTCATATCTTTTAAAACGGCGTCGGAAGCCGATTGTAAAGGTATATGTAAATGATGGCAAAATCTTTCTTTTTCGGTTTTCATTATCTCTATAAGTTCGTCGGTTATTTCGTTAACTTCTATCGAAGACAACCTTATTCTGAAGAGTTTATTTATATTTTTATATATTTGCGATAAAAGATACGATATGCCTTTATCATATTTGCCTATGTGTATTCCCGTAAGAACAATTTCACTGTAGCCCATATCGGTTAAATTGTTTATTTCTTCAATTATTCTATCTACGGGTTTTGACCACATAATATTTCTTGCGTAAGGAACTATACAATAGGAACAAAAACTGTTACATCCGTCTTGAATTTTTATAAAAGCTCTTGAATGATTATCGAAAGTTTTTATTCTTTGTTCGATACCTTTTAAAAGATCTTCTTTCATTGTTATTTCAATAAAAGGGAATTTTTGCAGTATTTTTTCTTTTGATACTTTAGCAAAACAACCGGTCAATATAATTCTTGCTTTATCATTTTGAGTATGGAATTTTTTTATTATTTGTTCACATTGTTTGTCGGCATGAGCAGTAACCGAACAGGAATTTACTATAATTACGTCGGCATTTTCAAAAGTATCCGTACATACGTAATCTTTCAAACAATATCTTTCTCTTATAATCTGACTTTCGTACTGATTTATTTTACAACCGAAAGTGTAAATATATAAATTTTTCATGTTTTTTAATTTTTTATATCAACAATGACAAACTAACGACTAACGGTAACGACAACGGAACGGATTGCTTCGATTTGAATATAATGACAACTCTTAAACTTTTCAACTTTTCAACCATCCGGCTGCAGTTACGATGCTAGCAGAAACGATAGCGGCAGTTTCAACTCTTAAAATATTTTTGCCGAGCGTTACCGTTTTAAAATTATTTTTTAATGCAAGCTCTATCTCTTTATTATCAAACCCGCCTTCGGGACCTATAAAAATATTTATATTTTTTAAAATTTTATTTTCTTTCAGCAGTTCAATAATACCAATATTTTGTTCGCTTTCCCACGGAACAATATTCAACGTATCTTTTTTATTTGACAATTTTTCAACCGCATCGTAAAATTTTACGGGCATCTCTATAGTCATAATATCACCGCGCCATGATTGAGAACTTGCGGATATGGATATTTTTTTGTATCGTTCAAGTTTGTTTGGCGAAAAATCCGTCAAGCTGCTTCTTAAATATATTACCGGAACTATTTTTGATATTCCTATTTCCGAAGCTTTTTCTATAAGCCAGTCAAATCGTTCACCCTTGGCAATTGCAGTATATAAACAAACGTCAGTTTCCGGCGGAATAAAAGTTTTTGAAGATAAAAAGGTACCCTTAAGTTTTTTTTTCTCGACGGTATCTATTCTTGCTTTATAACAATTGCCGAGCCCGTCAAATATATTTATTTCTTCACCTTCATGAAACCTGCGCACGTTTGTAAGATAATGAAACTGTTCACCTTCAACCGTGAAAGTATTGTTTTTTATATTCTGCGGATTGATATAAAAATGCGGCATTTTGTTTTCCGGTAAAATTATTTATGGATTTCAACTTCCAAAGATATGTCCAACGACGGAGCAGAATGAGTTATCATACCGATGGAAATTCTTTCAATCCCCAACTTAGCATAATTTTTTATTGTTTTAAAATTCACTCCGCCTGAAATTTCTATTAAAGGCTTATAAGTTGATGTCGAGTTATCTCTTATAAATTTGACCATTTTTTTCAGCTGATTTTGTTTCATATTATCAAGCATTATAATGTCGGCTTGGGCATTTATTGCATTTTTGACCTGTTTTTCTTTTTCACATTCTATAAGAATTGAAAGTTTTTTATATTTTTTTCTGATTTGTTTTATTTTTTCAGTAAGATTGTCTATTAAAGCCAAATGATTATCTTTTATAAGAACCATATCGGACAAGTTCATTCTATGGTTTTTCCCGCCGCCGCACCTAACGGCATATTTTGATACGTTTCTAAATCCGGGAAGGGTTTTTCTTGTATCGATAATTGCAGTTTTTGAACCTTTTACCAAAGAAACGAACTTGTTGGTAGTTGTAGATATTCCCGAAAGTTTCTGTATAAAATTAAGCGCAGTTCTTTCGCCGGCAAGAAGTTCGGCCGCAGGACCTTTAACTTTCAATATTATATCGCCTTTTTTAAGTTTGTCTCCGTCTTTTTTAAAAGTTTTAAATTCAAATTTTTTACTTAATCTCAAAAGGACGTGTTTGAAAGCATCCGTTCCGCACAAAATTCCGTTATCTTTGGCTATTAAAACGGCAGATGCATTTTTACCTTTTAAAGAAAGACTTTTTGAAGTTACGTCGTTATAAGCGCAATCTTCGTTAAGTGCAAGCGTAACTATTTTGTCAATATCTTTTATAATATTCATAACTTTTTAATTATATAAAAAATAAATTTTATTTACAATAAAAATTTAATTTTGTAATATTACTTTACTATGAAAATATGTTTTATCTGCCACGCAAACATTTGCAGAAGTTTTATTTCTCAAGAACTTTTAAAAAATTTAATTGCAAAAGACGCAAGAGGCGACATTGAAGTAATTTCAAGAGGAACTTATGCTTTACCGGACGTTGAAGTTCCGCAAAAAATAAAAAATTTTTTACTGAAAAACGGAATCGATTACAAGCATCATACGCCGACTCAATACGGCAAAAACGATTTAAGTTCCAGCGACCTGATTTTCGTTATGACAAAAAACCAGTTATCGGAAATCATCGACAAATACGCAGAGTTTTCCGATAAAATATTTTTACTTTCCGATTATGTTTCAAACGATAACGCAGATGTAAAAGATCCTATAAATCTTGAAGGCGGCTCCTTTGAAAGAGCCGCCTTCAAACTTAAAGATTTGATTTCAATTCTTTATAAAAAAATCAAATAATTATTTTTTAAAAAGTAAATTTTACCTGCACGCCTACTTTATTATTCGTATATTCTGCACCGTCATAATTGGAAGATTTATTTCTGAACTGGTACCACAAACTTGCAAACAAATTTTCTCTGAACTTATATTCAACCGACGGTTTTACTTTAAACAAATCGTCTGCCCTGTCAACGTCGCCGATTTTTTCAGGATAAGACAAGTTTTCATAAGACGTTAAAAGAGCGACCGACCATTTGTCATTATAAACTTTCTGTTTATATTCCAACCCGACTTCCGTAGATACGTAATATCTGTTATTTACGGTTATCGTTTCTTCCATTTTTCTTTCACCGAAAAGTTTTACTGAATTTTTAGTTGTAGGCTCATACGCTAAAGAAACGAGATATCCGAAAAGTTCGCCTTTTTTCTCCATTCCGGCAATATCGGTATCATAATCTCTCATATCGTAAGAAACCTGCGCCGTTCCTTTGATTTTTTGTGTAACGTTTCCGTTAACGCCCAAATTAAAACTGTTACCGAAAGAATTGTTGTTTTTATTTTTTTCATAGTTTATTGCGGAAAACAAATATCCTGCATAAATCGACGTTTTTGACGAAACGTTATAATGCAGCTGAGCTCCGGCATTGAAACGATTTCTGTTTAAAGCTTCATACTCGGCTTCTTGGTATCTGTCCAAAGAGTCGGATGCGATAAGAGCTATTGAAAACATTCTTTCCAAAGACGTTTTAAATCTGAAAGAAGCAAAATTATTTATTCTTTTTGCTCTGTCCGACAATTCGGATGTTGCCGGGTCTGCCGTATATACGAACTTATCTTCCAAAAAGAATTTGCTGTTACTTAAATTTACGCCTAAACCGGCATTCATATAATCGTTTTTGGCGGGAGCTTCACTGTATGCATTGTAACCTATATTCGCATTTGCGCCGAATTTCAAACTCGAGTTCGGAATGGTATTCAAATATTTTGCAAACAACTGTGTCGAACTTATTGCCGATGAAGTCTTGTTTCCGTCGGTTAAATAAATATTGTCATCATAACTTATATCCTCGGAAACTATAAATTGTAACGGTTTGTCCGCATAAGCGTTTACTGCAACAAAACACAACATAACCAAAAAAACTAACTTTTTCATTTACGACACTCCTAAAATAAAAATCTTTTTAACTTTAACTTTTATAAATAACAATCGATTGAACAATGTAAAAAAAAGTCAAAGAAAGTACTCCACTTACTCTGTTTAATTTCTTGGTGCGGAAGGACTTAAAACAATATCTTTTTCTACTTGTTCGTACGCTTCTTCTTTAGTAACGCTTACCGGAACGAAAGAATCGCTGGGATTTAAAGCTACGTCAACTTTATAAGAATTACCCTGTTCCAATATGGCAACATTTCCTTTTTGGTCGGTAACTACCAAATTACCTTTTTCCACCGTCATTTCTCCGTTAGGAGTTATAACGAAAGATACCGGTTTATCCGAATATATGGTGTCGGAACCGATTTTTATGTTTTTAAAATTTTCTCCGGAACAATAAACCGCATTACTTTCGTCGGCTTCGGAACATCTTATGGAAAGCCTTTCCCCTTTGGGAACGAAAATTTTTATGCCGTAATAATCGATTATCAAATTCTTCGCGGCAACGACATTCAAAGTACTTCCGTCGGGATACTTCTGAACTTTACCTTCTGCATTTACGATAATTTCCGCCATTAACGCGGACGAGCAAGCCAAGAAAAAAGCACAAATCAAAAAAATTTTTCTCATAATAAAACCTCTTAAAATAAAAAACTTGCACATATTATTATAAAAACAAAGATTTTTGTCAAGGCTTTTTACTCGTATCTGAAAGCAAAAACTTTATACGGTTTGAAATTGTTTTTAGCTTTTCTTATATTCTTTCTTAAATTTGTACTTTTTTCATACATAACGTCAAATTTCGGTTCAAAAAAAACAGGCGGAAGGCTTTGTCTTTTCGGCGTCGGATTTATAACAAACGTATATTTTATACCGCCATACTCGTAACTTTCGGCTTTTAACGGTTCTTTTATCTGTACCGGATTGTCTATTTTTTTACCGTTATCTTTAATTTCGGCAACAAAAGAAATTTCCTGTATCACGTCAAAAACGTTTGACCATTCTTTCGGTTTATCTTCAAACAAAGGTTTTCCGTTACAATAGCACGTAAAATAAAAAAGTCCCGACGCACCGTTAAAAATCGCGTCATACGACATAAATCTTATTTCTTCTTTTTTCGGAAAACGTCCTATTCTGTCGTTATCTTTTCTATATTGTTTATACTGTTTCCAATCGAAAATTTGTATTACCGCCCATAATGGTTTATCGTCCTGAGCACTCATAATAAGCCCTTGTTTTGCAAGAGCGACGTTTTCACCTAAACTCTCAAGCGGCAAATGCGGGACCGGATACCAGTCCACCATCAAAATATCGGCAATATCATAATATGGAGTTTTCGTAAAACCTTCTCCTATAACAAAAACAGTTTTGTCTTGCGGATATATTTCTTTTACGCTTTTGTTTAAAGAAATCAAATTTTCTCTTGAAAAGTTCCAAACGTCAGGTTCGTCAAAAAGATACCACGCTTTTATCGGATAAGAAAGCGCTTCTTCTTTATATTTTGAAGATATTATTTTATCGGGATAAGCAAGTACAGTCATATCGTTTTTCGCAGCTTGTTTACATATGACTTTTATCGTTTCCGGTTCGCGTACATACGTTTGAACACAGTTAAAACCCGCTTCTTTTGCCGCAATAACGTCCTGTTCGGTTTTTACACCGTATAAACCTATAACGAAATCGGAAAAACCCATCTGTACAAAACAAAAAACAAATATAAATACAAAAACGGTTGCGTTTAACTGTTTTATCATTTTTATTATCCTTAATTATTATTTTCGATTTATATTATACATTTTTTTACTTAATAAACATAACCCCTTTTTAATTGACAAACTAATAAATTTTTAGTATTCTCTTATAAATAATAAAAATATTTTGCCGACGTAGCTCAGTTGGTAGAGCAACGGTTTTGTAAACCGTCGGTCGAAGGTTCAAGTCCTTTCGTCGGCTTTTAAGCTTTCCTGAAAAGAAAATGTTATGTCTAAGAAAATAAGTTTCAGTTTAAACTTTAAAGTTATAATAGTAATATCATCCATCATAATATTGACAGCTGTTATTTTGTCTTGTTTTTTTATTGCCGGGCAAGCTCTGATTTTAAAAGGTTCGATAGAAAACAGGGCGATAATTTTAGCAAATTCTCTTGCATCCTCAAGCGAATACGGTGTTGCTACCAACAGTAAAGAATTTTTATCGCTTCTTACAAAAAACACTTTAAAAGAAGAAGACGTTTTATATTCAATAGTATACGGCACCAACGGCAACCCTCTTGCAATAGAAACAGTTGCAGACGACAATGTGGAAAAATATATATTTTCTTCCCCTCTTGAGTCCGAAGAAATAAAAAATCTGGAAAAAGAAAAATTAAAAAAACATACGGGCAAAATAAAAAATATGGGAGAATTCATAGATATTGTAGTACCGATTTCTTCTTTTGAATATATTCCTGCAGCTTCAATGTCAATTATAAGCACTAAAATCGGTGCTCCGATTTCTTCTTATAAAGAAGACGCTATTCCGGTAAACATAAAATACGATGAAGAAACCGTAATAGGAGCCGTAAGAATAGGTATTACTCTTGACAGAATAAATTATCAGATAGAAAAGATGACAAAAAGTATCGTCTTTTTAACTCTTATAGTTATTCTTGCCGGTATAATAATTTCTTTTTTCCTTGTTAAAATAATACTTACTCCTATAAAAGAACTTATGCTCGGAACTCAAAAAATTTCATCGGGCGATTTGGAGTACAGAGTTTCAATAAATTCAAAAGACGAGTTTAAAGAACTTGCAAATTCGTTCAATTCCATGGCACAGGATATGGAAACACACATAAGAGAATTAAACTTGGAAAAAAGAGAATTGATGCGACTTAAAATCGCTTTTGAACAAAGAAGCAACGAACTGGAAGAAACGCTGAAAAAGGTTCAAATAATACAACAGGATTTGGTTAGAGCGGAAAAATTCGCAACCATCGGTAGACTTGCGTCATCCGTCGCCCACGAATTGAGAAATCCGCTGGCTGCAATAAAAAACATTTCTTATTTTCTTTCGAGAATGCACAATTTTGATGACGACAAATCAAAAATGATGGTAAAAATGCTTTCCGACGAAGTATTGAGAGCAAACAAAATAATAACAGAACTTCTTGACTATTCCAGAATAAAAAAATTAACCAAACTTGCAATTGAAATAATACCGTTTATAAACAAAGTCTTACCGGAAATTCCGATGCCGGAAAACGTTAAAATCGTAACCGAACTTGAAGATTTTACCGTAATGCTTGATCCGGATAAAATCACTCAGGTTTTAATAAATCTTATTACAAACGCCAGAGACGCAATGCCCGCCGACAAACGTGACGGATTGATAAAAGTAACTGCCCGCACCGAAGGTAACGTTTGTCAAATATTTGTTGAAGATAACGCTTGCGGTATGAGCGAAGAAACGTTATCCCACTTATTTGAGCCGCTGTTTACGACAAAATTAAAAGGAATAGGTTTAGGTCTTCCGATAGCAAAAGAAATTATAGACGCACATCAAGGTAAAATAACCGCAACAAGCATAAAAGACGTAGGAACAACATTTAGAATAGAATTACCATTGCAATAGGAGCACGATATTATGAACGATAAATTAAAAATTTTAATTGTTGACGACGAAGATTCTTTAAGGCTGTCGCTGGCTAGTATTTTGGAGTTGGAAGGATACGAAGTAAAAACGGCGGAAAACGGTTATAAAGCCATAGAACTTGCAAAACAGGAAGATTTTGACATAATATTTTCGGATATAAGAATGCCCGGCATGACCGGAGACGAAACGTTTAAAGAAATAAAAAAAATCAAACCCGATATTATAGGCGTTATGATGACGGCTTACGCTCTTAACGATTTAATCGTAAACGCACTCAATTCCGGAGCTTTTGCCTGTATAAGCAAACCTTTTGAAATAAATACAATACTGTCAACTATAAAAGATATTACAACAAGACCCTTTGCCGTCGTAATAGACAATGGAGCAAAAATAAACGTACAATTTTTAAATTCTTTAAAAAACTGCGGTTTGAACGTTGCCAACTGCGCAATTGACAAAATAGGTTTTATGTCAAAACACAGACCTGATATTTTAATTATAGGAACCAATACCGACAACGAACAAACTTTATCCGATTTAAAAAAACTTAAAGAAACATTACCCGAAATACCGGACTCAATATTGGTTACCGGGAAAGAAAATACGGCATTAATTGAAGAGGCTAAAAAAATCGGCATAACGAATTTTTTGAATCTGCCGTTGAACGTTTCTCAAATTTTTAAAATTTTGGGTAAAGAAAAAAGAAAGCCTACCGTCGGTATGGTCAATATGAATTCTCAAGAATTTGAAGAACTTCATCAAAAACTTACAGAAAGCGGGTTCCACATAATATCTTACTCAAACTCGCAAAAATTGATTCATGAACTAAAAGAATCTTTTTTCGACGCCATTTTAATTGACGTTAAAATAGAAACCAATATCTTTGATGTTCAGGAAAAAATAAAAAAAGATTTTCCTAACATAGGCACGGTATATATTTTAAACGACGACAAAGAGTTGGAAGCGTTGAAACAAAAAGGATATTTTTATATTACCAAACCTTTTGAAATGGAAGAAGTAATAAAACTGATAAACAAAATTACAGGAAAATAAAATGACAGAAGAAAAAGTTTATACTCTTACAAAAAAACAGCTCAACTCCGAAAAAAACAAAGTCATCGCAAAATTTGCGTCTGTTGCTTCCCACGATTTAAAAAATGTCGTGGGCGGACTGTCAAACATATCTTATTATCTTTCGAGGACAGTAAAACCCGAAAACGAAAATCAAAAAAGAATGCTTGACCTTTTGGCAACCGAAGTCGTAAACCTTAACAAAAGAATAACGGAAGTTTTGGATATGACCAGAGTAAAGCAACTGACAAAAACGTCATGCAATCTGCAGGACATAATTTTACAAGCGGTAAGCGACGTCGAATGCAGCGGTATAGTTTTTGAAAAAAAATTACTGCCCGTAAAAGTATACGGCGACAAAGACAGATTGAAGCAGGTATTTTCCAACATAATAAAAAATGCCGAAGACGCTTTACAAAACTCGGGAACGATAAAATTGGAAACAAAACTTGAAAACGATAATATTTCAGTAACGATTTGTGATGCCGGTATCGGTATGGACGAAAACACGCTTGAACAGTGTTTTGATCCGATGTTTTCGACAAAACTTGCAAAAGCCGTCGGTATGGGACTTACGGTTGCACTTCAAATAATACAAATGCATAACGGAACAATTGACATTTGCAGTCAACAAGACAAAGGTACGACGGTAACGGTTCAATTACCCGTTCTTAAAGAAGAATAGAAAATCATTTTTTGTTTTTTCTATTTTCTTTATTTATAAAAACAAGTTCGTTTTTACTTTTTTTAATCGTCCAGTTTTTTGAAAGAAGATAACTTTTTTCCTTGCCTTTTTTCAACCAAGAAATAATACCGTTTATGTGAACCGCTCTTTTTTTATCTGGCAGAACTTCTTTTAAAATTCTATATTGAAAAATTTTATCCTGTTTATAAAACGGTTTCAAGACAAGCAGAATTTTTTTTGCCGTTATTTTTACGTTTTTTGATATAAAAGCATCCGTCTTATCTTTAAAATAAGAAATTTCTTCTTTGATTATGCACGACAAATTGTACATATGTTCCACGACGGAAGGATTTATTTTTTCCAGTTGCGGCAAAATTTTCAACCTTATTTTATTTCTCGTATAATCACATTTAAAATTGCTTTTGTCAGTACAGAACTTTATATTTTTTTCTTTTACGAAACCGTCTATCAAGTCTCTTGATACGGACAAAAGAGGTCTTATTATCGACAAGTTTTTATTTATTTTTCTTGTTATGGGAATTCCGCATAACCCTTCGGTACCTGTCCCCCTTAAAAGCCACATCAAAACTGTTTCCGCATTATCGTTCATATTGTGAGCCGTAGCAATTTTGTTGCACTTATATTGTTTTGCAACATTTTCAAGCTCAAGATATCTCAATTGTCTTCCGGCAGTTTCTACGGAAATGTTTTGACGCAGCGCATATTCTTCGGTTTTCAAATCTTTCAACACACACTCTATTTTCAAATCCGAAGCAAACTTTTTAACGATTTCCGCTTCTTTTACGGATTCCTTTCTCAAATTGTGGTTAAAATTTACGACAACGAGCTCTATGTTCATTATTTTTTTTAACATGCAGAACAAGCTTGTCATAACTATTGAATCTGCACCTCCGGAAACTGCAAGTAAAATTTTATCACCGGAAACGACAAGTTTGTTGTCAAGAATATTTTTTTTAAATTTTTCCCAAATAATCAATTTTCTTTTCTCCCAAATTTTTATTGCGTATTTTTATATTATATAATAAAGTTATTAGGAAAAAAAATAAATTAATAAAAACAAGTAATTTTTGTGATCCGATTTTTTGCGAAAATTGCAAATGTACCATATCAACCGAATTTTTTTTTCGCAAAAATAAAAAATATCGTTTTAAGCGATAAAAAATGTCCGTTATTCGGATATTTGCAAGACAAAAGAAATCCGTAATTTTTTAAATTTTCTTATTGCCAAAAAAAAATACTTTTTGTATAATATAAAGATAGGAACAATTGTAGAAGCTTGATTGCCCGATGGTGTAATTGGTAACACATCTGTCTCTGGAACAGAATAGTCCTGGTTCGAGCCCAGGTCGGGCAGTTTAAGAATAATTCAAAAACCGCTCACAAGAGCGGTTTTTTTACGTTTTTATGACGATAATTGATAAAAACATAATCGTCAATTTAAAGAAACAGATAAAAACGGGAAGAAAAAATTTTCTTCCCGTTTTTTCCGTTTATACTTTCATAAACTCATTCTTATGATATTCGATGATATTCGTTTTTCCGTTTAATATTTATCGGGAACTTCGTCCAATATCACTTCGGCATCTTCATCTTTAGGTATGGGAGAGCCCGAAACTTTATGTTTTACCCAGTCGCCGATAGAATCGACTATAATATAAGTTACCGGTGTCATAAGCAGCGTAACAAGCAGCGACAAAAGTTGTCCGCCCACGATAACTATAGCCAAACTTCTTCTCGTATCGGCACCTTCTCCATTTGATATCATCATTGGTATCATCGAGACTATAAGCGTCAACGTAGTCATTAAAATAGGTCTTAATCTTACTTTATTTGCTTCAAGTATGGCGTTTGTTCTGCCGTAACCTCTTGCTCTTAGCTGATTTGTATAATCCGTCTGCAAAATTGCGTTTTTACTTACAACTCCCACCAACATAAACATTCCGAGCAAACTGAAAATGTTTAAAGTTTGTCCCGTTATCATCAAAGCAAACAACGCAAAAGGTATCGTTAAAGGCAAACTGATAATAATAGCAATAGGATGAGTAAACTTTTCCATTAAAGCACAGAGAATTATGTACTTAAATATAAAAGCCAAAATGAAAGCCATTATAAAAGAAACGAACATTTTTCCCATTTCTTTTGCCATACCGCTTTGCATAATAGTATATTCCGGATCAGCTTTCAAAGAATAAAAGGTGTCCTGCATTATCTGAATCGCCGTTCTGGTATCAAGACCGTTAAGGTTTGCTTCAACTCTCACTTCTCTTTGTCTTGCAACTCTGTTAATTTGGCTCGGACCTACTCCTTCTTCAAGATCCGCAATGCTGTCAAGACGGACAACCGTATCTTTACCGTCAATTCGTGCCGGAACCATAAGCGCACAAATAGCTTCTTTAGTATTTCTATATTCTTCGGCAACTCTTACTCTTACCTCGTACAACTCGTCGCCTTCTTTATATTTTGTAATGTCATCTTCCCCGCCGACCATTGTCCTTAAAGCCGCCGCAATTGCGGTAACGTTGACACCTAAGTTGTTGGCTTTATCTCTGTTAATTACGACTCTGTATTCGGGTTTTGCCAAATCCACAGATAAATCCAAATCTATAAAACGCTGATCTTGCGCAAGTTTATCCATCGTCATATTGGCATAACCGATAAGTTTTTCAAAATCCGGTCCCATTAAACTTAACTGAACTTCTTTGTTTCCGTTTCCGGCACCTTCACTCCTGACGATAACAGACGTTTTAAGACCGTCATACTTCTTTAACATTTCTCTGATATTTTCAATATATTTTGATGTTCTTATTTTATGTCTTGCATTTCTATCTTCCAATTCAATTTCCAAATATCCCTTATTACTCGGATTTGAACTTGAAAAAGAGCTTAATCCGTCGCCGCCTTTACCTGCAACGCTCAACACTCTTTTTATATAAGGCAATCTTCTGATATCGGTTTCAAGCTGTCCTAAAATTTCTTTTATGTCATGATAACTCGTACCTTCTTCGGCTTTAACCTGAACCTGAACTTTACCGGAATCTTCCTGAGGGAAAAATTCCCCTCCCATAGTTTTTATCATAGGAAGTATTGCAAATATGCATAAGAAAGCTAATATTATCATTACCGTTTTATGGTGTATGGACCAATTTAAAACAGGTATATACAGTTTAACCAAATAAGCGTTTATATCGCTTACAATTTTGTCAAGTTTGTTTTCACCTTCGGTCTTTTTCAACATTTTCGCACAAAGCATAGGCGTTAAAGTTAAAGCGACTATACCCGACAACGCAATTGCAAAAACTACCGTCCATCCGTAACTGCTTAAAACTCTGCCGACAATTCCGCCCATATAAGCAAGCGGCAAAAATATAACAAGAATTGCAAGCGTCGTTGCTATAACGGTTGCTGTAATTTCTTTTGCGCCGTCAACGGCGGCATCTTCAGGTTTTTTATTATATTTTTCCATATGCCTGTAAATATTTTCCAACATAACGATAGCGTCATCAATAACTATACCTACGGCAACCGTTAACCCGAGCAGTGTAATATTGTTCAACGTAAAACCGTTCATATTCATAAAAATGAACGCACCGACGATGGATATAGGTATTGCAAGAAACGATATGAATGTTGACCTTAAAGAGCCCATAAATACCAAAACCATTATACCCGCCAAAAATGCACCGAGGAAAAGATGTTCAAGCACGGTATTTACTGACGCTCTTATGGAACCGCTTTGGTCGGACATTACCGCGATTTTCATATCGGGAGGCAATGTTTTTTCTATATTTTTGATTTTTTCTTTTACACCGTCAATAACTTTTAACGTATTGGAACCGCTCTGTTTCGTTACTTCCAAAGTAACGCATCTGACACCGTCCAAAACAGTACTTTGTTCTTCATATTCACCGCTATCTTCAACTTCGGCAACGTCGGAAAGTTTTATCGGAACTCCGTTCTTAGTCGCTACGAATATGTTTTTAAATTCTTCTACTGTCGGAACTCTTCCCAAAATTCTCAAACTGTAATAATCGTGGTTCTGTTCCACAGTTCCGCCGGGAATTTCAAAATTCTGCTGTGCAAGTGCGGAAGTAACGTCGGTTATAGGTATTTGCAGCGAATAAAGTTTTAAAGGATTTATCGTAACGTGAATTTCTCTTTCTCTTCCTCCGACGATATTTACCGAACCTACTCCGGAAGTATTTTCTATAACTTCTTTAACTCTTTTTTTTGCAAGTTCGGTAAGTTCTATAATGTCTCTGTTACCTGTAACTACAACGTTTAAAACAGCTTGTGCATCCATATCGAGCTTCAACACTACCGATGGGTCTGTTCCGTCGGGAAACTTTGACTTTACCTGTTCTATTTTATCTCTTACTTCCTGAATACCGACATCCGGATTTTTGTCCATATCAAACTTGACAAACACGATTGAAACGCCTTCCATGTTATAAGAATGAATTTCGTCCACACCGGAAATTTCGTTGACTCCTTCTTCTATATATTTTGATATTGAAGTTTCAATTTCTTCCGGACTTGCACCGACTAATACGGTTTGAACAACCGTAGCAGGAATATCCATATTCGGATACATACTCACACCCATATTGTTGTATCCCATAAGTCCGAGGAACATCAACGATACGCTTACCATTATGGTAAGAACAGGTCTGTGTATGAAAAATGCGGCAAAACCGCTGTGTTTTTTTGAAGATTTGTTTTCTTGCATATTTTAAACTCCTACTTTTCTATCTCTATCTTACTGCCGTCTTTAATTCCGTAAACGAACTGCAACACTTCATCGCCTTCGTTAAGTCCTGCAATCTGCCAATTGTTATTGTTTTTAAATTTAACGTCTATATCTTTTCTGACGGCCGTTTTTTTATCTTCTGACGGAACCAAAACGTAATTTTTGCCGTTCTCATCCTCATAAATATTCTTTTTGGAAAGAGATAAAACGTTTCTTACTTCTTTTAAAGAAATATCAACTCTTGCAAACATGCCGGACTTTAACAAACCTTTTGAATTGTCGGCTTTAAACTCGACGGCTACACTTCTGCTTAAAGAATCTACGACGGGACTTATAATGTCAAGTTTTGCATCAAACGTTTTTTCCGGCAAAGCTTCTACGGTAAGAGTTGCCCTTTGCCCTTTATATATTTCGCCGACATATCTTTCCGGAACATCAACTTTTATTCTTACGGTTGACTGGTTTACGATTAAAGCAACCGGAGTTGCCGTCGTGACATTTTCACCGGGATCAAGATAAATTCTTCCTACCACTCCCGACAACGTCGACGGAACTACTACCGGCTCATATATTGCACCTACTTCGTCTCTATCTATTAAAGATACCGTTTGGTCTTTTTGAACTCTATCCCCTTCTTTTAAAAGATTTTTCTGCAATTTACCGTTTATCCTCGGATATAAAACGGCTTCTTCCAACGCTTTAATGCTGCCGGAAGTTATCAGCTGATGCTTTAAATCTCTTTTTTCAACTTTTTCCGTTTTAACTATAAAAACGTCTTTTGCAACATTGTTTAAAATTGCCGAATTGTCTTTTTTAAACGCAACCTGATACACAATAAAAATTGCCGTCAATACAACGACACTCCATACAACAATTGCACCCGAATTGTTTTTTTCTTCTTGTTTTTTTAATTTCTGATTATTCATAATCTTTTATCTCCATTCCTACCGCATAATTTAAGTCAGACAAAGCTACCTGTGCGTCATATACCGCCTGAACGAACGTCAAGTTGGAATCGTTCAAATCCGATATAGCATCGTTTAACTCCAGCTGGCTTATCAACCCGTTTCTATATCTCAACATTTTTGAGTTTAAATTTTCCTGAGCCTGGCTTACTACTCCTTTTGTAGACTCAATTCTTTTTTTTGCTTCTTCCAAATTAAGCCATGCGGATTTTACCTGTATTCTTACGTTCTTTTTTAAATTTTCATAGCTTCTTTGCGCATCTTCATAATATTTTTCTTTTTGTTTTACTTGCGAACTTATTGAAAAGCCATTAAATATAGGCAAACTCAGTTGTAACCCGACATTTGCTCCCCAATAATAATGATTTTCATCGGGCAAACCTTCTTTCGTATATCCGAAATATCCGTAGTTTCCATAAGCGGAAAGATTAGGATAGTGTTCCGCTTCCGCTATTTTCAAATTGGTTTCTGCAATATCTACCGCCAATTTCGATACTATCAGTTCAGGTCTTTTCTCATAAGCTATATTATATAACTGCTGAATGTCTTTTGTGTTCGGAACTTCCAAATCATTTTTAGTCCAAGTCAAATATATAGGATTTTCCGGATCTTTATTCAATATTTGTCTTAAACTCAATGTAGCCATTTCTACATTTTTTTTAGCTTGTAACACTTGCGGAACAATATTGTCAACTCTTACCTGTTGAGTCAATACGTCCAAATTACTGGACAGTCCTTGTTTATATCTTGCTTTAGTTTCTTCCAAATGCTGTTTGGCTATATCCAAATATGTCTCCTGAACATGAACCAACGCAGATGCATAAATTATCGTATAACAGTAATTTATTACTTCTTTTACAACCAAAGATTTTGTATGTTTCAATTTATAATCGGCACTATCGGCTTGCAATTTTCCGTACTCTTTGTTATTTTTTATTTTTCCTCCTGTCCACAAAACCCAATTTGCCTGCAATTGTGCATCATAAGTATTGTTGACTTTTGTTGCTTCTACCATTTTATCAGCGTCTTCATCCAGTCTGTGTGTCCTTAACAAAGCTCTGTTATAACTCGCATCAAAGTTTATATAAGGATAATATGACGATTTCATTTGTCTGTAAATTTCCTCATATATTTCTTTTGTCTTACTTGCAGAATAAACTTGATAACTGTCTTTTAATGCCATTTGTACGGCTTCTTTTATCGTTATCCTTGTTCCTTTCTGCAGTCTTTGTATTTCTTCAAACAATTTTGCATTCATCGGATTTTCCTGCACATAATCCGCAAAAACGTTTACGGAAAAAACAAAGAGTAAAAATGAAGCTAGTAATTTTTTCATTTTTCCGACTCCCATATATTTTTTTCTACTCCTTTATAATTTATTGCATTTAAAATTGCCTCTGTAATATCTTTCGGATAATCTTTATTCAATTCTTCCGACATAAAAACGACGTCGTGAAGACATGCCCGCATAAGACCGTATCCTATTTCGGCATCTTTTAAAGATATGTTTTTTTTATCAACTTCTCTTAAAAATATGGATTTAAAAATTTTATTATTCGTATCTTTTACAGAAACAACCTTTTTTTCCAGCTTGCGGTTTGAAACTATATAATCTACAAAATGTATAAAAAAAGTCAAATATTTTCTGCCTTGTAATTTATAAGCTTTTTGAAAAACCGCAAACAAAATATTTTTTAACGACATATCCGAATTAAAATATTTTTGCAAATCCTTATTTTGTTTTTCTACAATGTAGCGCATTATAGTACAACAAATTTCATCTTTATCCTTAAAATAATAATATAAAGACGGTTTTGTTATGTTGCAGGCCTGGGATATTTCCCGCATGGAAACATCTTTTATGCTTTTTTTTGAAATTAATTTGAAGGCTTCTTTTAAAATTTTATTTCTCATATCTTCATCTTATAAAACAATAATTTTATCTACCGACCGGTAAGTAATATAACATATAATAAAAAACTTGTCAAGAAAAAAATAATTATAATTATTATGTGTCCTTCCGACAAAGTTTTGTGACTTTTTAATCCGAAATTGCCTGTTTAAAAGTCGGTGAACCCAGACTTTTTAATTTTGAAGTTGCATTTAAAGCCACTTTGACGGAAAAAATTGAAAACATAATTATTAAACAGTATTTTTTTAGTCGGTTTGGTTATGCAATTAACGTAAATACATAACTGACATATAAAAACGGGAAGATATTTTCATATCTTCCCGCTTTTAACCTTAAATTTACAAATTCGGAATTTCAATTATAATTTCTTTCCTAAAAACAAAACTTTTAAATTCTGGTCGGGTCTTCAATATAACCTTTAATTGCAGAAGCGGCCGCAACAGCCGGACTTGCAAGATAAAGTTCCGATTTCGTATGTCCCATTCTGCCGACAAAATTTCTGTTCGTAGTTGAAACGCACTTTTCACCGGAAGCAAGGATGCCCATATGTCCGCCCAAACAAGGACCGCATGTGGGAGCCGAAATTACCGCCCCCGCCTCAATAAAAATTTTTAACAGACCTTCTTTTAAAGCGTCTTCATAAACTTGCGGTGTTGCCGGTATAATTATTGTTCTTACGTTTTTGTTTACTTTTTTATTTTTTAAAATTGCGGCAGCCACTCTTAAATCTTCCAATCTTCCGTTAGTACACGAACCTATAACCACTTGGTCGATATATGTTTTTTTCAAACTTTTCGCGGATTTTGCGTTCGACGGCAAAAACGGTAACGAGACCTGAGGATATATTTCGGAACAGTCTATCTCTATAACGTCGGCATATTTTGCATCTTTATCGCTTTCGTAAATTTTAAATTTTCTTAAAGCTCTTTTTGAAACATAATCCAAAGTTATCTTATCTACCGGAAAAATTCCGGATTTTCCGCCTGCTTCTATAGCCATGTTTGCCATCGTAAGTCTGTCGGACATTTTCAATTTTTTTACGACTTCTCCGGTAAACTCCATAGTTTGGTATAAAGCACCGTCAACTCCTATTTTACCTATCGTATAAAGTATCAAATCTTTACCGCTTACAAACTTATTAAGTTTGCCTTTATAAATGAACTTTATCGTTTGAGGAACTTTCAACCATACTTTACCGGTTGCAAGTGAAGCACCTACGTCGGTAGAACCCACACCGGTAGAAAATGCACCCAGCGCCCCGTAAGTACACGTATGAGAATCGGCACCTATAACGATATCTCCCGGTACGACAATACCTTTTTCAGGAAGCAAAGCATGTTCCACTCCTACGTTTCCACCTTCATAGTAATGTTTTATTTTCTGCTCTTTTGCAAACTCGCGCACAAATTTAACGTTTTCGGCGGATTTTATGTCTTTGTTCGGTGTAAAATGGTCCATAACAAAAGCTATTTTATTTTTGTCAAAAACTTTTTTAGTTCCAGTTTTTAAAAACTCTTTTACGGCAAGAGGCGCCGTAACGTCGTTGGACAAAGAAATATCAACTTTCGGTTCTATAAACTCGCCCGCAACAACCTCTTTTTTGCCGCAGTGAGCAGCCAATATTTTTTCCGTTATAGTGTGACCCATTTTATTTTTTACCTCCGAGCTGCATTACAACTATTTTATTTACGGCATGAATGTAAGCGTTTATACTCGCTTCGACGATATCTGTCGACATTCCTTTACCGGTATAAGTCGCACCGTCGTATTTTACTTTAATGTTAACTTCACCCTGCGCATCTTCTCCGCCGGAAATCGCTCTTAAAGTATAATCTTCCAAATCCACTTTTAAACCGGTTATTTTATCTATCGCTCTGTAAGCCGCATCTACAGGTCCTGCACCGCAAGCTGCTTCCTGTAAAATTTCTTTTTTATTTTTAATATTTTTTATCAATCTTATCGTCGCCGTAGGAATTACGCCTACTCCCGAGGTAACGTTTACGTAATCTACGGAATAAATCTCTTTTACCCCGGAAACGCCCTGTTCGACCAAAGAGTCTATATCATCATCGAAAATACATTTTTTCTTATCCGCCAACAGTTTGAACCTTGCAAACAAATCTTCCATGACGGCAGCGTCCAACTTATAACCCAAATCTTTCAATCTTTTAAAAAAAGCATGTCTGCCTGAATGTTTGCCCAATACCAACATACTTTCGGGAACTCCCACATCCTGCGGAGACATAATTTCGTAAGTACTTTTATCTTTCAACATACCGTCCTGATGAATGCCGGATTCATGTGCAAAAGCATTTATACCGACGATAGCTTTGTTGGGTTGAACCACAACACCGGTTAAATTGGAAACCAGTTTACTCGTTTTATAAATTTCTTTCGTCTTTATATTGTACGATACCGGATAAAACATCGGCTTTGTTTTTATAGCCATTACGATTTCTTCCAAAGCTGCGTTTCCGGCTCTTTCGCCTATACCGTTAATCGTACATTCTATCTGTCTTGCACCGTTTTCTATTGCAGCTAACGAATTTGCAACGCCTAACCCCAAATCATTGTGGCAATGAACGCTTATTACGGCTTTATCTATATTTTTGACGTTTTGCTTTATAGTAGCTATCAATTTACCGAATTCGGAAGGAATGCCGTAACCTACGGTATCCGGAATGTTTACCGTCGTTGCACCGACTTCAATAACGGCTTGAATAACGGAACACAAATAGTCTACGTCACTTCTGCTGGCATCTTCGGCAGAAAACTCGACGTCATCGCAAAATTTCTTTGCCAACTTAACGGCATTTACCGCCATATCAAAAACTTGTTGTCTTGTTTTCTGTAATTTTTTTTCTATATGCAAATCCGACGTTGCTATAAAAGTGTGAATTCTCGGTTTTTTGGAATATTTTATAGCGTTCCAGCAAGCGGTAATATCTTTTTCGTTAGCTCTTGACAACCCGCAAATAACCGGTCCTTTTACCTGTTGTGCAATCTGTTTCACGGATTCAAAATCACCTTCGCTTGATATCGGAAAACCCGCCTCTATAATGTCAACGTTCATGGCGGCCAGCTGCTGAGCTACCAAAATTTTTTCCGGCAGCGTCATACTTGCTCCGGGCGATTGCTCTCCGTCTCTCAATGTCGTATCAAAAAAAACTACTTTATCTTTTTTCATGATTATCTTCTCCTAATTATTTATTTTTTAATTTTCTAAACGGCAATAAAATAAATAACTAGCTGCGAAGTCGCCAGTGCCCTAAAATACCGATATTCAATATTTTTAAAATGATACTATTTGTTTTCATTATTTTTCCTTATCTTTGAAAAAGCTTTACCTATTCTAAAATATCTAAATATCAACGCAACAAACCCGGATAAAATGTATCCGAAAAATATGATAAAAAACATGTTCTGCGGATAAGCGCAAATCAAAGCGACAAAAACCACTGCCAAAAAGAAAACCTGTATGGTTTTGGGTCTTGTCCATTTAATATGTTTAAACGCACCGTAAGGAACCGTCGATACCATCAAAAACGCAAGCACTACCATAACTATCGGCATTATGTTAAAGAAAAACGGCATTTTCTGCATTAATACGGGAATAGTTTTTGAATTTAAAACCGTTCCGTCAAAAATTTCGTAACTCAATACGAAAGACGCTATCGCTCCAGCCGATGCCGGCGTAGGCAAACCGGAAAACATATCGTTATGCGGTTTCGTATCGTCAGCCGGTTCAAGTGCTTTAACGTTAAACTTTGCAAGTCTCGTCGCGCTTGCTATAACGAATATCAAAGCTATGGCTATACCTACGTTACCCATAGAATTTAAAACAAGCTGATACATCAAAATCGCAGGTGCAACGCCGAACGAAACCAAATCGCACAAGGAGTCAAACTCCGTACCGAACTTGCTTATAGTTTTTGTAAGTCTTGCAACTCTTCCGTCGGTCATATCAAAAACGATTGCAAGCATTATAAACCACGCAGCAGAATTGAAATTATCGTTTATTGAACATACTACCGAAATAAACCCTGATGCCAAATTTCCCGCCGTAAACATACTCGGTAAAACGTATAACCCTTTTTTTATGGAAGACATTTTTTATTTCTCCGTTATTTAGAAATTGATGCAAAAACCGTAATTCCCGATACAACTTTATCCCCTGCTTTTACTTTTATATCGTAACCTGCAGGCATAAACAAGTCAACCTGAGAACTGAACTTTATAACACCGATTTTGTCCCCTGCTTTTAAAACGTCGCCCGGCTTAACCCAGGAAACACATCGTCTTGCAAGGATACCCGCAATCTGTTTCACGATATAAATTCCGTTTTCGTTTTCTATAGTTATAAGTATGTGTTCATTTACTATATGAGCCTGCGGGTCGTGTGCTTTTAAAAACTTACCCGGCTTATGCTCAACGTTTTTTACAGTTCCGGCAACGGGACTTCTTTGTAAATGAACGTCAAAAACGGATAAAAATACTCTTATTGTCGTCCGTCCGTTTTCATTTTCGACCACTTCCAAAACTTTACCGTTACATGGAGACAATATAAGATTGTCGCCCTGCGTCACTGTTATATCAGGGTCTCTGAAAAAAAACAGACAAAACGCCGTAAGCAGATAACAAATTACGGCAAAAAAATGAAATCCTATAAAAGAAAAAATAAGTCCGACGACAAAAGAACCTAAAATAAACGGATAACCTTCTTTTACTATTGACATAAAATCTCCTTAATAAAACCTGCAAACAATAATTAAATCTTAATTGATTATTTTATCAAATTGGTCTGCAATATTCAAATATTTTAAGCTTTTTTAACCTGTTTTATTTTAAACGTTTTAACGTTGTTTTCCGAAATTTCAACGTTGCATGTTTCTCTTATACAATCAATTGACAGGAGCTTTCCTTTTCCGTTAGGCGTCGAAACAAGCGTTCCTATCTTAGGACAGCACGATTTGACTTTGGCATAGTTGTCGTACTCGTAAGCCAAACAACACATAAGTCTGCCGCAAAGCCCGGATAATTTCGATGTGTTTAAAGACAAGTCCTGATCTTTTGCCATATCTATCGTTACGGAGTTGAAATCTTTTAAAAATGTTTGACAGCACAACTGTTTACCGCAAGTACCTATTCCTCCGACGATTTTGGATTCGTCTCTTACGCCGATTTGTACCATCTGTATTCTTGTTTTTAAAGAGTGTGCCAAATCTTTGATAAGTTCTCTGAAATCCACTCTTGTTTCCGACGTATAATAAATAAAAAGTTTAGTCCTGTCAAAAGTGTACTGAACGCAGGTAAGTTTCATGTCCAGTTTATGTTCCTGAATTTTTTTTGATACGGAAACTCTTGCAATTGCATTTTTGTTCTCGTTATTTACAAGTCTTTTCAAATCGTTCTCTGTAGCCTTTCTTACTATTTTACCGAACCGCACGTCTTTTGACGGTTCCATATTTTTTTCTTTTTCACACACTATACCGAACTCGGTTCCGTGCTCGGTTTCAAGTATAACTTTATCGTTTAAATTTATTGTGTATTGTCCGGTTTGTGCATACACTTTTTCTTTAATTCTTCTTACTATAACTCCTACTACCATTGGCATAAATATATCTCCGTTATTTTATTTTAGAATTTATATACATAAACAAATTATCCATAACGTTTGCAGGATTGGCGTTTTGTTCAAGATACTTTTTACCGCGCGATAATGCTTCAACGACATCGGCATACAAATCCGGATTTTTTCTGAAACTTTTCACCGCATCTTCGGTAATTACCGATACGGCTTCAAGTGCACTTTCCCTATCTTTTGAAGCGGATTTGCTTTTTAAAAGTATGTCGCAAACGGCAAGTTTTTTACTCGTCAACTCTTTCCATAAAAAAGAAAATTCGTTTTGAGTATTAAGCAAAATCCGTTGCGCTTTTTCTATAGAACCGTCCGCCATTGAAGCGATTTTTTCGGCATTTTCCTGCGACAAAGAATCGTTTTCACACAAATATTCGGCTACGTCTTTCTGCGGTAACGGTCTGAAAAAAACCGTTTGTACACGAGAAAGAATCGTTACCGGAATCGTCTCTTTATGTTTTGCTATCAATATTATTATCGTATTTTCAGGAGGTTCTTCCAACGTTTTCAACAAACAGTTAAAAGCTTCCGTTGTCATTTTTTCTGCAGGTTCTATAATAAAAATTTTCCATTTTCCTTCGGTCGCTTTAATATAAACTTTGTCCTGCATATATCTTATTAATTTTATTCCGAGCTTCGTTTTGCCTTTTTCACTTTCTTTATCGGCAATTTCATCCTGTTTATCAAAGTTTATTAGGTGCAGGTCGGTAAAAGTTCCTTTATTTATACGTTCGCATGACGGACAATGGTTGCATGCACCTGCATCGGTTTTTGCATAATCGTTTATCGTGCAGTTAAGAATTTTGGCAAACTCTATCGCCGCAAACATTTTGCCAGTACCTTCTTCCCCCATAAAAATGTATGCGTGCGGAATTTTGTTATTTTTTATTTGTTCGGAAAGAATTTTTTTTGCTTTTTCCTGTGCTATTATTTTTTCAAACATATATTTTTTTCTTCTTAAAAAAATCGTCTATTATTTTATTGATTTTCTTTTGAGTTTTTTCTATTACTTTATCCGTTTTTATTTTTTTTATTCTTTCAGGATAAAGTTTTGCAAGCTGCAAAAAACCTTTTCTGACTTTATTATGAAACTTTATATTTTCTCTTTCTATTCTATCCCCGCCGGTAAGACCGCCTTTATCGACAGACTTCGCTTTTTTTATTCCTTCACCGGCCGGAATGTCAAGATAAATCGTCAAATCGGGTTTTATGCCGCAAGAGGCGATATCGTTTAACTTCGTTATTACTTTTATGTCTATCCCGCGTGCATATCCCTGATAAGCAAGAGTAGAATCGACAAACCTGTCGCATATAACCGTAACGCCTTTTTCCAAATTAGGTTTTATAATTTCGGACAAATGCTGTGCACGAGAAGCTTCGTAAAGCATAAGCTCACAAAAAGGCGCAACTTTAAAATCCGGATTAAGAAGAATATTTCTTACCTGTTCGGCAACGATACTTCCACCCGGTTCTCTCGTCAAAACAACGTCAAAGCCTTTCGACTGCAAATACTTTTTTAAAAGCTGCGACTGTGTAGTTTTTCCGCTACCTTCGCATCCTTCAACGGTAATAAAAAAAGACTTTTTATTTTTCATTTATCTTAAAATTTTATAAAAAAAAGCCGTATAGTGTCAAAAACGGCGGTTTAAAAATTTTTAAATTTAAACCGCCGCTTTACGCTTTATCAAATACGGGTTAAACGCATCAATACTGCATATAGTGCAGAATGTCGTGTGCCAACTCCAAAGCATCCCGTCCCTGTTCACCTGAAACGATAGGTTGTTTGCCTTCAATAACACAATTTAAAAAGTGGCTCAACTCGTAAAAAAGAGGTTCTCCCGTCGGAAGTTTAGGCTTTATTATAGCAATATCAAGCAAACTTTTTACGATGTCGACGTCTGTTTTTTTTTGATATATTTTCAAATTTTTTCCGGCATAATCTATCGAAACGTAACTTTCTTTTTGAAATATTCTTATTTTCCTGTATTTATCCATTGAAACTCTGCTTGCCGAAACATCCGCGACGCAACCGTTTGCAAACTTTATTCTTACTTTTGCAATATCTTCGTTGTTGGAAAGAAGTTTTGCGCCGTGCGCTTCAAAACTTATAACTTTACTTTTTACAAGCGTAAGCAGAATGTCCAAATCGTGTATCATCAAATCAAGAACAACTCCTATGTGGCTTGTTCTCGGGTCATAAGGGCCCAATCTGTTAACTTCAATAAATTTCGGTTCTTTTATGTAAGGATAAGCTCCGATAACGGCAGGATTAAACCTTTCTACGTGGCCTACCTGCAAAACCAAATCTTTGCTCCTTGCTATTCTTATAAGTTCCTGTGCCTGCTCCACGGTGGATGTAAACGGTTTTTCCACCAAACAGTTTATACCGGACTCCAACAAAAATTTTGCTATGTCATAATGATAAGGCGTCGGAACGGAAACGACCGCCGCTTGAACTTTGCCTACAATATCTTTTACGTCGCAGAAATTTACGGTTTTACATTTTTTTGCTATTGTTTCTCCTCTTTTGACATCCGCATCAACCACACCGATAAGTTCGGCATTTTCATGTTGAGACAAAATTCTTGCATGATGCTGACCTAAAGAACCTACACCGATTACCGCAATTTTTATTCTGTTCATTTTTTAAAACCTTTTATTACTTTTATAATTGTATCTATATCTTTATTCGTAAGCGACGGATGAACGGGCAGCGACAAAACCTCTTTTACGGCTTTTTCAGCTACCGTACATATCCCGCTTTTGTAACCTAATTTTTTATATAAAGGCTGCTTGTAAATAACTTCGGGATAATGTATCCCGCAGCCTATACCGTTATCTTTCAGATACTGCATAAACTTATCTCTCAAACCGTTTTTAACTCTGACCGTATATTGATGAAACACATGTTTGTATCCGTCGCAAATAAAAGGCGTTTCAATAAATTCGACATCTTTTAACCCGTCGGATAATTTTTTTGCATTTGATATTCTTTGCTCTGTCCATTTTTCAATTTGTTCGCATTGGGCAATACCGACGGCCGCACAAACGTTTGTCAATCTGAAATTGTAACCCAACATGTCGTGTCCGTAATGAGATGTTCTTCCATGATTTATAATTTTTCTTGAAAGTTTTTCTATTTTTGAATTGTTCGTTAAAACGGCACCGCCTTCACCGGTAGTCATATTTTTTGTAGCATAAAACGAAAAAGCCCCGGCATCGCCGATAGAACCGACAGTTTTATTTTTATATTTTGCCAAATGTGCCTGACAAGCGTCTTCAATCAAAAAGAATTTATACTTTTTCTTTAATTTTAAAAGTTTTGACATATCACACGGCAATCCGTACAAATGAACACATATTACGGCTTTGACGTTTTTTTCTTTTTTCAATATTTTTTCTACCGATTCCGGGTCAATATTAAAAGTTTTTTCGTCAATATCGGCAAAGAGAGGTTTCGCTCCGCAATAAAGAACGGAATTTGCCGTAGCAATAAACGTAAAAGGCGTCGTTATGACTTTATCGCCGGGCTTTATACCGCAGGAAAGAAGCGCAGTATTCAACGCCGTCGTTCCGTTGGAACAAACTATTGCATGTTTTGCGTTTGAAACTTTTGCAAACATTTGTTCGAACTTTTCAACATATTTTCCGCTTGCTATTATACCGGAATCAATAACTTCGTTTATCAACTGTTTTTCTCTTTTCCCGAGTATCGGTTTTGCTAAAGGAATCATTTTTTCAGCCTCTTTTATTTTTATAAAAATTCAATATTTATTCCTGTATGTCGTCGTCGGCAACAGTACTCTGCGTTTCTTGTGCACTTTTTAAAATTATAATATTTACTCTTCTGTTTTTAGCTCTTCCTGCGGCGGTCTTGTTCGTATCTATGGGATTTTCCGAACCGTAACCGACGGTATTTAATCTTTCCGGCTGTATGCCTTTTTTAACGAAATAAGAATATACCGCTTGCGCTCTGTCATAAGAAAGTTGAAGATTTTTTTTCTTACTGCCCGTAGCATCCGTATAACCTTCTATCAAAACTTTATTTGCCGGATAAGCGTTTAACAGTTTGACCGTCTCATCAAGAGAAGCCGTAGCTTCTTTTTTCAAAACGGCTTTACCGGAAGCAAACAAAATGTTGCTCGACAAATTTACCACCAATCCTCTAGGTTCTTCTTTAACGACGATTTCCGAAAGGTTTCCTTCAACCTGTTCAAGCGCAGTAAAACTTACAGACATGCTTGAACCGTTACTGAAAGTATCGTAAGCTGTTAAAATACCTTTATATTCTCCTGCAGGGATTACAAGCCCGTAGACGTCATCTTTACCGTCCCAGTAAACAGTTTGAGGAATATCTTCATCTTTATCAAAAGACCACTCTTTAACGACGTTACCGCCGTAATTTACTATCTGCAGTTTCGTTTTCGATTTGTCTATATCGTTTTCATCCCCGACGTTTAAAACAAAAGCTATGGTCTTGGAAAATTTATTTTTTTCTTTATCTATCAAAACCGTATCTTCCGAAGCGGACAAAGACAGATAAGGCGGCGTTATGTCGACAGTAATTCCGTTTTTTTCTATTTTTATATCCTTTTTGTTTATAACGGCATTCAAAACGTATTTATATTTACCTTCGGACACGTTTCCGGCACGGTCCTCGCCTTTCCAGTTAATAACGTTTGGAATTTCTTTTTGACCGGAAAATCTGTCAAAAACTTCGTTTGTCTGGCTGTTTATAATGGTAAGTTTCCAATTTTTTATTTTCAATTTTTCCTGTAAAAGAGAAATTCTAAAATTTATGCTTTCAAAAAAACCGTCACCGTTAGGAGACAATTTGGTTTCGTCCGTATCTATTGAAATAAAACCGTTACCGTTGTTTGTTTGATTGTTGTCCGACGAGTAGATCAAAGGTGCGCTAAAAATAATCAATAAAAAAATTATAATCTTTTTCATATTCTTCTTCCGGATAAATCGGGTTGGCTTTAAAACCAACCCGATTTTTATTTTAAAATAAACTGCTTATTTTTTCTTTGCCGCTTTTTCTTTTGCAACCGCTTGTGCCGCTGCAAGTCTTGCAATAGGTACTCTGAAAGGTGAACATGAAACGTATGTCATACCGATACAGTTGCAGAACTCAACCGATTTCGGATCTCCGCCGTGTTCGCCGCAGATACCGATTTTCATATTCTTTCTTACTTTTCTCCCTTTTTCAAGTCCGAGTTTGACAAGTTGTCCTACACCTTCGACGTCTATCGTCTGGAACGGATCCGCAGGAAGAACTTTCTTTTCCTGATAGTCACCCAAAAATGCGCCTACGTCGTCTCTTGAGAAACCGAAACTCATCTGAGTCAAATCGTTCGTTCCGAACGAGAAAAATTCGGCCGTTTCGGCAAGTTTATCGGCAGTCAATGCGGCTCTGGGGATTTCTATCATCGAACCGAAAGAGTAATCCAACTTTTTAATTTTTGCTTTTTTCAAAACTTCTTCGTGAACTTTTTCAACTATGGCTTTTTGAAGTTTCAATTCGTTTGCACTGCATACTACCGGAACCATAATTTCCGGATGAACTTTTTTGCCTTTCTTTAAAAGTTCTACGGCAACTTCAAATATCGCTCTTACCTGATATTCGGTTATTTCAGGATACGTAACGCCGAGTCTTACTCCTCTGTGTCCCATCATAGGATTGGATTCGTGAAGAGCCTCTGCTCTTGATTTGAACTCGTCCAAAGAAATTTTCAAACTCTTTGCAATTATTTCCTGCTGAGCTTTTTCTCTGGGGATAAACTCGTGTAACGGAGGATCGAGCAATCTGATTGTTACCGCATATCCGTCCATGGCTTCCATGGTTCCTTTAATGCTGTCTTTCATATAAGGGAACATTTCATCCAACGCTTTTTTTCTTTCTTCCGTGGTAGCGGAAGCTATCATCTTTCTTAACGCGAATAACGGTTTTTCGGAATTTTCTCCGTAGAACATGTGTTCGGTTCTGAAAAGGCCTATACCTTCGGCACCGAAAAGTCTTGCTTTTTTGGCGTCTTGCGGGTTATCGGCGTTGGTTCTGATTTGCAGTTTTTTTATGGAATCGCAAACTTTCAAGAAATCGAACAACAACGTGTTGCTTGTAGCATCGACCATTGCCAATGCTCCGTCATATACGAAACCTTTCGTTCCGTTAAGAGTTATATAGTCGCCTTCCTTAAATTTTTTGTCGCCGATTGTCATCGTTTTCTTTGCCAAATCCACCGATACGTCGGCACATCCTACTATACAACATTTTCCCCATCCTCTTGCAACAAGAGCGGCGTGCGAAGTCATACCGCCTCTTGCGGTAAGTACGGCTTGAGCGGCTCTCATACCTTCAACGTCTTCGGGGTTGGTTTCTTCTCTTACGAGAATGACTTTTTTACCTTTTTTGTTCCATTCTACGGCATCTTCGGCCGAAAATACTATCTGACCGTTGGCTCCTCCGGGACCTGCAGGAAGACCTTTAGCCAAAACTTTTGCACCTTTTTCGGCTTTAGGATCTATAATAGGATGGAGCAATTCGTCAAGTTGTGCAGGAGAAACTCTCAAAACGGCCATTTCTTTCGTAATGAGTTTTTCTTTTATCATGTCCATTGCCATTTTAACGGCAGCCGGACCGTTTCTTTTACCTACTCTGCACTGTAACATCCACAATACGCCGTCCTGTATTGTAAACTCTATATCCTGCATATCTCTGTAATGTTTTTCAAGTTTCTTTTGAATTGCAAACAACTCTTTATAAATTTTAGGCATAACCGTTTCAAGCGTTTTTTCGCCTTTGTTCTGCATGCCTTTGGAAGCTTCGTTTATGGGAGCCGGCGTTCTGATACCTGCAACGACGTCTTCACCTTGTGCGTTAACGAGATATTCTCCGTAAAATCTGGAATCTCCGTTTCCGGGGTTTCTCGTAAAAGCAACGCCGGTTGCAGAATTGTTGCCCATATTTCCGAATACCATCGTCTGAACGTTTACTGCCGTTCCCCAATCGTCGGGAATACCTTCGATTTTTCTGTAAGCTATGGCTCTTTTGCCGTTCCATGAAGCAAACACGGCAGAAATTCCGCCCCATAACTGTTTCATCGGATCGTCCGGGAACTCTTTTCCCAAAACTTTTTTGACTACGACTTTGAACTCTTCACAAAGTTTTTTCAAATCGTCCGCGTCAAGTTCGGTATCTTGAGTTACGCCTTTTGCTTTTTTGGCTTTATCCATAACTCTTTCGAGCTGCTTTCTTATTCCCATATCGTCGGCCGGTTCTATACCTGCGGCTTTTTCCATAACGACGTCGGAATACATCATTATAAGTCTTCTATATGCATCATAAGCGAATCTTTCGTTTTGTGTTTTTGCAATAAGTCCGGGAAGAGTTTTTGTGGTAAGACCGACGTTTAAAACCGTTTCCATCATACCCGGCATCGAAGATCTCGCTCCGGAACGAACCGAAACCAAAAGAGGATCTTTAGTATCGCCGAACTTTTTACCCATAATTTTTTCGACGTTTTTAAGTGCCGAATCAACCTGTTTTTCAAGTTCTTTAGGATAAGTTTTTTTGTGATCGTAATAATACGTACAAACTTCCGTAGTAATAGTAAATCCCGGAGGGACCGGAAGTTTAAGGTTTTTGTGTCCTGCCATTTCGGCAAGGTTTGCGCCTTTACCGCCGAGAAGATTTCTCATACTGCCGTTACCGTCTGCTTTTCCGCCGCCGAACGAATAAACAAATTTCGCCATACTTAGTCTCGTTTATTTATTTTTATTTGGAAAAATATCAACAAATAACTTTAGAGATTTTAACAATTACTAACCTAACTGTCAACAAAATACACGCGTTAAAAACGTCCGTTTTTCATATATTTTCAACATCTAAAATTATGAGTTGGATATTGTCCCTGTTTATGTCCATATTGAACAAAATGTCAAACCTGTCTTTATATCCGAACGTATCTTTATATTTTGCGCCGCTCCAAAACAGTGCATTAACACTTATGCCGTCTTTACATACTTTAAACTTTAAATGGTCGTGTTTTGGTCCTATAACAGTCATCTCTTCAAAGCTTACGTTTTTTAACAAAAATACCGGAGTTGCATTTGATGCTCCGAACGGTTCCAAAAGGAGCAAATCTTTATAAGTTTTTTTGTTTATGTCGGTAATTTTAAGTTCGCAGTCAACGACTATTTTTTTTAAAACCATCTCTTTTGAAATGGCTTCGTCAGCTATTTGCTTTATTTCGTTTCTGAAACGTTCTATGTTTTCGGTCTTTATCGTAAGACCGGCAGCCTGATTATGTCCGCCGAACTTGATGAGCAAATCTTTGGTTTTGTCCAAAGCCGCTATTATGTCAAACCCGTCTATTGACCGGCATGCACCGGTAGCTTCGGCCTTTTCTTTATCTTCTATAAAAAGAATTACCGGCTTACCGTAAACTTTTACCATTTGCGAAGCTACAATCCCGGTAACACCGTGAGACAAATCTTTTGCCGAAACGACGAATATATTGTCTTTTTCAATATCGCACTGTTGTTTTAATAAAACGTCAAACATTTTTATGTTTTCGTTTTGTAGCTCTTTTCTGTCGTTATTCAACTTTTTAAGTTCGATAAAAAAATCGTTTGCTTTATATTTGTCGTCGGCAAGAAGAAGCTCTGCAGCGATTGCAGCATTGCCCATTCTGCCTGCGGCATTCAAAATTGGTGCAACATTCCACGATATGGCTTTTGCACAGATACTTTTATTTTTCAAATATTCTTCAAAAATGTAACCGAGTCCGAATCTTTTCGAACAGTTGTCATTTAAGATTTCAAGCCCGTTTTTTACAAGAGTTCTGTTTTCGTTTATCAAAGGTACTATATCGGCAATCGAACCTATTGCAACCAAATCCACGTTATTTTCAAAAAACTCAAGCATACGTCCGTCATCAAAAAATTCTTTTTTACGGTAAAGTTTTAAAAGCTCATAAGCCTTTTGTTTCAGAGAAGTTCGTTCCGTTTCGTCTTTTATTTCAACTTCTTCGGTTTCCGGAACGTTTTCAATATTTTTGAAAACGGATAAAGATACCGAACCGTCGGTAATGATTTTTGAACATCCGGACAAATCCGCCTCGTTAACCGATTTTTCAAACTCACTCACAACGATATCGTTTACAAGAATTATGACGTAACACGTATTTTTATCTACGGTAATAAGCGCAACTTTTTTATCGAAATATCTGCCGTAAGTCTGCATTAACGCCTGTGACAGTTTAAAAGAAACGCCGCAGCCGGCAAGTTCTTTAAAAGGATAACTACACGAACTTATTTTAGGATCAATAACGGAAAAAGCTTCAGGAAGACCGTCTTGCGGAGGTTCATGATGGTCGGTAACTATAACATCCATTTGTAAAGAGTTTGCATATTTGACTTCTTTTACCGCAGATATTCCGCAGTCAACCGTTATTACCAAGTTTACGTTTTCTTTTTTGTATTTATCCAAAACATTACAGGAAAGCCCATAACCTTCATCGGAAGGTATGTACCATACGACGTCTCCGCTGAGCAAGAAAATGGTATTATATAAAACAGCCAAAGACGTTATCCCGTCAACGTCTCTGTCGGCATAAATAAGAATTTTTTCACGTTCTTCTATAACTCGTTTTATCCTTAGTACCGACTTATACATACCGTCAAGCAGAAAAGGATTGAACAATTCTTCTTTTTTCGGAAAAACGAAATCTTTTATTGATTGAAGCTCTTTAAAACCTCTTGCCAGCAAAATTTTCAAAACGGTTTCCGGCAAATCCGTTTGTTTTTGTAAACTTAACAAAGCTTCTTTATCAACATCTTGAAGTACCCATTTTTTATCTTCTTGCAAAACCGCCTCTAATTTATTATATCTTTTATTCTTTTATTTTTTTCAATTTTTTCATCAATTATTTCATAAGACGAACTCAACACGGAAACAACGTTATCCATATCACACTTATTATAGTAAAGTTCGAATAAAATTTCATTCTTTCGCACGTAATCGCCGGTCTTTTTACAAAGAGTTATTCCGGCACTATGGTCTATTTTGTCTTCAACTTTAAGTCTACCCGCACCTAAAAGGCATGATGCTATCCCGACGTTTCTCGTGTTAACGAACTTAAAGTATCCGTCTTTATCGGATTTGATTTTATAAACATTTTTCGCCTGTTTGAAAACGGAATAATCGTCTATAACTTTCGTGTTTCCTTTCTGTAATTCTATCATTTTTATAAATTTTTCCAAGGCTTGCCCGGAAACTATTTTGTCTTCTGCAATTTTTATGCCTTGTTTCACATCTTTTGCCGCGTTTGTCATTACCAGCATAAGCGCCGACAGCTGTAAACAAAACTCCGAAAAATCGTTCTTTACTTTATCTTTAAGAACTTCTATCGTCTGAATCAATTCCAAAGAATTACCTGCGGCACTGCCTAACGGTTCGTTCATATCGGTAATCACCGCAGTAACGTTTCTGTTAAAAATTTTACCGACATTTACCATTTTTTGTGCCAACAATTTCGAATCTTCATATTTTCGTATAAAAGCGGCACTGCCCGTTTTAACGTCAAGAAGAATGTTTTTTGCTCCTTCGGCAATTTTTTTTGACATTATGCTTGAACAAATGAGAGGTATAGATTCAACCGTTGCCGTAACGTCTCTTAACGAATACATTTTTTTATCTACGGGTGCAACTTCTTCGGTTTGACCTATCATTGCAAAATTATTTTTTTTCAAAACGGAAACAAACTCATCCGTATCAAGATTCACGTCAAAACCCGGAATTGATTCCAATTTATCGAGCGTGCCGCCGGTATGTCCAAGAGCTCGCCCGGACATCATAGGCACATACACGCCGCAAGCCGCAAGTACCGGAGCAATTACAAGAGAGGTACCGTCGCCTACACCTCCGGTAGAATGTTTGTCGGCAACAGGTCCGGGCAAAAAACTTAAATCCAGAATTTTACCGGACTTTGCCATAGATTCGGTAAATGCAAAAGTTTCTTCATCGTCCAAAGAACGAAAATATACCGACATTAAAAAAGCAGACATTTGATAGTCTGCAATTTCCGATTTATCGTATCCTTCAACCATAAAAGAAATTTCTTCTTTTGATAGTTTAAGACCGTTTCTTTTTTTATAAATTATGTCGTAGGCTCTCACTATGATTTCCTTACAAAATCTTTTATTATTTTTTCCATATTTTCTGACGCTTTTTTGCCTGCATCCAAAACTTCTTTATGAGACAAACTCTTTTTTGCCAAACCGCTTGCTTTGTTTGATACGTAAGTTAATGCCAAAACTTTCATACCGGACTGTTTTGCAACAATTGATTCGGCAACAAGCGACATACCGACAACGTCTGCGCCAAGTGCAGCAAAAACTAAAATTTCCGCAGGCGTTTCATAAGACGGACCGCTCACGGCAAAATAAGTCCCCTCATATATTTTTATATTTTTATTTTTTGCGTTTTTTATAACTTTTTTTCTAAAACTTTTATCGTATACTTCGCTCATATCGGGAAACCTTGCGCCGAACTCTTTGTAATGTTTGCCTATCAAGGGATTGCTGCCGGAAAAGTTTATGTGGTCTTTTATTACGACAATATCACCGGGATTATATTTTTTGTTTACCGCACCTACCGCACAAGTCACGATTAACGTTTCCACTCCCAAACTTTTCATTACTCTTACAGGATAAGAAATTTCCTGCATAGTATAGCCTTCGTAATAATGGACTCTTCCGTTAAATAAGAAAATGTCTTTACCGCCGATTTTCCCGGCGACGAGCTCACCGGTATGACCTTCAACGGTGGAACGTTTAAAATGCGGTATTTTAGAGTAAGAAATAACCGTTTGTTCTTTTATCAAACTTTTAATATTGTTAAGTCCTGACCCTGCAATTATAGCGATTTCCGGGCGGACTTTCGTTCTTTTTTCTATATATTTTTTACTTTCGTTTATTTCGTCCGTAACGTTTTTTTTATTCATCAAGTATTTCGTCCTTAAAACTTGTACCGTTTTTCATATGGCTTATTTCAAAAATATCGGCTATCGTTTGAGCCACGTCGGATAAAGTTTTTCTTGTTCCCAAATTAACGTTTTGTTTTATTGTTTTACCGTAGACAAGCAGAGGAACGTATTCTCTGGTATGGTCGGTATGTTTCATATATGTCGGATCGCATCCGTGATCGGCGGTTATTATAAGCAAATCGTTGTCGCTCATCGCTTCAATAATTTTCGGAAGCTGTCTGTCAAAAAATTTTAATCCTTGAGCATAAGCGAACACATTTCTTCTGTGTCCCCAAAGCATGTCGAAATCTACAAGATTAGTAAAAACAAGCTGTTTTCTTGAAATATCTGAGTCAAGCAAAAACTCCTCGGACCCTTCTCTGGTATAACCTAAAATTTTAGGTTCTATTATACTGTTAATCGTCCACTGTATTCCGGTAGAATTTCCTTTGGTTGCATAACTTACCAAAATACCTTTACCGTTGAAAATATCTTTAATTTTACCTATTGCGGTAACGTTGCCGCCGATATTTTTTATTTTATCCAAAATCGTAGTTCCTGTCGGAGACAAAGAAAAATCCTGTCTGTTGGGCGTTCTTTCAAAAGTACCGTCAGGCTTGCGTATGAAAGGTCTTGCTATAACTCTGCCGACGGCATGTTCTCCGCTAAGAAGCTCTCTTGCCGTACGGCAAATATCATAAAGTTTTCTAAGACCGCCGAATTGTCTCGAATCTTCGGCCGCAGCTATTTGAAAAACGGAATCCGCCGAAGTATAAACTATAGGTCTTAACGTTTTATAATGCTCTTCTCCCAAACGTTGTATAATTTCCGTACCTGAGGCTACACAGTTGCCCAAAACCTTACTGCCTATCCTTCTTTCAAACTCTTCTATCAAATCTTTAGGAAATCCGTTAGGATACGTCGGAAAAGGTTTATCCAAAACGATGCCTGAAAGCTCCCAATGACCAGCAGTCGTATCTTTTGCAGGAGACAACGTCGCCATTTTACCGTAACAGCCTATAACGTTTTCAGGTTTATAATCGTAAGGAGAGGCGACTATGTTGTATAAGCCGAGTTTAGCGAGATTTTCAAGCGTAAAATCTTCGTCCATACTTTCAAAAATGTGTTTTAAAGTATTTGCACCTACATCGTTATATTTTGCAGCGTCCGGAAGTTCCCCTACACCCAGACTGTCCAAAACTATTAAAACTATTCTGTTTATATCCGACATTACAACCTCTTAAAACGACAATTTATAATTAACAACTATCTTTTAATTGAAAAAGATTTTTATTAAAAGAACGACTAAATTTATCAATTATTTATCGCAAATGTATTTATTTTCTTTTCAAAACTTTTTTTACGGCATTTACTATATTTACGTCTTTTAATCCGTATTTGACAATCAAGTCCGCCGGTGCACCGGATTCCCCGAAAGTATCGTTAACGCCCACAAATTCCATAGGAACCGGACACTTTTTTACTACAACTTCGGCAACTGCACTTCCGAATCCGCCGCATATTTGGTGCTCTTCGGCAGTAACTATCGCACCGCAGTCTTCGGCGGCACTTACAATTGCCTGTTCGTCTATCGGTTTTATCGTATGAATATTCAATACTCTCGCTTTTATTCCTTCTTTTTCCAAAATTTCGGCAGCGGACAATGCCTCATAAACCATAGACCCGCAAGCCGCAATGCAAACGTCACTGCCTTCTTTCATTTTTATCGCTTTACCTATTTCAAAAGGAGTATCTTCCTCGGTTATTATCGGAATACTCTCTCTCCCGTATCTTATATAAACCGGACCGTCATAATAAGCTGCAGCCATAGTCGCTTTCTTTGTTTCCACAACGTCGCATGGAACAAGTACCGTCATGTGAGGCAAGCATCTCATTATGGATATTTCTTCCAAGGCCTGATGCGTTGCTCCGTCGGGACCTACCATTAGCCCCGAATGAGAACCTCCGATTTTTACGTTCAGATTGGAATAGCATATTGTAGTTCTTATTTGTTCCCAAGGCCTTCCGGAAGCAAAAACACCGTAAGTTGAAACGAAAGGCGTAAAACCGGCAACGGCAAGCCCTGCCGCCATACCTAACAAATTCGTTTCGGCTATACCGACGTTGGCAAATCTGTCGGGAAAACTGTTTTGAAACTCGTTTATTGCAACCGACGATACCGTATCGGCACCTAAAACAAAAATTTTATCGTCTTTTTTACCCAGTTCGACAAGCCCTTCGCCGAACCCGAATCTTGTAGCTTTATTACCGAAAACTTTTACCATAAATTGTACCCTTTTATATTTTATGTTATTTCAAATATTATTTTAAACTTTCGTCTATTTCCTTTAACGCTTTCTCCAACTGTTCTTTGTTGGGAGCTTTTCCGTGCCAGCCGGAAACGTTTTCCATAAAAGAAACACCTTTGCCTTTAACGGTTTTTGCAACGATTACCGTCGGTTTATCTTTAACCGTTTCGGATTTCGAATATGCATCGTCTACCTCTTTAAGATTGTGCCCGTCTATTTCAATAACGTTCCAACCGAACGATTTATATTTTTCCGATATGGAACCTATGTTTAAAACGTCTTCTACTTTACCGTCTATCTGCAAACCGTTCCAATCTATAATCGCACATAAGTTGTCAAGTTTGAAGTGTGCCGCAGCCATAACCGCTTCCCAAACGGAACCTTCCTGCTGTTCACCGTCGCCCATAAGAACATAAACTCTGTTCTTTTGTTTCAACGTTTTCATACCTTTTGCAATTCCGACACCGATTGAAAGACCGTATCCCAAAGAACCGGTAGAAACTTCTATACCGGGAAGTTTTTTGTCTTTTGCCGGGTGTCCTTGCAAACGGCTTCCGATTTTTCGCAAGGTGTCAAGCTCTTGTTTTGCAAAACATCCTATCTGTGCCAAAACAGCATACAAAACAGGACAAACATGTCCTTTTGACAAAACGAAATAATCTCTGTTTTTATCCTGAGGAATTTCAGGGTTAAAATTCATATGATTATAATATAAATCCGTAACAAGTTCCACGCAGGACAAACTTCCTCCCGGATGACCTGACCCTGCTTTATGCAACATCTTAAGTATTTCTTTTCTAACTGATGCTGATATGCTTTTCAAATCGGCAATTTCCATTTGTAGCCCCCATTTTAGACTCAAAAATTAATACATTATAACAAATTCATATCTTTATTATACCGGAAAAAATACCGGATATATGTTCCAACATTTTAACGTCATATGCACCGAAACGATCCGAGTCGTTTTTGTTGACTGCCGCAAAAATCGCATAAACGGCGTCTTTAACAAGTACCGGTACAAAAACCGCAGAATTTATTTTTACATAATTCTGCAAATCGTCTTTCAAATAGCCGTCCATCTCATTAACGGAATTAAAAACTACGGTACTTTTATTTTCTATGACTTTATCATAAATTGTACCTTTTTTATTATAAAAATTTAAGTCCCTGTCCAATCCGAACGAGTTTTTAACGCATGTAAGGCTGTGTTCGTCTTTATTATAAATAAGAATGCCAACTGTTTCAACCGCAACGGATTCCTTAACTTTATTTATAATATAAGCTATTATATCTCTTATATCAATTTTTTTACATATATAAGAATAAACATCCGAAAGCAAATTCAAGTCTTTTACTTTTTTGACGATCAAATCGTTTGCTTTTGCAAGTTCTTTTGAAGTCGTTTGAAGTTCCGTTTCAAGTTTTCTGCTTGTTTCTTTTATTTTTTTATAATACTTCATCCTTTTAATCAAAGCGATAAGATGTCCGGACAGATTTTTTACAAAACCGATTACGTCACCGTGAAACGAATCTTTCGTTTTTGTAATTACAACCAAAACCCCCATACAAACCAAATCTTCATCAATTAAAGGCAACGTTGCAAAAGAACCGTCCGTATCATCGTATAAATCTCCTAAATTTTTTTTATCACTACCGGAAATGTCGTTAATAAAAACTTCAAAAGATTTCTCGTAACAGTTCCATATAAAATTATTTTCGTCTTTACAAATAAGAGCAATGTCGTTTTTTATAAAACCGCTTTTTGCAACGATTTTCAAATGACCGCTGTCATCCGGCACAAACAATGCACACATGGCGGTTTTTATTCTTTTTTTTATGATATCAAAAATCAACTGTACGGAATTTACCAGTTCAAAATCCGAACCTGCCGCATTTGATGTCGAAAACAACAATTTCATTGTCGTATTTATGTCAAAAACGTTGTTGTTGAGTTTTTTTAAATCACCGAAAACTTCGTTCCAAACGGCGTATCCGTTATTTTCGTCTACGGATATTTCCTCGTTTGATAAAATATCGTTTATTACGGTTCTTATCTGATTGAACGGCTGCACGATATATTTCTGCATACAAAAATAAAACGCAAATACCAAAAAACATAATAAAACAAACACTGAGAAAATTAAGACCGTCAAATTGACTCCGTCCGAAAAAACTTCGTCAAACAATTTGTGAGAAGGCAAAATTTCAACATAACCCGCAACTGAGTCTTTATTTTTTATAGGATAAGATATTTCCAAAAGAGATATGAAAAAAGATTTTTTTTTATTTTGTGCAGGAACTTTTTTGTTTATTACTCTAACATAGCGGACATAATCGCTTTTTTCCGTTTCATAAACGAACTTTTTTATTTTTTCCGAATCTAAATCTTTGTTTACGATATCGTACAACAGCTGTTTTGAATTTTCAATTAACGGAGAGAGCTCTCGCTTTAAACTGCAGTCAAAAAAAACATAAATGAAAAAGCACCATATGAAAAGAGTCAATACGCTGAACAGGAATATCGACGATATATGCTTGAACGTAAATCTGTTTATTTTATTCATTGTTTATAATCTGCAACGATTTTGAAGTTCCGAGTCTGTTCGCACCGGCTCTTATAAGTTCTTCCGCCTGCTTATACGTGGATATTCCGCCGGAAGCTTTTATTTTTACGTTGTTTGCCAGTATCTTTTTAAAAAATTTAACGTCTTCAATGGTAGCTCCTGACGGCGCAAAACCGGTCGATGTTTTCAAAAAATCAACTCCGTTTTTCAAAATCATTTTTGCAACTTTGTTTTTTTCTTCTTCGCTTAAATATGCCGTTTCAATTATTATTTTTAAAACTTTATTTTCAACGGTTTTTCTCAACAAAGCAATTTCTTTTTCAACGTACTTAAAATCTTTTGATTTCAATGCGGATACGTTTATTACGGCATCTATCTCGTCGGCACCGTATTTTATACTTTGTTTGGTTTCTATAATTTTTGCAAGATAATCGCTGTATCCTAACGGAAATCCCACAACCGTACATACTTTAACGGTCGTACCTGAAAGTGCTTTTTTACAAGATCTTACCATATAAGAAGGTACACATACCGAATAGAAACCGTTTACTATCGCCTGTTCGCATAAAATCTTAAAATCGCCGTAAGTTGCTGTAGGTTTTAAAAGAGTATGGTCTATAATTGAAGAAACATTTACCATGTATATTTCACCTTATATTCGACTTTTTTCTCCGACTTTGCCGGAATTTCAACATTGAAAATTATAGTATTTGAATTTTTTTTCGTATAATTTTGAGAACTTGAAACGATTTTCCAGTTTGAAGAAACGTAAAGATTTTCAACAGATTCAACTTTTACAGATTCGTTTTTTGCATTCTTTAACGTAATTTCAAAGCTTTCTTCCGACCATTTATTACCGTTTGAAGAATTCGTTCTTATTCTTTGTGCGGTTATGTCAAAAGCGTTTCCTAAATTTAAAGATATATCGGCATTCTCCGCAGTGTGCTCGATTTTATCTTCACCGGTAAACTCCAAAGAATCTCCGTCACTTTTAAAAACTCTTACTTTACCTTTAGGCAGCGGCAAACCTAAATTCGATTTTTTATCATTCCTAAAATTTAAAACGACTTCAACTTTTTTATTATAGTCGTTTCCGTTATATACATACTTTTTTATAACGGGAATTTTTTGTGCCGACGTCAGCTCTATCTGTTTCTTCTCGTTATCTTTCAACGTCGTAGTTTTCGACAACTTATAAATATGATATTCAAAAAAAGATTTTTCTTCAAAAGCACCGTCGGCGGCAGATTCGGCAACGGCAAGATTTTTTGCCGTCATAAGTCTTTGCGTTCTTACCGTTTCTTTAACGGTGTTGACGTCGCCGGCAACAAGTTTCAAATTGGAATCTTTATATGTCGCACCGGAAGTATTGTTTATCGTTACCCACGCATTAAGATCAACAAACTTATCGTTTTTATCAAGTACGGCGACATAGTCCGCAGCCCAGGAAAAACCCGACGTTTTATAAGTAAGTTCCAAACTTTTTTTACCTGAAACTTTACTGTTTATAAGCCATGATATGGTAGGTTTCAACATCAACCCTTCAGGCATTTTAGGCAACGAAATCTCTCCTTCGGGATTTATAACTATTTTATCTTGTTGAGATTTTATAATTACACCGCCGTTTACCGATAAAAGAGTTCCGGATATTTTTTCTTTCTGAGAGTTCGGCAGATACCTTTCAACGGTAATATCGCTGCCTATATATTTTTGTAAAAGTTTGTTGCTGTTTACAAGATCAAAATCGTAGTTTTGTTCATAAATTTTAATGTTGTCCGCATCGGATAAAAATTTCGGCAAAACGCTTGTCGGATCAAGTTTTGAAGCAACCTCGTCAACTTCAATTTTTTGTTCGCCTTTTTTTATGTCAAATTCTTTTACATCTTTAATAAGAGCAAAATCGTTATTGTATATGGTTACCGACGCCGAATAAACAAAACTCGGGCACAAAAGCATAGCCGCAAACAAAAACATTTTTTTCATCTCATTTACCTCTTTCTTATCATAAAAATAAAAAAGAACAACGGTGCTTACAAATACCGTTGTTCTATTTGACCGACTTTATTTATTCTTTTTAAATGTCTTTGTTCAAATTCCGTTTCAAGAAAAATTTTTATCCAAGAACAAATATCATCAATGCCGGCAAATCTCGCACCTGCACACATAACATTTGCATTGTTGTGCTGAACTATCAGTTTTGCCGTTTCATTACTCCAACAAACGGCGGCTCTTATTCCTTTAACTTTGTTTGCCGCAATTGACATTCCTATACCGGTTCCGCAAATCAAAATACCTTTATCGGCTTCTTTTGAAACAACCGACTCGGCAACTTTTAAAGCAAAATCCGGATAATCGCAGCTTTCTTTGGAATAAGTTCCGAAATCCGTAACCTCATGTCCCAACGATTTTATAAAACTTATCAGTTTATCTTTAATGTCTATCCCTGCATGATCGCATCCGAAAGATATTTTCATTTTTTCTTTCCCGAAATTTACAACAAAAATAATTTATCGCCGTTTTTTACACCTGCGGCATTTGCTTCTTCCATGTCCAAATGACATTCCAAAGCCATTTTATCGCTTACTCTTGCAATAACGTTATCAAAAACAAGACCTCTTTCCCCTTCGGTTTTCAATTTTAAACTGTCCCCGCTTTTTACACCGTAAAATTCGGCATCTTTCGTCGTAAAATGTATGTGTCTTTTGGCTACTATACAACCTTCTTTCAAATCTATACTGCCTTTAGGTCCTATAACTTTTATCGGTTCCGAGCCTGCCAAATCTCCAGATAACCTTATACAAACTTTAATACCGAGTCTTATTGCATCGGTAACGAATATTTCCACCTGAGTCTGTTTTCTCAACGGTCCCAAAACTCTTACTTTTTCTATCGCTCTTTTAGGACCTTGTATCGTAACGGTTTCGTCGCAAGCATGTTCTCCGGGCTGAACCAAATCTTTGGTTTTTGTCAATTGATGCCCCTCACCGAACAAAATTTCCATATCCTGTTTTGATAAATGGATATGTCTGTTCGAAACGTTCGTTAAAATAGGATTTTTTGCTCTGTTCTCGTTGTTCATATTTCGTTCCTTCTTATTTTTTGTTAATTTTTTAAATTATCGTTTTTTCGATAACAACACTTTATAGAAACAATTTTTTGTTATGTTTCCATACGTACGTACTTTTACAAACCGTCTATTTTGAAAATTTTACCAATGATTCAAAATCGTCAGCTTTCAAACTTGCTCCGCCGACAAGACCTCCGTCGATATCTTCTTTTTTCATAAGCTCGCTTACGTTTGAAGGTTTTACCGAACCGCCGTAAAGTATTCTTACCGAATCTGCCGCATCGCCGTACATTTCACCGTAAACTTTTCTGATAAAAGCGTGGACTTCCTGAGCTTGATCCGGAGTTGCGGTTTTTCCGGTTCCTATCGCCCAAACCGGTTCATAAGCTATAACTATTTTTGCACTCTCTTCTTTTGACAAATCTTTAATACCTTCTCTTACCTGTTCTTCAATAACTTTAAACGTAACGTTACTTTCTCTTTCCTGCAACGTTTCTCCAACACAGACTACCGGTATTAATCCTGCAGATAAAGCAGCTTTTATTTTCTTATTTACGGTTTCATTCGTTTCGCCGAAATATTGTCTTCTTTCGGAATGTCCGATAATAACGAAAGAACAACCTGCATCAACTATCATATTCGGTGCAACTTCACCGGTAAAAGCACCTTTTGCTTCCCAAAACAAATCTTGTGCACCGACATTTATATTTGAACCTTTAACTTCGTTTGCTACCGGATAAAGTGCCGTAAATACGGGACAAATCAACACGTCTACGTCTTTAATGTCTGCAATTTTTCCTTTCAATTCTTTTACCATAGCAACGGCTTCCGGTATGGTTTTATTCATTTTCCAGTTTCCTGCCATTAACGGTTTTCTCATAAAAAATCTCCTTTTTTATATTTTATTTTTTTAATTTTTTATTTATAAATAATACAAGTTTTATTTTTACAAATCAAACGTGTTTACAGCTTTCAAATTATTATTTTTTGTCGCCGGTATAATAAGAATAATTTTTGTAATATCCGTATTTGCTGTAAGATATTCCTTCCGGCTCATACTGAGATATAACTCCGCCTAATATTTTAATTCCTGCATTTTTTAATTTTTGTATTGCATTTTCGGCCATTTTAACGTTTGTCTGTCCGTATTTTATGACGAAAACAGCTTTATTTATATATTTTCCCCATAACAAAGTGTCGCTTACCGGGAGTACGGCCGGACAATCGACTATTACAGTATCAAAATTTTGCAATGCCCACTTGATAAAAGCTTCCAATAAAGGAGTGTTTAAAAGTTCCGACGGATTGGGAGGTCTTGTACCGGATGTTATAACGAAAAGATTCTCCACATCGGTTTTTTGAACGTTATATTCGAAATCCGACACGTTTTTATCTCCGTTCCAAATATTCGATAACCCTTTTTCGTTTGAAACTTTAAAAACTTTATGCAGTCTTGACCTTCTCAAATCGCCATCTATAATAAGAACTTTTTTCTGCGTCTGAGCAATGGCAACCGACAAATTTACCGCCAAATAACTTTTCCCTTCACTCTGTAAAGAGCTTGCAATCAGTATCGGAGCGTTTCTGTCGTCCGACAAAGAAAAGTTCAACATGGTTCTTATGTTTCTTATTTGTTCTGCCGTTAAAAAGTTACCTTCTTTTAACATTATCTCATATTCGCTTTTCTGTTTTTTCATTTTGTTTACAGGGATAAAACCTAAAAAGTTAAGGTTCAATTTTTTTTGCAAATCTTCGGAACTTTTTACGGATTTGTCAAGAAACTCGGCAACGAATATAAATAATATTCCCAAAATAAAACCTACCGTAAAACCTATCAGCAAATTGATAAGTTTTCTCGGTTTAAAAGGTTTTTCCGGAACTGTTGCTTCATCTATTATCCTTATATTGTTACCTAAAAATTGTCCCGAAAGTTCTATTTTTATGCTTTGAATGAGCCTTCTGGTTTCCAAATCTATTTTTTCTCTTATAATGTCAAGCTGATTCTGAACCGAAACTACTTGCGGATGATTGGGAGTATATTTTGCCGTAAGCTGAGCATACTGTTTATACAACTCTATTTCCTGATTTTTTAAGTTTTTTATAAAATCGCTGTTTACAACCTGCGGCATTGAATTTAAAAGTTCCTGCTGTTTTTGGCTTCTTGCAGTGGACTCCAAAGCAACGATAACGTCTCTGGCCATTGAAACTCTGTTGCTTACGTTTTCTTCAACAAACGTTTTTGCTATCGTATTTGCAATTTGTGCAGAAAGACCTGCGTCAAAAGATTCGACTTCCAAATTTAATAAGCGGCTTCTGGTTATCGGAACTATACTTATATGATTTTTAAGTTTGAACCACCCGTTAGGATTCTTAAACTCCGGAACTTCGTTCAGCTCCATGTTTTTGTGAACTTTTTCAAGTAAAGACTGCGACTCCAAAAGTTTGTACTGAGTTCTGTAATAATCTTCATCGCTTGCCCAAGAACCGAAAGAAGTCGTTTCTATACGTCCGGCTTCTTCTCTGTCTATCATCATGAGTACGGAAGATTTGTACACCGGCTGCATAAACATGTTTACGGCTACTGAAGCCGAAACGCATATAAATATTACTCCTATCAAAAACCATATTCTCTTTAATACGACCGACAAATAAAAGGATAAATCTATTTCCTGTTCTTTATCGTTTACAAAATTTTCGTTCATTTTGTCCTCTAAAATATACTTTGCGGTACAAAAACCACGTCTCCCGGCATTAACGTAATATCAAGAGATTTGTTGCCTTGTTTTGTTATTGCATTTACGTCAACGTCTATACTTTTTTGTTTACCGTTATCCATTCTGAGTATTTTTACCTTAGACATATTGGCGATATCGGTAAAACCGCCTACGGAAGTTATTGCTTCCAACACGGTAATGGTTTTTTCCGGCGGAATAGGTATTGCCGAAGGTTTTTTTATCTGTCCCAATACATATACCATTTTATTGGCATACTCTTTTATAAGCATTGAAACCTGCGGATTTTTTATATAAGTTTTAAGTTTTTCGACCAAAAGGTCTTCCGCTTCCGAAACCGAATATCCGCCTATCTGCACATTACCTACAAGAGGAAACGTTACCGTCCCGTTGGCTGAAACTCTTAAAGTCCTGTCCATATCCGTTTCCATAAAAACTTTTATATCCACAAGATCGCCTGCCTGCAAAACGTAATCCGATGACTTTTTCATATCAGAAATGTCGCTTAACACCTGTTGTTGAATATTTTGCAAACCTTCGTCGCCTCCGTCAACGTTGATTTGTGTCCGTTTAGGTGTTGAAGAACAAGAAACAAAAAAATAAAACAAAAAACAACCTGCTAAAAAACAAATATAATTTTTCATAACTACAATATTATACAATAAATGAAATATTATTTCACATCTATTTTTTGTTTTTGCTGATTTCCGGTAGAAATTTCGCTGCCGTAAAGTTCATAATAACTTACTTTCGGTATTCCGAACGCGCCGTCTTCCGAGTCAATATAAACTTTTTCCAAAAAGCAGTCCGCATCGTTTATTTTTATAACGGTTTTGGGAATGTTATCGTAAACGTTTACCGTCATAGGCTTATCTTTAACGGCTTTTAACACAAAATCGAAATTTTTGTTCTCTTCATTATATTTTACTTTAAAACCGTAAGCTTTTTTGTCAAAAGCGCTCAACTCTTCACGTTCTCCGTTTTTCTTTGCATATAACAGCCAGTACGCATCTACAGGATTTTCTTTATTTATTGTTCCGTCTGCGGAAACGTTTGCGTCATAACATACTATATTTGCATTTTTGCTTCTTTCTATAACAAACATCCTTTTAAATTCGGCATATAAATTTATCGTCAAACCTAAAACTAAAAAACTTAACGCAAAAATTTTTTTCATAATCAAATCTCCAAAAAAATATTTTCCTCTTTATAATATTTAGACTATTATACATTATTTTTTGTTACTAACGGCACAAATAAAAATACGGGCACCGCTCGCATTTTACTTTATCGTAACTTTCACTTTTAAAAGGTTCGTCACCGTTTATCTCTGCAATAACGAATTTTAATTGTTCAAGTGCGGAAGAATATGTCTCATTTTTATTTTCTTCTTTTGTAAACAATTTTTTCAATTCACAATTTTTAAGAGAATACAAATAACAGTCATCAACGGTTTTACCGAAACTTTTTTCGTATAAATATTTGTATATTATCAATTGAAACGAATTTATGTTTTTTGAAACCGTTTGTCTTGAATAATTTTCATCAACGTATTTTCTTAAAGACAACGGATTCTTTATTGTTCCGGTTTTGTAATCTATTATTACCGTTTTTCCGTCTTCAGTTTCATCTATTCTATCTATTCTTGCTTTCAATCTGTAGTCCGTTCCGAAAATATTTATTAAAGAAACGACATCGGTTTCGCATCCGAGAATTATTTTAAACTTTCTTTCAAGCTCATTATTATAAAAATCTTCAAGTTTGGTTTTTATAAGATTTCTTAACAAAAAAGTTTTACCGGTTCTGTTATTTGAAAAATATTTATCCAAATATTCGTCAAGTTTTTTATCATAGAAAACTTTAAAATTTTCTTTTAAAATTTCATCGTAACGCAAACCATGCGTAAAAGTTTCTTTTAAAAAGTCGTGAATGCAGTTGCCTATATCAATATATTCGTAATCGTTGTCATAATCGACTTGTTCTGCAAGTCTTAGAACGTACTTATAATAAAATTTCAGTTTGCACTCCATATATAAATCAATACTTGTTGAAGAATAGCTGAAATTCAAAAGATACTTTTTTATTTCCTGAGTTTTTTCATACTCGTTTTTCGTTTCGTATAAATTCGTATTAGCTATTATGACGTCGGTAACAAAAGCGGCTTTTAAGGATTTTTCCTTAAACTGTTTATTCCAAATTATTTCTTCTATGAACCTGCTTTTTACCGTATTATCGCTTTTAGGATATATTAAAGAAACTTTTTTCGCTCCGGAAATCAAACTCGTGAAATGATATTTTTGTATATCCGTTTCTCTATCGGAATATCCTATACCGAGCCAAACCGAAATATCTTTCGGTATAAGAGGACTTACTTCCGTAACTGAAGGAACTGCCGAATCGGTCATTGATAAAACGAAAACGTTATCAAAAGTCAACCCTCTTGACTCCATAAGCCCTAATATCTGTAAACCTTTCAAAGGACTTCCTATAAGGCTTATGTTTCCTTTGAGTAAAATTTTTTCAAGTATTGACAAGAGTTCTTTTGAAGCAAAAATCTCATCCGCGCAAACGCAGCTTTCAAATTGTCCGGCAATATCGTAGACGATATTTAAAGCACCTACGTTAAACTGGTAAGTATTTATAAAACTTTTTTGAGATACGCCGTCAGCAAACAATTTTATGTTTTTACCGAGCAGTTTCATTGTATTTGAGTTTGAAAAATTCGTAATAAAAAGCGTAAAAATTTCAAAAATTATCTCTCTTATTTTTTCTGGTGAAACGTTCTGCCAGTAATCCGATACTTTTTCCGATATATTTTTACATAAAATATCGTTATTTGTTATCTCTTCCAAAGAAACGAACATATACCCATTGAATAAACTTTTATCGTCAAATCTGTCGAAATTTTTAATTATTTCATGAACTATAATTCTTGTAACTTCCGGGTTGCCGATAAACCTCATATTTTTTACGAGAGGATTGGATATCAAAGATAAAACATCTTTAACGTAATATTTGTCGTTATTTTTATTTTTTTGCGTTTGAATCAAACAATCAAGCAGCGCAAAAACGGTAGTTTTTTTTGCCGGATACCCGACAGAAACGTTTATATCTTTTTCAATACCGTAAAGTTCGCTCATTACGGAAGGAAGTATCGCATTATCGGGAACGATTACTACCGTATTTTCTCGTTCCGCCTGTGTCATTTTCAAAATTAAGTTTTTTACGGCACAAGCCTGAGATTGTCCGTCATAAGCGGCGTAGATATCAACATTATAATCGTAATTATCATCAACGTTTTGCGGTAGAGGACAATTAAAATTTTTATAAATTTTTCTTAAAGCCGTCCATTTACGGCTGTCTCCCTTTAAAACAATATCAAGTTTTCCTTCGTTAAAAATTTGTTTGAACATTTCCGTCTCGGCACCGTTCAAATAGTAAGGATTAAAAAGAATTACTTTTTTATAATTTTTTAAATATCCGCATACATATTTATATGCATTATAATAAGAGTAACCTCTTGTAGTTTTTTTCAGCGAATCAAGTTTTTTATGAAAAGATTTTCTTATTTTATATAAAAGTTTTAACAGCTCGTTTATATTGTCGGGCAAATCATAACCTATATCGGCATTCATTTTTAAATTTAAAAGTTTCATATCGTCAATTTTTTCGACGTCCAAAGAATTTATAAAATTTAATATTTCGTAACTCCACTGAAAAAATTCCGAAAAGTTAAATTTTGAAAAACTGTTTTTATCTATATCATTTTTTACCGTTTCGTAAATAAGGTACGTACTGTCTATATTTGATATACCGGCAATAGAGTTTTCTTTATTAATTTCGTTTATAAGCTCGTCAAAAGTAAAAAAAACCGGCGGGATAAAAGATTTCTTTATTTTTTTTGCCAATTCTCTTTTGATAAACAAGCTCGGTCTTTTTGACGGCATAACAACGACCACATCGGAAAAATCCGTTCCGCCGAAATCATGTAAACTCAATATACGTTCCATCGTATACTTTATTATATTTTCATTAATTGATACGTTAAAAATTTGCGAACCCATTTTTTACACTTTATAATTATAAAACCCTATTTTTAAATTTAATTTATAACAGTAAAGATTCTTACTTATTATTAAACTTTTAACATTTTCTTTTTCAAGGCACGGACCAAATTTATTTAAACTCCTCAGAAAAATCGTATCAAACAATTTTTTTCAATATCGATCACAAAACAGCTTATTTCTTTTACCGAATATATTTCTTTTACCGTCACGTAATATTTTTCCATCTGTTTTTTTATATAATCTTCGTCATACATAGAACTTTTAAAATCAATAATATTTATGATACCTTTTCTTATAACAAGTTTGTCGACTCTTAGCGTATTGCCGAACTTATCTACAAACTCTTTTTCGTTAAAAACTTCGTTTTCTTCTTCAAAAAAATTTAAAATATCTTTTTGCGACAACAACTTCGTTAAAATCTTATTAAGAAAATCAACGTTTTCGTCAGGATAAACTATTTTAACCTTATTTACAGTTTCTTCTATTACGGCGTTTAAATTCCGAATATCGAATTTTTCTATCAAAGATAACGCATAATGTACGATTTGTCCTTTTAATAAACTGTCTTTATTCCTTCTTCCGTAAATTTCGGCGGAACTGTCACATAGCAAATCGGTAATATCGTCAAAACGTGCAGGTTCGATTTCCATGCAGGAAATTTTCTCCTTTTCTTTCTTTTCATAATTTTGTTTTTTGCCCAAAAGTCTGTATTCCTGTTTTATAAAAAAGTCCGTAAAATCGTCTTTACTGCCGGCTTCTTTCGTTATAAGTCCGTAAAACTCATAAACCGCTCTTGTCGTTGCAACATACAATATATTTAACTCGTCGGACAAATCTTTAAAATATTTTTTATAATAAATATCATTCACTTTATCGGAATAATTAGTCATATCTTTTTC
>JAZNAT010000159.1:0-6004 GCA_045586665.1 Endomicrobiaceae bacterium | reverse complement strand
AATAATATTTTTATGTTGTTTGGCAAAAATTGTAAACTTTCGAATATGGAAAAAACAACAAAAGTCATTTTATTTATTAAAAATTTAAAAAATGAGTTAATAAAATATTATGAATAACGATGAAATTTTATTAAATAACAGTATCAAAGAAGTTGAAATATCTCAAAAAAAAATAGAATTGAAATCTACGCCTAGCTATATAACAATCGGAGCACATTACGGATGTAACGCGAAATGCGTGTTTTGTTTGGGAGGAAATTATCCTTCTTTTTCTTTAAGAAAATATAAAGAATTTTTTGAACCGAAAATCGGACACGTTTTAAAGAAAGCGGTTAACGTCGGTTTTTGCGGATTCGGTGAAATTTTAATTCATCCTGAAATAAATCAAATTTTGGATTATTTGAACAAAACGTTGCCTTGTCAGGCAAAAGCGTTTACAACAAACGGTATTTCGTTAAACGAAAATATTTGTCAAAAACTTACCGATGGGAGATATGACGTTATGATATCAATGCACGCGTCAAATGCATCTTTACATGAAAAAATGACAAGAACAAAAAAGTTTAACTATATAGTTGACAATATAAAAAGACTTGTTGAGTTGAAAAAAGAAAAAAATTCAAAAATAAGTATAAATATGGTTTTTGTCGTAACTCAGAAAAATATAGACGATTTATGTAATTTTATAAGTTTTTCCAAAGAATTGGAAACCGATTGCGTAAGCGCAAATTATCTTACGATGTACGAAAAAGAGCACGTAGATATGTCGGTATTCTGGCAAAAAGAAAAAACGAACGAAATTTTGTTGCAGGCCGAACAATTAAGAGATAAACTCTCTTTCAGTGTAAATCTTCCCTTAAAGTTTCAGCAGTATGAAAAAAGCGAAAACGTTACCTGCAGGGACCCTTGGGAATTTTTTTATACCGAAGTTCAAGGTTCGGTAAACCCATGTTGTCTTGCAGGTGACCATATAGGTAACTTAAACGATGACGTTTTTGAAAGTATCTGGAACAGTCAAGGATACAAAATGTTAAGAGAAGGGATAATAAGCGACAACATACACAATTGGTGTAAAAACTGTTTAAAATACGATAAAAATAACGTCAACAAACTTATGGCGCACATAACATTCAGACCGGAAACACAAAAAACTTTATTGGATTATATATTAAACAACAATAAAAAATACAATTTGAAAAAAGAAGAAATAGGTTTCAGTTTATGAATATAAATAAAAAGTTAAAAGAGTGGAATTATAAGTTAATAGAATGGCAGAAAAAAAATAAAAAAACGGTTTTGTTCGGTTACCCTTATTGGTTAACGGTGGATCCTACGAATTTATGTAACCTTGAATGCAGATTTTGCCCTACGGGACAGAGAAGGGGCTCGCGTCCGAAGGAAATAATGCCGATAAAAAAGTTCAAATCCATAATGAATAAAATCGGGCGATATTTGTTGTATGTCGAATTTTGCAATTGGGGTGAACCGCTTCTAAACAAGAATATGTCCGAAATGATTTCTATCGCAAAAAAGTACGATGCAAAAACTTTTGTTTCCACAAATTTAAACGTTAATATGACGGAAAAGTCGGCATTGGAACTAGTTAAGTCCGGGCTTGACAGAATGACGATTTCCATAGACGGTGCAAGCCAGAAAACTTACGAAATATACAGAAAAAATGGCAACATTGATTTGGTTTTTAAAAATGTCAAAATGTTAGCGGAAGCAAAAAGAAAGTTAAATTCCAAAACACCTCATTTACATTGGCAGTTTTTGGTGTTTAAACATAACGAGCATGAAATAGAAAAAGCAAGGAAAATGGCACTTGAGTCGGGTGTAAACGATATAGGTTTTACGGCACCGTTTTGTGCACCGGAATGGGTGTCGACCATAGACGAATATAACAATTATATAGTTAAAGACGGCGGTAATAACGATAAAGCCGTAACGTTTAAACATGCCGATGAGAGATTGTGTAATTGGTTGTGGGATGCAATTACGATAAACGCTGACGGCTCTATTTCGCCTTGTTGTTCCGTAGAAGATAAAAAAGATGATTTTGAAATGTTTTCTTCTTGGAAACCGTTTTTCATTACGTGGAACAGTAAAAAGTACAGACAGGCAAGAAAACATGTGGTTCAAAGGCGAGATAAAGCCGACGATAAAAATATATGCACAAAATGCGACCATATCGGTGCAAGCAATCATAGAGATATAAGTTTATGAATAAAAATAAGAACTTGGTAGAATTGAACAGAGAGTTGAATTTTAAAGAATACGAAGAAAAAAAAGTTGTGTTGGAATCTTGTCCTACGTCGATATTTGTTCAAATAGATGCTCCGTGCAATGAAGATTGTTTGTTTTGTTCCAGACCGGAAACGTACCCTTATTTTAATTTGAACGAGTTTAAAGATAAATATGAAAAAAAATTGTTTCCCGTATTGGAGAGGGTGGAGAGAATAAATATTACAGGTTCCGGAGAACTTTTATCTTTACCGGAAGCAAAAAAAAATCTTGATTATTTTAATCAATTCGATTTAGCGGAAAAAATGTTTGCTACTAACGGTTCAACGTTAACGCCGAAAATGGTTGACCACATAATTAACAGTAACAACAGATACTTGATACATATTTCCATGCACTGCTGTGACCCTTTGACGCACAAAAAAATGACGCAATCAAATACTTTTGCCGCCGTTATGCAAAACGTAAACTATGCAATGAAAGCTAAAAAGAATACGGACAAATTAAAAATAAATTTTATTTTTGTTGCAACTACCGAAAATATAGATAAGTTGCCTGAATATGTGAAGTTTGCAGGTGAGAAAGGTGCAGATGCGGTTGTTGTGTATTATAATTTCGTTTACAGACTGGATCAGAAATATCTGTCAACGTATTTTACCAAAGATAAAACGAACGAAATGTTCGATGAGGCGGAAAAAGTTGCAAAACGATATGATGTTCGTCTGCAATTGCCTCAAAGATATAAACAAGCGCAATATCCTTGCGAACAAATGTGCAGAGAAGCATGGACGCAGTTAATGATAAATCCGTCCGGTGACGTTATAACTTGTGATGCGGCAGGAGATTTAAGAGAGACTATTTTAGATAAAAAAGATTTTATGGAGCTTTGGAACGGTCCTTACTTTGTAGAAGTAAGAAAAAGATTGTTGAAAGGTAACAGTGCCTGTTCAAATTTTTGTATAAGAGCAAACCAAGCCTCAATAAATAAATTCAATTCACATTTTATAACAAGAGGAAAAAATAAAGAAGAATTGGATAAATTTATGGAAGGAGTCGAAGACGATAATAACGTTTATATAAATAAAAAAGCGGAAACGAACGATATAAAAACCGACAATCAAAAGCAAAATGCATTAATAAATCTTTATATTATGCAAGGCTGGCAGTACGTTAAGGAAAATGCGGTCGATAAAATAAAAGAAACTTGCGATTTGTTAACGGAATTATATGACACGGCCGTAGCGAAAGATAAAGTAAACATATGTATTTATTTAGCCAGAGTCAATATCGATTTAAAAAATTATCAAACGGCTGAAAATTATTTAATAAAAGCTATTTGTATCGATGAAAATAATCCTGCATTGTATAAGTTGATGGCGATGACGAAATTTTATTTGAAAGAATATGAAAAAACAAAAAAATTGTTTTTTAAAGGTTTGAGACTTGCAAAAAAGATTCGTAACAATTTTGAAATTTCCGAAATATATTTTGAGATTTCGTCATATTATGACATGTACTACGTATTGCGTAATAAACAAAACGTCAAAGAAAATATTCATACGAAAACAATGATAAAATTATTGAATAAATCGATAAAATATAACGGAGACAACATTGCGTCGGTTAACAGATTGGCAGAAATGAAAAAGGAAAACAGATGAAAGTTTCGCTTGTAAAATGTCCTGTTTGGGGTACGAGAGAACCGCCTTTGGCATTAGCTCAGTTATCGGGAGATTTGAAAGCTGTCGGTATAGATGTCAACTGTTTTGATTTGAACAATTATTTATATAAACACAGAGATATGAGTTTTACCAATTTATGGGCGTGGGAACAAGTATCTTTTTGGAATCAGAAAGAAAAAGTTTTTGAGTTCTTTGATTCAATAAAATCAGAATTGGAAAATTATGCCGATTATGTTTTGGAAAAAGATCCTAAAATAGTGGGGTTTTCTTTGGAATCTTCTTCTTATTATTCGACCGTTTATGTTTGCGATTTAATAAAAAGAAGAAACAAAAATATAAAAGTATTTTTCGGCGGACAGTTGTATTATGACAGGAGAAATATAGAAAGGTCTTTTAACGATTCTAAAGCGGATTACATATTGCTCGGTGAAGGTGATATTACCGTTCCGGAACTTGTAAAAAAGGTGTACCGAAACGATAATGTAAACGATTGCGACGGATTATGTTACAAAGAAGGTGCTAAAACTGTTTTTACAAAGCCGAGACAGTTGTTAAAGAATCTTGATAATTTGCCTTATTTGGATTTTACGGATATGAGTTTGGACGATTATGACGATAATGAGCATCTGCCGCTTCAAACTTCAAGAGGATGTGTTTGGGCATGCAAGTTTTGCAGTACACATTCTTTTTGGCCCGGATACAGACAGATGTGTGCCGAAAGAATTCATCAGGAAATTTGTTATCATAAAATAAAATATCCGCTAGCCGGACATATAGATTTTCAGGATTTGGAGTTTAATGCCGATGTGAACAGACTAAAAGAATTTTGTCAGTTGTTAATAAAATATCCTCCGTTCGGTAGCAAACAGTTTTGGTTGTCGAATGCGATAGTTAATCCTTTAATGACAAAGGATATTCTGGCTCTTGTAAAAGAGTCCGGTTGTAAAAAACTGATTTTTGGAATAGAGTCGGGTTCTCAACGGGTTTTGGATTTTATGGGTAAAAACTACAGAGTAAAAGATGCAAAAAGAATTATAAAAGACGCTTATGACGTAGGGCTTAAAGTTACTACTAATTTTATGTTCGGGTTTCCGGGAGAAAGCGAAGAAGATTTTAACGAAACGTTAAATTTCGTTAAAGAAGTCGGCAAATATATTGAAAGAGTTTATCCGTCAAGAACATATTTTGCTATGGAAGAGTTCAGTTATATATATGATCATCCTGAAGAGTTTAATATAAAAACGCCTTTTAACCATCATTTGTATTGGCAGACGAAAGACGGGTTAAATATTTATCCGGTCAGGCTTAAAAGATGCCAAAAGTTTGAACAGGTATGTAAAGATTACGGTGTAAACGTTGACTGCGGAGTAAAAACGGATGTTTTGATGGACGAATATTTTAATTTAGGTTTTTATTATGACCATGAAAAACAATACGGTAAAGCATTGGAATATTTTTCAAAATATTTGCAACTTGACAGTCAAAACGAAATAGTAAAAAAAAGATATGAAGAGATAAAAGGATTACTTATTAATGGAAAATAAATTATCAATAGCTAAAAAGTTGATAGAAAATAAACATTTTGAAAAAGCTATTGATGTATTAAATGACTATAAAAAAGAAAATGATACAGATTGGGAATTATTCTTTGAATTAGGTAAAATTTATTATATAAATAAACAATTTATTTATGCCATTAAAAACTTTAATAGCTCTTTTGTATTAAATAAAAATAACATCTTCACAAAATTCTTACTTGCAAAATCTTTAAAAGCAGCAGGGTTCGATTTTAGAGCATTAAGATTATTTTTAAACATAAGAAAAAATAATATTGATATGAAAAAGGAAGTTGATAATGAAATAATATCAATGTTGTTAATTATAGCAGGTCATATGGCTGGACAAGCATTCAATTTAGATATGATGCCTAAATCTAATATTTTTGTATTAGTATTATTGGGGTCTGCTTCAAGAATTGCTGTAAATTTATTTTTGATGATTGGGATGTGGTTTTTAGTAGATGCAGATTTCCGATTTTCAAGAGTTTTAAAATTATATGGTAGTTTATGGATATATTC
>JAZNAT010000158.1:0-9429 GCA_045586665.1 Endomicrobiaceae bacterium | reverse complement strand
TTACAAAATATGACACATTATCGGAGTATGCACAAATAACCGAAAATATTTATAAAAAAGATACTCCATTGGTTGTTGTAGTATACGATTTACATAATAATTCAAAAGTTCAACAAAATATAGAAAAAATTATAAATTTTATTTCCCGAAATTCAGAAATAAATAAAATAATAATAGAAGGTGCCCCAAATAAACAAATATCCACAAAATTATTTTCTTCAATAGAAAACAAACAATTTATTGATAATATAACAAATGATTTATTATATGATGGAAAAATTTCAGGTGCGGAATCTTTTATAATAAAAAACGATTTACATAACTTGTACGGACTTGAGAATTGGGATATATATAACAAAAATATTGAACAGAACTTATTGTTAAAAAACAAATATTTGCAAAAAACAAAAGAAATTTACGATTCTTTTGTAAAAAGCAGAATATATTTTTCAAAACCGCAATTGTTTTCCTTATTTTCACAAGATACCGATTTTGAGCAACGAATTACAAATTTGTACGAATTTTGTACGAAGAATAATATCGATTTAAGTCTTTATTCGGAAATTAACAAATTTATTGACGTAAAAAAATATAAAGACAAAAAAAATATGAATAATGATTTTAGTTCTTTATTAAACGATATAAAAGATAAAGTTCCGTACAAACTTTATTCACAAATTATAGCTCTTTTGCAAAATATAAACATAAATACCAAAGAAAAAATAAATTTAATATTTAATATTATAAAAAACAGTTCACCGGAAACATTGTTAAAATATGAACCGCTCGTCGTATATTTTAATAACATTGAAACAAGAACCGCTATTAATTTTTATGCACTTATACAACAAACGGAAACTCTTGAAAATTTTATCTTGGATAATTTTGTTGATTATAATGAAAAAGAATTAATATTAGTGGATAAATTTATATATATTTTGTCGGAATATGCAAGGTTATCCATATCTTACAATCAATACAAATATTTTGAACAAAACAAAGACTATTTATATAACATATCAATAAAATATTTAGACACTCAATCACTAAAAATAATTAACGACATTTTAAAAGATGAAGATTTGAAAAATTATCATTTAACAAATGAACAAAGAAACAAGATTTTTTATGGCAATATAAAATCGTTAGTTAATATTTCCGACAACGATAATATAGAAGTAACGGAAACAAATATAATAGAAAATTTGAAAAATATAGATTCCGTAAACATTATTGTTGTAGGCGGCTTTCATAATGAACTTACAGACATATTGAAACATCAAAACGTTTCGGTGCTTTCTATTATACCGAGAGTTGAACAATTAACTGATTTTGATAACGAACTTATAAGAACAGAAAATGTCGTTTACAAAAATGCTTTAGCTTCGCCTACTGTTTTGGTACAAGCTGATATTTCTACGGTTGCCTCCATAATAAAACAATGGTCATCTTCAATGACAAATTCCGATATAGATTTTTTCCGACAAAAGCAAGCAATTAAAAAATGGTTGTCGGATAACAAAATAGATTTAGAGTTTGAAATTGTAAATGAAACATTATATTTAGGTTCTGTTCCGATAAATGATATATTAACTCCCAAAGCAAGATATAAAAAAGAAAATAACAGTCATAAAAAAAATACTTTTTCCAATATTGTGTGGAAGTTGCACGACATATATTCAAATATAAAAGTTTTTATATCACAAAAAACAAAAAGTATAAGACAACTGTTTGGCGGAATAAACACATTTACCGACATTTCTTCTTTATCTTCACAATATATATCAAGAAGATTATTGAACGAAAGAATAATAAAAAATGAGTATCAAAGAACACTTAACAGTTTAAACCGAAAAATGCCGGACGTTATAGTAATTTCCGTAAGCAGTGAACAAGATAAAACTTTTTGTGAACAAGTATTGGCAGATATCAAAACTCATCCGAGCTTTACAAACACACAAATACATTATGTATTAAAAGATAAAGACGGAACAGCTGACGGATTTATAAAATCAATGGAATATTTAAAATCTTCGAATTTCGGTAAAAGTTTTAAAGATTTAACTTCGGTAGTAATAGATATAGATACAAACGAAAAAGAAAACATAGCAAGAAAAGACCTTCCTATCAAATTTAACGGAAGAAATATAACTCCTTTGGAATTAGCGGTACTCAACGGTATAAGAGCATGTCATAAATTTAAAACAGGCGGCGGTATTGCGGTTATAGATCCGCAAAGTATATATATAGGAAACATGCTTCCTACGGAAGATATTACTTTTATATCATCGGCAGTTAATATGGAAGAAATTCAACATCACAGACATTCGTTGATAATTAAAGATTATCCCAGCACTTTGGAAGAAATTTATTACGGTTTTACACCTGAAAATATTTCGGATGTTGTTGAAAGAAAAGGTATAGAACACAGAAACTTTTATAATTTCGATAATAACAGAATGAGACAGTTCGAAATCGCTACCGGTAATGTTCTTATAAGTTTTGACGATGAAACGAAATATAAAGAATTTTTTAATTTTATATCGGAATACGGAAACAGCCTTAACAATTTGTCGGAAAAAACACATTTGTTTCAACATATATTTGTTCCGTTTATAAGACTTAAAAACAAACAAAATGTAAGTTCATATTTTGCAAAGACGGCATCCGCAAAAGACAGAGATTTGTTTATTGATTTTGCCGATAGAATAGGTAACTATTACCAAAACAGCAGTTTAATCCAGGAAATGAAGTTCGGAGTATACCATCAATCGAAATCTTTATACAGCAGAAATTTTACAAGGCAACTCATTAATAAATTGTCCGACATTTTTAAATCAAAACAATATCAACATATAAAACAAGATACAAAATCCGCAATAAAGCAAAAACAAGTTATGATAACCGAAACTTTTGATGAAGATAATGCATTATCAAGAGCATATAAAATATTATCGCAAATTCAAGATAAACGATTGGATTCATCTGCGGATTATGAGCAGGTATACGATACTTTAATAGAAATTTTTAGAACTACTCCCGCTCAAAACGAGTTATATAATTTAGAAAACAAAAATACGGCAAAACTTTACAGGTATATATCCGATATCATAAGTAACACTATTGCCCAAATTAACGACGAAAAGGTTTTAAATAAAAACAGAATAGAACAAACGTATTTAGAGAATTTAAAAATAAGTTTCTTGTCTATGCAGCATTACACCATAGAATATTTGAGATTGTTGGATTATACGACGAATTTGGCCACTTTGGGAAGTTATATATTTCCCAAAAGTTCTTTTTTTGAGAAATCCAAACTAATGCCGTTAAACAGACTTATTTTCGGGTTTACAAGAGGTATAAAAAAATCCAAACAAAATGTAAGAGAACAACTTGCAACGGTATATTCATCGGGAAACTTTTTAATAGATTCGTTATATTCTTTTCCGGTACTTAAAAACGATATAGAATCGTTTATAACAAATATTGAAAGCCCTAAAGAAAAAACATCCGTAGGTATACAGAAAGAGTGGGGAAGCAGAAGAGCCGTTCAAAGATTTTTGTCGCTATCTATCGGGTTACAGTCTTTCGCAACCTCAATAATAGCGGCATTAAGTACATCATCGTTTACTGTTGCAACAATTTCGGCAGCGGTAATTTCATTGATGAGCGGATTAGGGCTTTCAATTTTTTTACACAGGGCGGGAATCGGTATAGGGCAAAATGATAAGTTTTATAACGAAAAGAAAAAAGAAATAGAAAATGAGTTGGACGATCAAAGTTCCATAAAAGAGTCTATGGACTTTTTTGCTTACGATATAAATAAAATTTCACAGTTGGAAAAATTTTATGCTAAGTTGGCAAAGAATGCATCAAAAGAGAATAAAGAATTGTTGGATTCAACATTAACATTATTGCATCAATATAAAGATAACTGTGATTTAAGATTAATAAGCCCTATTTTAAATAACAGCAGACAACTTTATATATTACTTGCCGGAAGATCCGATTTGCAGTTGCAATTATTACAGTTTATAGATTATTTAGAGAAATTCAACGTTGAAGATGAACCGAAAGAATATAAAGGTATAAGATACGGATTTGTTTCCGATATGGAAATTACGGAACAAGAAACCAACGGACATTTAAAAAATTGGTTTGAAATTTTAAAAACAAATTCTATTACCAAAGAGTCGATAGACAACATAATAACCAATGCTACCGAAATAATAGAAAAAACAAATTTTAATCCTACCGTATTAAAAGGAACGAATAAAGATGTTATTATATCTCAATTACAAGATTTCATTTCTTTTTATAACGATACGATAAAATTGTATTCGGCACTGACAAAACAGGAGCAGGATAAGTTAAGACCCGAAATAGAAATATTGGAAAAGATGGGAGAATATGCCGTTCAATATTATAAAGCATTAAATTATTTGGTAAGTTTGGAAATATTGTACGGATACAGAATTTCCAAAGGAAACAGACTGTACTTTTTGGAACAAATAGGGTTAATGTCCGTTGTAAGAAATGTATACGGTATACAAACCGGAATATTTTTATCAAAGAGAAAATTCTTAAAATCTATTGCAGCGGTAAAAAACATAGGTAACGAAATAATAAACGGTTTCTACGACGATAAAATTGAAAAAACAGTGGATTCGTTTTTTAAAGAAAAAGAAAGCCCCAACTATTTTTATTTAGGTATTATAGAAAGTTGGAAAGACAGAAAAATGTTAGCAAGGTTTTTACCGTTGGTTATATTTATACAAAAAGTTGCTACATCTGTAATTTCTGGCTCGTTTTATTTACATAATTTTGTTGTATCGTTTTTTACCGGTGTAGGCTTAACGGTAAGTTTGCATTGGCTTTCCATCATGATAGGATTTTTTAAAACTTTAATTATAAGTAAAAAAAATGTATTCGGGAAAGAAGAAAGAAATACAATAGAAACCAACAGACAATTGCTGTTACAAAAACATATAGACGAATTGGCAAAAGTTCCGTACGGACAAATGCCCGATTTAATAATTATGGTCGGTTCTAAAAACAGGCACACGGCAACATCGTTAAATGAAGGTATAAGAAATATAAGAAGATTCGGCAATTTACAATCTGTTCCTATAGAATCACTTGTTACTGAAAACGACGGTAACGGTAACAGTTTGTTGGATGTATTTAATTTTATTCAATCAAAACAGTTTGAAAAAGATTATCCGTCACTCATACAAAAAGATTTAAGAGATTTAAAAATAGTTGTAATTAATATCAACGAAACATCTTCACAAATAATAAACAGACAACTTGATATGGAAATACTCGATAAGCAAACAACACCGTTAGAATTATCCGTATTAAATGCTGTTTGTATGGTACAAAAAAATAAAGGACAAAGAGGAAATATAGTTATTGCCGATCCGGGATATATGTATTTGGGTAACTTAACACAAACGGATAATATAACAATGGTTGCATCAAATGTTACTTACGAACAAATGAAAAATCAAAGTTTGCCGTTACTGATTACCGACCAAACCGACTTTTCTCAAGACGGCAGCAGCCGTTTAAAAAAACTTTACAGAAATTTCGATTATAAAAAGATATCTAATATTGCCGTAGCATATATGTTTAGTCGTATGTATGATACGGACAATATTTCTCTTGTTCAAATGCCGGCATATGCCGGACTTATAGGTATGAATTTCAGCGACGATAAAAATTTTGATTTATTGTTGGAGTTTATGAATATAGCAAGACAATATGAACAATCTTATAAAGGCAGAAAATTTAAAATCGATTTAATTCAACATTTGCTTACTCCGTTAACAATGTTAATGAATAAAGAAAATATATTTGTTTATTTGGAAGTTTTAAAAGTTCCGATATCGAATTTAAATCCTCAAATAAAAAAAGAATACGATGATTTCTTTTACGGGTTGTTCGAAAAACTTAACAACGAATTTCAAAATAAAATTTCCGACTCGTTTATTAATGTTGTATCGTCACAGGATTCCACTTTAACAAGAAACGGTATTTTGGGAAGCGTTTTCTATAAAAATTTTATTTCGTTGTTGAGCACTTTAAAAAACTTCAATGCAGGTAAAGCGGTAGACAAAATTGCAGATACAATAAAAAATATGGTTATATCTCAAAAACAGTCGGGTATTTTAATAGTTCCGCAATTGACACCGTTTTCAAAACATCAACTTTTTGCATTCGACAACGAACTCAGCGGAAACATAGCAATAACGTTGTTTGATCAGTTATCCGAAGACAAAAAAGATTTAGGAGTAATTATCAATGTTCCTGTTGAAAATACCGTAATTCCGGCAAAAGTATATTCCGATGTTATTGTCGATAACAAGGGAAACAATCATGTTGTTATTGCTTTTGTACCGGTATTACTTGACGATATTGATATGTATTCTTCCGTAACGGAAACCGATTTCATAAAATCAATTTTATCCGAAGAAAAAACGGAACAAAACGAACTGAGAAAACAATTATTTATCGGAAGAGCGACATTATCTTTTATTAAAGAATTAAAAACAAATTCCAAATTAAGATTTATATACGATAATTCCGATTTTATAGGGGATAATATCGATACTTCTTATATTGTATCTTTTGACGGTTCCGGATTGTTCAGTATTCCCGAACTGATAAAAGACGATTTTTTTACCGATACGGATTTGCAAAATATCAGACATATAAATATTGTTACAAATAACAATTCGACAAGTGTTTCGTTGAGTGATGCAAGAAATTTAAATTTATCGTCGTTAATTGACGAATATGAAGTATCCGAAAACGGTAAAGTAAATTTATCATTACTGTTTAAATTGATATCAAATTACAATTACTCTTTTGAAGATTCCGATTTTTCGTTATTTTTGAAAAACCCGAAACAATATGCACAAGATATGTTAAAGAGTGTATTTGACATAAAAACAACGATAAAAGATTTTTCCAATATAAACACTGTTACTGAAATAGATATAAACAGATTTTCTTTGGAACAGTTGGAATATTTGTTAAACAGTGTTAAACCGGAAAGCATTATAATAAAAAACATTTTCTATCCGGGAACAGAATTGTTCAATATTTATTCGTTGGATATTTCTTCCGAAATAGACAGACTTAACAATTCGGAATTAGATAAATTCAGAACCTTATTGGACGATAAGAATGTTTTAAGTAACAGTAAAATTTTTGTCTTGAATAATTTGTTGCAGTATATAAAATCAAATAAACAAGAATATGAACTGTTCAAACAATTTTGTACCGATATGACACCGGAATTACAAAAAGAGTTGGAATTTTTAACAGCAGGACTGATTACGAATAATCAAGCAGTCACCGAAGAAACAGTTGAAAAATTAAAAGCGGAAAATTTGGATAAATGGAATTACTATTATGAACTAAACCAATACATGCAATATATAGCATATATTCGTTATCAAAAAATTATGAGCATGTCGCAACAATCAAATACTAAAATTGTGTTCGGTATTTATATTTCGCAAACTTCACTAATGCAAACTATTTCCCAAATAAACAATCTTCATAAGATGTTTGGCATTAACGGATTTAAATTGAACGGGTTATCCGATGATTTATATCAACAACAAACAATTGCATATATGCATAGAAATATAACAAATGATATTACTTTAATTTTTGACGATATAACTCAAGCTGTGGACACAAGTAAATATAACAATATTATTTGTTTATCAAAGACAATTTCACAGGAAACAACAGATCACTTAAAAATTGACTTATCTTCTATGGAAGACATAAACGACTTTTTAACAAACTTATCAAAAAATAAGAAGTTAACAACATTATATATCAACATGAATAATATCGTAAACGATTCTGAAAAATTAACAAAATTTTTCAGTTTGGTAAATCTGTTAAAAAGTGCTAACTCTTTTGATTATATGGAATACGGTAAACATTTTGTAAGTAAATATGAAGACAGCATTGTTGCCGATACATCAAAAGGAAATATTAAAGAAATGAATATTTCCGAAATAGATGAAATAACCGGCCAAAACTGGTTCCCTTACATCTACAGAGTTTTATATGAAGCAGGTATCGATAACACAAACTACGATAATTTGATTGCCTTGATAGCTCATTTATATATGCAGTATGAATATTCGAACAATTCAAATAAAGAAAACATAGTGTTGGAGCTTAAAGGAATACTTTTGGCTATAGCACAACTACAGCAAATAACAAATATTTCACCGGAAAGAAATACTGTTAATATAAATAGTATTAACTCAATTCTTGCTTGTGCTTAATTTGATAAAGCCATCAAATTTATGGTTATTTTATTAAAACTGTCCGTTATTATAAGAATTCCTATAATAATTAAAAGAATTCCCGAACCGATTTCTATTTGCTTATAATATTTTTTTATTGAATTAAATACCGATAAAAATCTATTAACAAAAAGAGCGGTCAAAATAAAAGGTATTCCGAGACCTAAAGAATAAAATATAAGAAGTATTGCACCTTGATTTAAAGTTTCCTGATTTGAAGCAAGTATAAGAATAGATGCCAATATAGGTCCTACACAAGGTGTCCATCCTAAAGCAAAAGCGCAGCCTATAAAAAATATTGTGAAATAGTTCGCTTTTTTTTCTAGCGAGCCGAAAAAAGAAGCTTGGTTATATAATAAAGATATTTTAAAGATACCGGTCAAATGTATTCCGAAAATTATTACTATTATTCCGCCTAGCCATTTTAATATATCAAGGTGATTTACAAAAAACGAACCGATATAAGTTGCGGAAATTCCCATAAAAACAAAAACAGTTGTAAAACCTAAAACAAAAATAAGTGATGAAACAAGCACTTGTAATAAATTGTTTTTGCTGTTTAACTGATTTATTGATAATCCGGTAATAAATGTAAGATATGCAGGAATTAAAGGCAATATACACGGACTTATAAAGGTAAATATTCCTGCCAAAAAACTTGCAATTATTGGAAAATTTCCTAACTGTTGCATTTTATCAACCCCCTTTCTTTATATATTTGAAGAATATGACCCAAATAGATGATAGCAATTTATACATTCTTTAGGAACATTGATATCTTTTGATAATAATGTTTCTCTGATTTTACAAAATTTATTGCTGTTAACAACTTTTTCCCAATTATGGGTAAAAATATTATTATCAGTGTTGTTTATATCGGGCTGATGTTTGCAACAAAATCCGTAATTTCCAAAAGCGTCTACGTGCAAAATCGACCATGGAATCCTACATTTTTTTTGAAAATTTTTATCATAGTTTGGTATTTTTGGAAAAAAGATTTTCATTTTTTTATATTTTTTTAATATTTTATTTTTCAATTGTTCGTATTTTTCAGTATCGTCTGAACTTAGATGTTCATTAATAAAAT
>JAZNAT010000157.1:0-7307 GCA_045586665.1 Endomicrobiaceae bacterium | reverse complement strand
TTGGCCTCCGACTTTATATTTCAAAAAGAGTTCAATCCATTAAACCGTCGCCGACTTTGGCAATCGATGCAAAAGCAAAAACTTTAAAATCTCAAGGAATAGACATAATAAGTTTCGGTACCGGAGAACCGGATTTCGATACTCCGCAAAATATAAAAGACTGCGCAATAGAAGCAATTAACAAAGGTTTTACAAAATATTGTCCGGTATCAGGAACACAGGACTTAAAAGACGCGATAATAAACAAACTTAAAACCGACAATATCCTTAATTACTCAAGAGAAGAAATTATCGTTTCCTGCGGAGCAAAACATTCTTTATACAACATCTTTCAAACTATATTCGATGACGGCGACGAAGTGATTATTCCCGCTCCTTACTGGGTATCCTATCCGGACATGGCGATACTTGCGGGTGCAAAACCCGTTTTTGTAAAAACCGACGACTCTAACCGTTTCAAAGTAAAACCTCAAGACATAGAAAAAGTCGTAACGAAAAAAACGAAAGCATTCATACTGAATTCTCCTTCAAACCCTACGGGAAACACTTATACCGAACAGGAACTTGAACAAATAGCCGACATTTGCCTTAAAAACGACATACTTATAATATCCGACGAAATTTATGAAAAGCTCGTTTATGACAATTTTAAGTTTTCTTCAATAGCACAAATTTCCGAAAAAGTAAAAGAGCACACTTTGGTGGTAAACGGCGTTTCCAAATCGTTTGCAATGACCGGCTGGAGAATAGGTTATACTGCAGGACCTAAAGAAATAATTTCGGCTATGACGAAAATTCAAAGTCAGTCGACATCGTGTCCGTCTTCAATTTCTTTAAAAGCCGCTACCGAAGCTTTAAACGGAAACAAAGACTGTCTGGAAAACATGAGAAAAGAATTTGAAAAAAGAAGAAATTATATAGTTGACAGATTAAATAAAATTGACGGTATCAGCTGTTTGAAACCGGAAGGCGCATTTTACGTTTTCCCCAACATATCAAAATTATTGTCAAAAAGTTATAACGGAAAAACAGTCAACACCGATATAGAGTTTGCCGATTATCTTTTGGAACAAGCTCGAATTGCCGTCGTTCCGGGTTCCGCATTCGGCGCGCAGGGATTTATGAGACTCTCTTATGCAACGTCTATGGAAAACATCATAAAAGGTATCGACAGGCTGGAAAAAGCTTTAAAATAAAAATGTGTACAAGAAACAAAATACTTGAAATTCTTAAACAAAAAAAGGGAATTTTCGTATCGGGACAGCATATTGCCGCCTCTTTAAAAATTTCAAGAACAGCCATTTGGAAAGCAGTCAAAACGTTAAAAGATGACGGCTTCAAAATAGAGTCTGTCAGAAACAACGGTTACAAACTGTTGTCCGATAACGACGTTTTGTCCGAAACGGAAATTAAAAAAAATCTGCTTCCGGAATACAAAAATTTCAATATAAAAATTTATAAAACTATAGATTCCACCAACAATTTTGCGAAAAAACTTATAGCTTTAAACGATTTTAAAAACGGAACAACGATAATATCCAATGAGCAGACTGCCGGGCGAGGCAGATTTGCAAGAAGTTTTTTTTCTCCTGCGGATACGGGAATATATTTAAGTACGATAATAAAAATGCAATTAAAGTTGTCTGACGTATCTTTAATTACGGTCATTTCGGCATTATCGGTATGCAAAGCAATAACAAAACTTACCGGAATAAAACCGGAAATCAAATGGATAAACGACATTTTTATAAACGGTAAAAAAGTTTGCGGTATTCTTACCGAAGCCGTAAGCGATTTTGAAACGCAGACAAGCAATGCAATAGTCGCAGGTATAGGAATAAACGTTTCCACCGGCAAAAACTTATTTCCGAAAGAATTGCAAAATAAAGCAACGTCCGTCGGTTCCAAAAATTTGTCAAGAAACCTTTTTATTGCCGAAATTATAAACGACTTTTATTTGCGATTAAAAGACATCCGCGATAAAAAAATCATAGAAGAATATAAGTCGTTATCGCTCGTTTTAAATAAAGAAATAAAATATTTAAAAGACGAAACCGTTATTACCGCACGTGCCGTTGACATAAACGATAAAGGGAACTTGGTGGTACAAGATAAAGCCGATAAAATTTCCGTCCTTGAAGCCGGAGAAATTTCGGTCAAACCGAACAATTAAAAATCACTCGTTTTTTTATTGACATTTAAGTTTTGTCATCAATTATAAATATATTCATGTTTTTACTTTTCAGTTTTGGAGTTGCATCTAACACTGCTTTGTCAACGGAAAAACTAAAAAGTGAAAACTTTAAAAGTATTACTACAATAGCGTTAGAGTCAAACCTCTCGTTTCCTTTGTTCGCGGGATGCATTCGTTATAAACCATGGACGTTACTACGCGGCAGTAAGGATACTCTTAACGGCATTCAACGATATTTTCATTTCCGCAGTTATCGATACTTTTGCGAACTTGTCCTGCAAAAGCACGTTAAATTCGTTAAAGTCCGATACGGCTTTTACCGTGTCGGAAAGTCGCGTTATTTTATATTCGTTTCGTTTCAATATTTCTTCCGCTTTTTCGTTTATCGTTACGGTCAAAACATTAAAAAATTCTTCCGCACCGATTTCGTCCGATACGGAAAAATCGTTATCCAACAAACTTTCTATACTTTTACCTTCAAGAGCAAGTTGAACGGCAAGTGTTAAGAACGCTTTTTCAAACATCCCCCCGGAATCTTTCCGAAGTTTGTCAACGTCTATAATCAAATTGTTTTGATCAAGTTTCGATACGATTACTTTTTTTACGGTGTTAGAGGCAACTCCTCTTATAAAACCGGTTGCCTCTTCATACCTGTTTTTTGCCAATAAATATTCGACATAAGATTTCGAGTCAGAACTTAAACTTAAATTTTCCATATCGGTTTGCAACCACAGTTTTTCCAAAGCGGTATCGTCGGTAATGTCTGCATAGAGAATAGCGGACAACGCGTTAACGTTTGAAGACGTATAATCAAACTTGCTTACCGAGGCGGCATTATAACCTTTATTATATTTTTCTTCTCTCGTTTTTGCCTGCTTAACAGCATTTTTCCTGTTACAAATGACGGTTGCATCGTCAAAAACCATACTTACCACGTTATCGTTTCTTAAAACTCGTTCAATATCGGTTTCCGTTATGTTTTCAAATTCCGTTTTTCCCATATTTCTTGAAAAAGCAAACTTCGAATCGGAACTTGTTATCGGCAACACCGAATACGTTTCAAAAACGTTTATGTTTTGTTTTGTAAACTCTTCATAAACTTTATCGTTAAATTTTACCGATAAAGAAAGACCTATACCTTTTTGTAAAGCCTGTTTTTTTATCGTTTCCAAAATTTGTTTTGCCCGTTCAACGTCAATAACGTCGGTCAAATCCATTTTTAAACCGTCATAAAATATACCGCTGAAATCTTCATAGGATTTATAGTCAACAACAAATTTGTATCCGTCTGTGCGAAGCGTTTCCGTTTGCGGTGCAAAAGTTCGTGCCTGTTCCGCACTCACAATAAAAGTTTTTGTTCCCGTTGCCGAAGATTCCTGTCTGCAAACGGTATCAATATCGGAAACGTTTCTTTTTGAAATATCAAACTTCGTTTCTTTACTGGGCATAACTACGGAATTCGTATACTCGTTTTTAAGTCTGTTTTCGATTTCCTGCAACGTAAAGTCCGAACGTTCGGCAAAGGCAACCGACATGTTAAACAAAGTTTCACTTCTGGTATTATGATAAGCCGAAATAAACATTTCCTTTATCTCTTGAGAACTTAAACTTATTCCTCGTTTGGAATAAACAATAATTTTTGAGTTTTGCTTGTCGTACTTAACTCTTATTGCATTTTCCGCATCCAAAACAAAACCGCCTCTCAACGAATTTTGCGGACTTGTCATTATATCCATACTTACGGCAACGATATCGGTTACGTTATTTGATTTGAATAAACTTTTAAAATTTTGCGCTTGTTGCTCCGTTTCGGTTATAATAAGTTTTTTATCGGTAATATTTAAAGAAAGACCGTCGGCAGCAGCAAAAATTTTATTTATCAATTTTTCAATAAAGAAAAACGAGTCTATGCTTGAAGAAATGAAATCCGTAATATTGTCAATGATAATCGGGTACGTCTTATCTTCTTTTTCGGTATTTATTATATACCCGTAACCGTGCGAAACATATTTTTTTATCTCTTCGTATTCCTGCACGGAAAACGTTTCTTTGTTTTCGTTAACCGTTTCCGTTAATGCATTTCTTGTAACCTCTATTATTGCCGGCAAAATTTTGTCAAAATCGTATGCAAGATTCTCGTAATCGATATTTTTTATCACGACTTCGATAAGTAAAAGATTTATAATGTCTTTTTGTGTCAAAAATCCTTTTGATTTCAAAATAGCGGCAACGTCATTTTTTTCAAAAAAATCTTTTGTTTTATCGGGTGTACGCAAAAGCATGTAATCAAATTTTTCTGGAGTTCTTGTCCCGATTATCTTTTTATAAAGTTCCGGTCGGTCCTGTTCTATGGAATGAACGATATCGTAACTTATCAAAGTCCACAACTGCATTTTTTCCGTTTCTTTTCTCAAATCGTTTATTTCACTTTCGGTAAAAATTCCGTACTTTTGCACATTCTTGCAATATTTATCAAACAAAATATAAAACATTTCCTGTTGGTTTATGTCTTGCGGCCAGTTTTTTTCGGCAACAGTTTTTATTAAAGTTTCCGACGAAATTTGTTTACCGATACTTTTGTGAGCATAATACAATAAATCAAAAAATGCTATTGCACTTTTATGGTCGTCCTGCTGTAAATCCTTATCGTCGGTTTTATCGCTGAACAGATTATATAAACCGTGGAAAATTTTCCCCATCCTTACATAATCCAACGTTTCGTTATCGTAATGAAAAGTATAATATTTAAAATCGGTATCTTTATAATATTTAAGCGATAAATTTATTATTTTCATAATAAGGTTAGGTGTTATATAAGAAACCAATTCATCTATCGTATCGGTTACAAGCCAACTGAAAAATTTAGGTTTTGGAAGCATAACGTGCGTCAGTTCGTGAACTATAGTAAAGAAATCAACTTCGGCAAAAAAACCCGAAGAGTTTGCTAACGTTTTTCCGTCAGGATTGATAATTACTGCTCTATATATAATATACGGAACGGTCTTTCGTTCGGTAAAGTCAACCAACAGCATATATATGCCCATCATATAAGCTCTCAAATCAAAATTGTTTAACAACTTAAAATCGTTATTTGCCACCGAACTTTTAAATTGTTCCCGAATTTTAAGTTTTTGTGCGTCAATAAAAATTTTCTCTTGTTCGGAAAAACTTCCGTATATGCGGCTTATATACATCAACGCAAACAACTTGAACTTTATATCCGTATCTTTTTTCAGAACGTCAAGCAAAACATTTTTATTTTCCTGATTTTGCAGTATGTAAACGTATTTCGTATTTTTTTCAAACGTAACTTTTTGTTCAATTTCCGACACGGCAAAAACGTCGTCTTCAAAAAATTCCTGATACGCTTCTCTTTTATCCGAATCAAAGTGGTCGAACGTTGGTAACCCGCTCATATTTTCAAATTGGTTATAGTCGTCGGACAGCCTTGCAAACGTTTCAGGCAATTCGGTTATGATTTGCGTATCGGTTACAAAACTTTCTTCTTGTTTTGCTTTTTTATCTTCTTTTACAATGTCGTTGTCAACGTCTTTTATTGCCGCCTTAGGTTCCTCTTTCTGCGCAGTTGCAACGTAATACTCTTTATTAGCGACAAGTACCGTCTGCGTTCGTAACGACATTATACCTTCAAGTTTTTGTGCCGTTTGCAGACCTTTATGCTGCCCTGTAAGCGTTGCCGCTGCCGACATATCAAATCTTCTTTTTTTAATGTCGGTTTCTGTCCGTTCGTAGTTTATGCCGTTATAAACCGATACTGCATTTTCATAACAGGCAATATATATCGGTTTTGAAGTGTCCGACGAATTTCCGTGCACAAAAGCGTTTTTTACAAACTCTTTCAAAAAGTATTCCGTACTTAAAAAAGGAAATTCTTTACTTTTAAATTCTGGCAATTTCGGTAATAGCGTATCCGCCATTTCAAAAAATTTGTTTGAAATATCAAAATATAAAGAGAACAATTCTTCGTCGGTCAAAAAATCTATGTCATAAGTTTTTGAAAAAGGATACAATGCTATAAGTTTACGGTTTTGTACGGCATCTTTTATTTTTTCTCTGTTGGATTTTTTGTCGTCGTCAAGATAAACGAACACCGTTTCGGACGTTTTTGTTTCTCTTTGCAGTTCTTGCAATTCTCTTTCTTGCGGACGGTCAAAATCAAATTGTTTTAAAGAAGAAACGATTTTTTCAATATCTTTGTTTTTTACGAAACTTATTTCATCGGAATCTTGAACGTTTTTTACCGTAATTTTTGAAGGTTTTACATCTATTTTTATACCGAGGAAGTCTTCTATGGTTTTAACGCTCGCGTACGGCGACGAAACCGTAGAATATGCATCGCCGCCGACAGAACTTACATACGCCAAATTCCTGTACGGAGCTACTCTTATCGAAACATTTCTTCCGTCCGACTTTTTCAACAAAAGCACTATAATTCTGTCTTTATCTTTATCGTAACTTATATTTAAACTTTTTGTTTGTTCTTCCGGTTTTACGGATTGAACCGTTTCGTTTGCGGGTGAGACAATTTTTAATATGTCCGGATTTTGTCCCCAATATTCAATAAAAAAAGTGTCGTCTTGCGGCATTTCGTAATATCCGTAATTCTCACCGTAAATTCTGCTTCTTTGTTTTAATTCGTTCCTTCCGAGATGATATCCGGAACCGTTTACGGAAACGTAAGCAAACTGTCTTTTCGCATCTTTTTCAATATCGTTGCCGGTATTTGCCGTATACAAACCGCCGTTGACAAAATATAAAAACATGGGGAAATCGGCGCGGAATTTGTTACCGTGCCCGAAAGCGTTTTTTAAAGTTTCGGTAACAAAAAATTTTATATCGTTATGTCTTATTCCGGATTTTTTACCTAACAAATCTGCATAAACAAGTGCAATCGTTTCCAAAAATCCTATTATGTATTTAAAGTTGCTCATAAAATCCGTAACCGTCAACTTTTTATCGTCAAAATCAACTCTTGACGGATAAAAAACAAAACATTTTTTTTCGTTTATCGCTTTTTTTATAATGTTTATAAGATAATTTTTACGTTCTAACAAATCAAAACCGTACAAATCTTCCGCATACAAAACATATC
>JAZNAT010000156.1:0-6619 GCA_045586665.1 Endomicrobiaceae bacterium | reverse complement strand
TATACGATACGCTCCCAAGGAGAATTGAACTCCTGCTGCATGATTGAAAATCATGTGTCCTAACCCCTAGACGATGGTAGCTTAAAAAAGTGAGCCCGACGCGACTTGAACGCGTGACAGCTTCATTAAAAGTGAAGTGCTCTACCAACTGAGCTACGGGCCCATCTCAAAACTAACAATGGATAAATTTTACAAAAAAAAATTTTTTATGTCAAGCAGAAATCCTAAGCTTTTTAAGTATTAATGTATAGAGAGATAAAAATATGTTTCATAAAATTTTTGTTGACAAAGAAAAAATGTTTTAATACAATAACAAAGGTCTGTAATAACGACAGTTTATAGTTTATAATTTAAACCGCTAAAAAACGGCGAAAGCAAACTACAAACAACAAACAATAAACTTAATAAGTAAAATATAGACCGTTAAGCTTGCAAAAAGAGCTCTAACGGTTATTTTTTGGAAGGTGAAAATGTCAACATTAGTGGTTTTGGGTACTCAGTGGGGAGATGAAGGAAAAGGTAAAGTAGTTCATTACCTTGCAGCAGAAGCGGATTATATCGTCAGATATCAGGGCGGTAACAATGCAGGACACACTTTAATATATGAGAACAAACCATTTGTTTTACATTTAATACCATCCGGAATATTGTTTCCTAAAAAAATTTGTATGATTACAAACGGTGTAGTTGTAGATCCAAAAGCATTAAAAGAAGAAATAGATGTATTAAAAAAGAAAAAAATTCCTGTTGACGGAAGATTTTTCGTAAGTGAAAGAGCACATGTTATTCTTCCTTACCATAAACTTATAGACGGTATGCTTGAAAGTGATACAACACAAACAAAAATAGGAACAACAAAGAAAGGTATCGGTCCCTGCTATACCGACAAAGTAAGAAGAGTAGGTATAAGAGTTATAGATTATATAGATAAAGAAGTTTTTCTTGAACTTTTAGACCAAAATTTAAAAGAAAAAGAAAATATGCTTAAAAGAGTTTGCGATATAAAGAAATTAAAGAAAGAAATATTGAAAGATCATACAGTATTATCAAAATTCTTGAAAAAATATGTTGCGGATACTTCCGTAATGATTGCAGATGCAATAGCAAAAAAGAAAAAAGTTTTGTTCGAATCGGCACAAGGTACAATGCTCGATTTGGATTACGGAACATATCCTTTCGTAACATCATCAAATCCTACATCCGGCGGAGCAAGTACGGGTGTCGGTATGGGGCCGTCAAATGTGGATGCCGTTTTGGGTGTGGTTAAAGCTTATACAACAAGAGTCGGTGAAGGTCCTTTCCCAACGGAACTTTTTGATAAAACAGGTGAATTTTTAAGAGAAAAAGGACAAGAGTTCGGAGCAACAACAGGCAGACCGAGAAGATGCGGTTGGTTTGATGCGGTTGTTTTAAGACACAGTGTCAGAGTTAACGGTATAAAACATCTTATTCTTACAAAACTTGATTGTTTGGAAGGATTAGACAAAATAAAAATATGTGTAGCTTATAAATATAAAGGTAAAATCTTGAAAGATTTTCCTGCTTCAAGAATAGTTCAAAGAGATTGTAAGCCTGTATACGAAGAAATGCCGGGTTTAAACGGTGTTGTAAGAGGAGTAAAGAAGTTTGAAAAGTTACCTGCAAATGCCAAGAAATATATAAAGAGATTGGAACAGTTGGTAGGTGCAAAAATAGATTTGATTTCTCTGGGCAGAAAAAGAGAAGAAACGATTCCTGCAGGAAAGAAAGTAAAATTATTTTAAGAAATTTATATAAGTAGGGAAGAAAAATGGTTTTGAAAAAATGTATTTTGGCTTTAGAAGACGGTAAAGTTTTTGAAGGGTTTTCCTGTGGTGCAGACACAGAAAGCACAGGGGAAATTGTTTTTAACACCGCTGTTTTCGGGTATCAGGAAATTGTTACAGATCCCGCAACAGCAAAACAACTAATATGTTTTGCTCATCCGCATGTTGGTGATTGTGGATTTAATAACCAAGATTTTCAGTCCGGAGCTATTCAAGCTACCGGGCTTTTTTTTAAGGAATACAGCAGAAGATATTCCAATTGGAGAGCAGACTTTTCAATGCAGGACCAAATTGTTAAAGACAATGTAGTTGCAATGGAAGGTTTTGATACAAGAGCTTTAGTAAAGTACATAAGAGAAAACGGTACACAAAAGGCTATAGTGTCAACGAAAGATTTTGATGTTGAAAGTTTAAAATCAAAACTTGCAAAAGTTGTTGCAAACGATAAACAGGATTTGGTAAAAACCGTAACATGTAAAGAAAAATATTCTTTAAACGAAAACGGTAAAAAACAAAAAATAGCAATAATAGATTACGGTTGTCCGAAAAGTTTTATGGACACTTTTACATCTCGAGATTATAAAGTTACAGTATTTCCCGCGACCGCAACGGCAGATGAAATTTTAAAAGAATGTCCGCAGGGCATATTTTTATCAAGCGGTCCCGGATATGCGGCAAATTCGAGTTATGCTGTTGATGCAGTTAAACAAATAATACAAAAATGTCCGAATATGCCTATACTTGCAATTGCTTTCGGTGCACAGGTTTTAGCTCTTGCTAACGGTGCAACCGTAGTAAAACATAAAATAGGTCACAGAGGAGCAAATTATCCTGTCAGAGATATAAATACAAATAAAATTGCAATAACATCTCAGGATAACGGTTACTATACGGACAAAAGTTCAATAGAACAAAACGAAAATTTACAAGTAACACATATAAATTTATATGATGGTACGGTCGCAGGTTTTGCCAATAAAAAAGGTAACAATTTTGCAGTAGAGTTTTATCCTTCTTTAGATTCGGACGAAACCGGATACTTGTTTAAAAATTTCTTTGATATGGTGGAAAAAAATGCCTAAAAGAACAGATCTAAAAAAAATACTTATAATTGGTTCGGGACCTATCGTTATAGGTCAAGCTTGTGAGTTCGATTATTCCGGAGTACAAGCTATAAAAGCCTTAAAAAAAGAAGGATATAAAGTTGTTTTGGTAAATTCCAATCCTGCAACAATTATGACGGATCCAGAATTTGCCGATGCAACATACATTGAACCTTTGGTTCCGGAAATCGTTGAAAAAATTATTGAAAAAGAAAAACCCGATGCAATACTTCCTACACTCGGCGGACAGACAGCATTAAATTTGGCTGTAGCTTTAGCCGAAAAAGGTATTTTGGCTAAGCATAATGTAGAACTTATCGGTGCGGACTTTGATACCATTTCAAAAGCGGAAGACAGAAAACTTTTCAAAAAAATGGTTGAAAGTATCGGTCTTGATTTACCGAAAAGCGGTTATGCTTATAACATGAAAGAAGCAAGAGAAATTGCGGAATCCATAGGTTTCCCTGTTATTATAAGACCTTCATTTACTTTGGGCGGTGTAGGTTCCGGAACTGCATGGACAAAAGAAGAGTTTGAAGAAATCGTTCAGGCAGGGCTTCAGGCAAGTCCTATAAGTGAAGTTTTGATAGAAGAGTCGGTTCTCGGTTGGAAAGAACTTGAAATGGAAGTTATGAGAGACAGAAAAGATAATTGTATTGCAATTTGTTCAATAGAAAATGTTGACCCTATGGGTGTTCATACCGGAGATTCGATAACCGTTGCACCTGCAATGACGATTACGGCAAAAGAATATGCAAAAATAAGACAGGATTCTTTCAGAATATTAAGAGTTATCGGTATGAGACACGGCGGTGCAAATATTCAGTTTGCACAAAACCCGAAAGACGGCAGACTTGTAGTTATAGAAATGAACCCGAGAGTAAGCCGTTCGTCGGCACTTGCATCAAAAGCTACCGGTTTTCCTATAGCAAAAATTTCAAGTTTGTTGGCGGTAGGTTATACGCTCGATGAACTTACAAACGATATAACGGCTCCTAATCCTGCAAGTTTCGAACCGACGGTAGATTATCATGTTGTAAAAATTCCGAGATTTGCATTTGAAAAGTTCGGTGATACAAACCAAACACTCGGAACGGCAATGAAATCCGTCGGTGAAACGATGGCATTGGGGAGAACATTTAAAGAAGCGTTACAAAAAGCCATAAGAGGTTTGGAAGTTAAAAGAAGCGGTTACGGTCTTGAAAATGTAGGTATAGATAAAGAGTTGAACAAACTTCTTGAATTGGGCAGCGAAGAAGCAAAGAAAAAAGCATTGGAAATTGTTACCGCAAAACTTGCAACACCTAACTGTGACAGAATTTATGTAATAAGGTATGCTTTAAAGCTGGGAATGTCTGTTGACGATATTTTCAATATATGTAAAATCGACCAGTGGTTTGTAAACCAAATAAAAGAAATCGTTGATATGGAAAGTGAAATTCCCAACATATTCAAATTGAAAGGGGAAGATCAAAAACTTCTTTTAAAAAGAATAAAACAGTTCGGCTTTTCGGATAAACAAATAGCAATTGCTACAGGCAAAAAAGAAGAAGAAATAAGAGCATTAAGAAAAGAATTAAAAATTGTTCCTGTTTATAAGTTGGTAGATACTTGCGGCGGAGAGTTTAAAGCTAATACCGCATACTATTATTCAACTTATGAAGATGAAGACGATGTAGCGGTTTCGGATAAAAAGAAAAAAGTTATGATTTTGGGTGCCGGTCCTAACAGAATAGGTCAAGGTATAGAGTTCGATTATTGTTGTGTGCACGCAGTGCTTTCTTTAAAACAGGAAGGCTACGAAACTATAATGGTTAACTGTAACCCTGAAACCGTATCGACGGACTATGACACGGCTGATAAACTTTATTTCGAACCGTTAACGGTAGAAGATGTTTTAAATATTGCCGATAAAGAAAAACCGGAAGGTGTCGTTGTTCAGTTCGGCGGTCAAACTCCTTTAAATTTGGCTTCGGCTTTAAATAAAGCGGGGCTTAAAATTTTGGGAACGTCCGTTGAATCTATCGATATGGCAGAAGACAGAAAAATATTCAGTAAAGTGTTAAAGAAATTGAATATCCCTCAAGCCGATTCCGGCACGGCAACAACATTTGAAGAAGCTAAAGCCATAGCAGCTAAAATCGGTTATCCGGTAATGGTAAGACCTTCTTATGTGTTGGGAGGGCGAGCAATGGAAATCGTTTATGACGAAAATCATCTTGAAACATACATTTCAAAAGCTACCGACGTAAGCGAAGGAAAACCTATACTTATTGACAAGTATCTTGATAATGCAATAGAAATAGATGTCGATGCACTTTCAGACGGTAAAGATGTGTATATAGCAGGTATTATGGAACATATCGAACAGGCAGGTATTCATTCGGGCGATTCCGCATGTGTTCTTCCTACACACACTTTATCTAAAGATGTAATAACAAAAATAAAAGAACATACAATAAACTTGGCAAGAGAAATTAATGTTAAAGGATTAATGAATATTCAGTATGCGGTTAAAAACGGTATTCCTTACCTTCTGGAAGCAAATCCGAGAGCTTCAAGAACGGTTCCTTTTGTTTCAAAAGCCATAAGTTATCCTTTGGCAAAACTTGCATCAAAAATTATGATAGGAAAATCCGTTAAAGATTTAATTCCTGCCCAATATTTGAACGGTCAACTCAAACATATCGACTATACATGTGTAAAAGAAGTTGTCCTGCCTTGGATAAGATTTGCAAATGTCGATACCGTTTTAGGACCTGAAATGAAAAGTACCGGTGAAGTTATGGGTATAGATAAAAATTTCGGTAAAGCATTTGCCAAAGCCGAACTTGCTTCAGGTACAATATTGCCGGATTCGGGAACCGTATTTATAAGTTTAGGTCAAAGAGATAAATCCAAAGGTCTTGAAATTGCAAAAGATTTTATAAAGCTCGGGTTTAACTTGATAGCGACAAAACATACGGCGGAATTTTTTAAAGAAAACGGACTTGACGTAAAAGAAGTTCATAAAATTCAAGAAGGGAGACCTAACGTCGTCGACATAATTTCCAATAAAGAAGTTGCTTTGATAGTAAATACGCCGTCCGGACAAAAAAGTCATCACGACGGTTATAACATCAGAAGAACGGCTTTGATGTATAATGTTCCTATAGTAACAACACTTGCAGCAGCCCGTGCAAGTATTGAAGCAATAAAAGCAAAAAGAAATTACGATTGGGAAGTTTGCAGCATTCAGACACATTATAAATTAGATAAATAAAAAACAGAAATATTTTAGTTGCAACTTTAAACTCCCGAACCTTATGTACCGTTTCACTTATGGACACTACGGTTCGGGAATTTTCTGTTTTTTATTTTAGCGAAGCGACTTTATCTTTTAAATTATAACTTTGTATTTGTCTCAATCGAGTACCAATCGCTATCGCTTACTTTTATGTACACTTCATTCGCCAAATACTTCGTTATAATTTAAAATCTTAAAAGTCTTTGAGAGCAAAGACACTGCAATCGTCAAATTGTACATTGTAAATTATAAATTGTCTTTTTGGTTTCCGACGGAAAAATTTGGTGTTGACAAATAAAAGTTTTTTTTGTAGTATATTTACCTACCGCAAAGGTAGGTAGAAAAAACAGTAAAAAAATAAATTGTTTGATATGTATATAAAGGGTTAAAAATATGAATTTAAAAAATAAACAAATGATAATAGA
>JAZNAT010000155.1:0-9573 GCA_045586665.1 Endomicrobiaceae bacterium | reverse complement strand
ATGAAATTGAAAATCAAATTATTTTTTTGCTTACTTTGTTTTATGTTTTTTGCTTTGCCGGTTTATGCGGCTTCGGATAACTTTTTTTATACATTGAACCCGGACCCGTATTCGCAGGCAATAGGTGCGAGTATAATGTCTTTGTCACCGTCGGTGTTCGGTTTTTTTACCAACCCTGCGTCAAATTATAAAAATATTTCTAAAGAATTGCAGTTGTCATATATGTCCTATCATGACAGAAATTACGGTGTAAATGCGGGATTTTTGTTGCCTACCGAAAAAAGAGGTAACTTCTCCTTTATCGTGTCCGGTATGGACTTTAATAAAAACTCTATTTATAAAAATGCGGTTATGGCTGCAATAAATTACGTTTATCCTATCGTCAGCAAGTATCCGATATATACGGAAAAAGGTGCTGTAGGTGCAACTTTTAAATTTTATAACGTTGCATTAAATATGAACGACGATGAAAATAAATCGTTGAATTTATTCAGTTTTGATTTGGGGTTTATTTATTCTTTGGATTTTATAGATGACGATTTGATGGCGGCTCTTGCCGTAAAAAATATAGGCAACGATTTTGATTACGAAACCTACACACAAAAACAGGCGCAGAACGTTACGGCTTCGGCAAGATATTTGGTTTCTCATTTATATAACGTTTCAATTATTGCCGATATGGTAAAAAATTTGCAGATTACGGACATGGGGTATGCATGCGGTGTTGAAACAAAACCTTTTTACCCGTTTTCTTTAAGAGTCGGATGGCGCGATTACAGAGACAATTTTAATAAAGGTATAACGGCAGGTCTTTGTCTTGATTTTGACAGAGTTAACATTTCCTACTCTTATTCCGATCTTATGGATACCGATGATGACCAGCACATATTTTCTCTCGGGATATACATAGGTAAAATTCCCGATTCCGGAAAAGCTTACGAACATTATCTCGGTTATTATTTGAATAAAGCCAAAAGTATGTATGCGAGAAAAGATTATATTTCGGCAAGAAAAGAGTTTGAAGACATTTTGGCTGTATATCCCAATAGTACCGTAGCCAAACATTATTTGTCTTTATTGTCGGAAGATTTGGATCAGTCGGATATGGATATGTCCGACAAAGTTGAAAAATATATTGCAAGAGCCGACGCAGCACTTTTAAGAAACAATCTTGTGAGGGCAAAAAAATATTATAACAAAGCTTTGGAACTTGATTCAAATAATGTTCAGGCGATTGAAGGACTTGAAAACGTAGATAAAGAATTAAGAGAACAGGAGATTTACGCCAACAGAAAAAAATATCAAAAAGAAATTTCCCAGTATTGGGTAAAAGCAATGAGACATTACGAAAGCGGGGAATTTGTTTTTGCAAAAGACGAACTTTTAAAAATAACGGAAATTGATCCGGAAAATGCCGGTGCGTTACAGTATCTTGAAATTATTCAGAAAAAAATAGATAAAGTTAACGCAGTTCAAGCCAACAATATTTTTAAACAGGGGATTGCCGAATACGAAAATAAAGATTACGAAAAAGCTCTTTCGTATTTTAATGCGGCATACATTTCCAGCCCGTCAAGAGACGATATTAAAGAGTATATAGATAAATGTAACGAACAGATAAACCTTTCCAAAAAGAAGGTTTTGGGCGAAAGCGAACAGGAACCGAATACGGTTTCAGCAAAGAATAAAAAAACGACTTCAAAATCTTTGACGAATAAACAGATAGAAGCGCAAATGAAAAAGATTTATGACACCGGTCTTGAACAGTACACGTTGAAAAATTATAAAGCGGCAATAAAGACGTTTGAAAAGTTAAAAGTTATGGCTAATAAAAATAAGTATTACAATTATAACGAGCAAATAAGAAGTTATACGTCAAAAGCAAAACAAGCAATATCAAAACAATTTTATAACGAAGGAAAAGATTTTGAGTTGAAAGAAGAACTTTCAAAGGCTTATGCGAAGTATAAAGAAGCCGTAAAATATGATCCGAAAAATTCTCAGGCAAAAAAAGAGGTTGATAAGTTGAACTCAATCATATCGCAAAGATATTACGAGCAAGGGTTGCAGGCATTTTCTTTAGGCGACAAAAATAAAGCTAAAACGATGCTTAAAAAAGCGTTGGAATACGACCCTAAAAAAGCCGAAGCCAAAAGATTATTGGAAAGGGTTGATGAGAGTAATTAAAAATTATGATGGAACTTAGAAAAGATCCCATTTCTTCAAGATGGGTAATAATAAACGATTCAAGAGATTTTCAGTTTGATGTTGACGACGGCAATGCTGCGGTCGACGACAGCGTTTCGTCGTGTCCGTTTTGTGCTGGTAATGAGAATTTGATACCAAGACCGATTGCATGTTACGATAAAAACGGTAACAGAATAAACGTTTCCGATAAAAATTGGAACATAAAAGTAATACCGAACAATAAACCTATTCTTACAATAGAAGGCAGTATTTTAAGAAAAGCCGAAGGAATTTACGATAAAATGAAAGGTGTCGGTGCACACGAAATTTTGATAGAAACGCAAAACCATGACGACAAAAATATTTATAAAAATACTGAAAATTTTACGGCAAATATTTTGGCAACACAGGATAGAATAAACGATTTGAAAAACGATTTAAGATTGGAATATATTCTTATTTTCAAAAATCACGGTAAAAATGCAGGCGGAACGATTACGCATCCTCATTTTCAGCTTGTGGCACTTCCTATAATACCTAAATCGGTAAAAGATGAAATGACGATTTCAAAAAAGTATTATGATTTTAAGGAAAGATGTTTGTTCTGTGACATAATAGACCAGGAGCTTTCTTCAAAAAAAAGAATAGTTGCCGAGACAGCCTCTTTTGTCGCTTTTATTCCTTTTGCGTCAAGATTTCCGTTTGAAACGTGGATACTTCCTAAAGAACATTTATACGATTTCAGAATGATAAAAGATAGATTTAAAATTGAAGAACTTGCCGAAATCTCGGTAAGCGTTTTCAGGAGATTACATAAAGCTTTAGGTAAAAATATTTCTTACAATTTGATGGTGCATTCGTATCCGTTAAAAGAAAATAGAATAGATTATTATCATTGGCATATAGAAATCGTACCTAAAATAACCAAGTTCAACGGGTTTGATTTAGGATCTGGGATGTACGTTAATCCTACCGTTCCGGAAGATTCGGCAAAATTTTTGAGGGAAGCGGAATAAACGAATGAACATTTTAATGGTTGCTGCGGAATGTGTACCTTTCATTAAAACGGGGGGGCTTGCCGACGTTGTCGGCACTTTGCCGAAGTATTTGAAACAAAGAGGTCACGATGTAAGAATTATTATACCGAAGTATCGTCTTATAGACGGCATTAAATACAATTTGCAGACGTTGCCCTACAAGTTGTCGGTTTTTGTCGGGAAAGAACAGGAAAATTTCAGGATAAAAACTTGTATGCTTGATGGGAATATTCCCGTATATTTTATAGAAAATTTAAGATATTTTAACAGGCTCGGCGTTTATGGAGACGATTCCGGAGTCGGTTACGGCGATAACAGAGAAAGATTCATTTTCTTTTCAAAAGCCGCAATTGAGGCGACGAAAGCGTTAATGTTCAGACCCGACATTATCCACTGCCATGATTGGCATACGGGATTGATCCCTGCATATTTGAAAACGGTAAATTTAAACGACGGTTTTTTTTGGAATACGTCCACCGTTTATACGATACACAACATAGCTTTTCAAGGAAGTTTTGACGCTGCATCAACGCTTCCTATGGCAGGATTTTCGTGGGAAGATTATAAAAGCGATAAACTTGAATTTTATAATACGTTCAACTATATGAAAGCAGGGCTTGCCTATACCGATATAATTTCTACCGTAAGTCCCACGTATTCAAAAGAAATTCAAGGTATTGCCGGTAAAGGGATGGAAGTTGTTCTTCAAACAAGAAAAAATGACGTTTATGGAATTCTTAACGGGATAGATTATTCTTACTGGAATCCTGAAACGGATAAAAATTTGGTTTTGAATTTTTCCGTGCAAGGTTACGGTAATAAAAAGGATTGCAAAAAATATTTGCAACAGAAATGCGGCTTTAAAACCGACGAGAAAGCTTTTTTGTTGGGATGTGTGTCGAGGCTTGATATGCAGAAAGGATTTGATTTGATAATTGAAGCAATCGGAACTCTTGTCAAACAAAATATACAAATAGTCATTCTCGGTTCGGGTGACAGATACATAAAAGATTCGTTGTTGTACCTAAGAAGTTTATATCCGGACAAATTGGCGGTATTTACCGATTATAACGAACCGTTATCTCATCAAATATATGCAGGTGCCGACGGATTTTTAATGCCTTCAAAATTTGAACCGTGCGGTTTAAGCCAGATAATTGCAATGGCTTACGGGACGATTCCGATAGTAAACAAAACCGGCGGTTTATCCGATACGGTAACGGACTTTTCAAGCGGAAATTTAAACGGTAACGGGTTCGTTTTTGATTTTTATAAAGGCGAAAAATTTATTGATGCAATAATGAGAGCTTACGATATATACAAAAATGACTTTTTATGGAACAAAATCGTTGAAAACGCTTTTTCGACAAAATTTTCCTGGAGTAAGTCCGTGCAGGAATATGAAAAAATGTATAACGTTGCCGCCGAAAGAAAGATAGCGTACAACATATATCAAAAAAATATATGAAAATAAGTTTGTCAAAAATATTAAAGTTTTTTCTTATAATATCAATAAATATTTTTTTTATATTTATCGTACAATATTATCTGAACATGCAAAACGACTTTGTAAAGTTTTGTTCCGAACTGAAAATGTCTTTATTCATAAATAAAGATGTTGAATCGGAAAAAGAGAACGTAATTGAAAAACTTTCCTCTTATAATAAATTTGATACGTTAGATTATATAGATTCGTCATCTTTTGAAAAACTCATTGAAATAAATCCCGAGCTTGAAGAGATTGTTCCTAACGAAACCGTACTTCTTCCCAATATCGTTTTGTTAAACAACGTTTCGGTCGAAAATTATGAAAATCTTGAAGAACTTAAAAACGAGCTGCTGGAACTTGATTTTGTGCAGGACGTCGTTTACGACGTAAAAGCGTATAAACTGTTTTTTAAATATAAAATGCTTTTTGAAGAGTATAGGAAAATTTTTTCGGTAACGTTTTTTGCAGTTATCTTGATTTTTGTTTTAAAAGTTTTGTTTTTTATGTTAAAAAGTTTGTACAAAGATATTTTATCGGAAATCGTATACGGCATGTTTGCGGGCTTTGCCGCTTATGCGGTAATATGTCTTTGTTCCATCATAGAACAAAACGTGCTTTTTATTTTGGACTGGCACGTTTTGTATTTTATCGTTCCTCTCAGTTCAATGATAAGCCTTATAACCAAAGAGACAAATGCTTGAATTTAAAACAACTATTATATTTCTTTTAGTTATATTTTCCGTAACAGTTTCGGTTGCGGACATAAATTCCGATTTAAAAAACAGGAAAAGCGAATTAAGTAAACTTCAGTCAAGCATTTCAACTAAAAAAGCCGAAAAAGCCAAACTTATTAAAGAGGAAAATAAAGTTAAACGCGAGCTTGAAAACGTATCAAAGGCGATATCAAGAAATGAAAAAGAATTGAATTTTTTGAAAGTAAAAATAAGAAACGTTGAAAAAAATCTAAGTTCGGCATCAAACAGATATAATCAGGCTGATGCCGAGCAGCAAAAGTTTACACGGCTGATAAACAACGAATATTTGGCATATACCAAAAAAAAACTGGTAAGTTTTTTCGATTATCCGTTAGACTTTAAAATAAGATATTTTATATTGCAAAACGAGTCTGCAAAATATAAATCCGCCAAAAATAAAGGTATGGAAGCTCAAAACAGTATAAGCAAATACACGAAAACGAAAAATGAATATCTTTCTCTGACACAAAAACAGCAAAGTTTGATGAATAAAAATATAGAACTTCAAAAAAATAAAAATAATTTGCTGAAAACCACTGCAGGTAAGAGAATTAAAGCCGAGCAGGATATTAAAGAATTGAATAACTCTGCAAAAGCTTTGGAGGCGCTTGTAAAAAAGTTGACGGCAAGTAAAAATCTTGATAAAACTAAGTCTTTAAGAGCGGTAAACACAAATACGAGGAAAAACAATTTGCCGTGGCCGGTTGATGCCGGAACAGTCGTTTTAAAGTACGGCAAAAACAAACATCCGGACTTAAATACGAACGTCATAAGCAATGGAATTAAAATAAAATCTCAAAATAATGCTATAATAAAAGCTGTTGATGACGGTACTGTGGTTTTTACCGGCGAGTTCAGAAGTTACGGAAAAATGGTTATAGTTGACCATAAAGGGATATTTTTCAGCGTTTACGGACAATTGAATAACATATCGGTAAAAGAAGATCAAAAAGTTGTAAGACAGGAACAAATTGCAAGAGTCGGCAGTGGAGAAAATTCCGTTCTTTACTTTGAAATAAGGCAGTATAACGTTCCTGAAGACCCTTTATTGTGGTTGAAAGAAAAATAATTTTTATCAGGGAGCAACAATGTTAAACTATAAAATCAAAATTATAATATCTGTTATTTTTTGTTTTGTTTTTTTTAATATAAATGTTTATGCAAAGTCCGACGATACGTATGCGGCGTTAAGAATGATGGTAGACATAATGGAAATTATCGATAACAAATACGTTGAAAATACGCAGCCTAAAGAGTTGGTTATTGGAGCAATAAAAGGGCTTGTAAGAACGCTTGATCCGTACTCTCAATTTATGGATGAAAAAGATTATAAAGAAATGAAAACCGAAACGCAAGGTTCTTACGGCGGGGTAGGTTTAAGAATTACCATGCAGGACGACGAGCTTACCGTAGTAACGCCTATGCCGGATACTCCGGCTTACTATTTGGGGATTTTGCCGGAAGATAAAATAATAAAAATAGATGATAAATCGACAAAAGATATTTCCAGCGATGAAGCCGTAAAACTCATGAGAGGTAATCCGGGAACTAAAGTTGTTTTAACCATATACAGACCTTCCGCAAAAGAAGAACTTGTTTTTACCGTAACAAGAAAAAAAATAAAAATAGAAACGGTAAAGAAAATGATGCTGGAAAACAATATAGGTTATATAAGATTGTCGGAGTTTAACGCACAAAGCGCTTCCGACGTTTCAAAAATGTTGAAAGAACTTTCGAAAGAGAAAATGAAAGCATTCATTCTTGATTTAAGAAATAATCCCGGAGGGCTTTTGGATTCTGCGGTAAATATTTGCGAACTCTTCATAAAACAGGACAGTATTGTCGTTTCCACAAAAGGCAGAGACAAAGCATTGGAACAAAACTATTACACGCAAAAAAAACCGGATTATGCGGATATTCCGATGATTATTTTAATAAACAGAGGTTCGGCATCCGCATCGGAAATAGTTACCGGTACCATGCAAGACTATAAAAGGGCGCTTGTTGTAGGTTCGAATTCTTTCGGGAAAGGGAGTGTTCAGACAATAATTCCGTTATCCGACGGGAACGCGTTAAGAATGACGATAGCCAAGTACTATTTGCCTTCTGGAAGAACGATAATTCATTCGGATAAGAAAAATGATAAAAAGAACGGTATCGCGCCGGACGTTTATGTTGAAGTTACTCCTGAAACCGAAGTTAAACTTTATATGCAAGCTGAGTCCGACAAAATGCCGAAAAATAAAAATTATGAGAAAATAAACGATGATGTTCTTGATACGGCAATAAAAATTATAAAGGCCGATAAAGTTAAAGAATATATTGACGAACCTTCAAAATATTTGCAGGATTTTCCGAAAAAAGAAATAAAAAAAGAAGATTCGGATAAAAAAGAATCAGAAAGCAATGCCGATAAGATTGACAAGTCGGACACAGACGAACCGGGAAAATAAAATGTAAGGGAAAATGTAATGTCAAAAGAAAAAAAAGATAAACGAAATAAGATTGTAGTAAAAATATATTTGTTTATATTGTTTATAGCAGGTATAATATTAGGCTTTTCTTATCAGGCTGCCGTAAAAAATAAAATAACCGCAATAGATACTTTATTGGATAACAATTTGGTTACGGCGCTGACTTCAAACGGTATAGACCAAAGCGATGTTTTAAGCCAGTTTGCAAAAGAGGTTAAAATAAGCGGAATTGTTTGTAACAAATATTATAAAAAAATAAAACTTAACAAAAATCAGAAACCGGAAAATTTCGAGCCGATATTTAAAACTTTGGCAAGAAATTTTAAAATAGATTTATCGAAAACAAAGTATAAAGACGGTTCTTATAAGTATTCTTTTTACGATAAAAAAAGAACATACTCCGAAGTCGTATTGATATAAGTTCACAAATTTTATAAAGGGTTTACCGTGGAACATGTTAAAGAAAAAAAATTAAAACCTTATGAAATATTCGAATTGGCAAAAGAATATTCAAATAAAAAAAATTATGAAATTGCGTTAAAATATTTTAACGTATGTAAAAAGAATAAAGATTTTTATGAAAATGCGTTATTTGAAACGATAAAAATATATTTTGAGTTGGAACAGTACAAAAAAGTAGTATTGTATTCTGACAAGTGTATAAAAATTTTTAAAAATAAAAATCTGAAAAACAATATAAAAATTATTTTGGCGAAAGTATATAAAATCGGAAAAAAAGAAGAAAAAGCTTTAAAAATGTTGGACTCAATAAAAGATATTTCTATAAGAAAAGAAGAGTTTTTCGTTTGGGAAAGACTTGACTGTAGTTTTTCAAAATTTAATGATTTTTTTAGAGTAAGTGACTTTTCCGGTAATATAAAAGAATTAAATATGGAATTTAAAAAAATTAAAAACTTGCCACCGCAAAACAAAGTTCAACTGTTTTATATTTCAAGAATTTCAAACTTTTTACATAATTATGCATTTACGATAGAATTGATAAATAGGTATAAAGAAAAATTTGATTATATTGATAAATTTTACGATAATGCCATACTTAACGAATTTGAAATCGCAACTAAAAAAATCGTTTTAAAATCAAAGCCGAGAAGTATGTGGATTGCTACAAGCAGTAAATGTAATGTGCATTGTAAAATGTGTTATGCTCATAAAATCGATTGGAAATTGTCTGTTGAAAATATAAAAGATATATATGAATATATACCTTATTTGGAAAGTATTGTCTGGTGGGGAGGGGAACCGACAATATCGGATTTGTTTTATGAAATGCTGAATTATTCGTTACAATTTAAAAATATTAAACAATCTATTATAACAAACGGACAATATATGCCGCAAAAATTTTTGGATATCGTTTCTAAAAATAATATAGAAATAATTATTTCTATCGATTCAGGAGATAGAAAAACTTATGAGGATATTAGAAAGGGGGCAAGTTTTTCTAAATTGAAAGAAAATTTGTCAAAATTATCAAAACTTGTAAATACCGACCTTATAAAGATAAATATAGTTGTTATGAAAAACAATTTGTACGAACTGAATAAAATAATTAGGTTTGCAAAAAAGTTTAATATTAAAAAGTTTTCTTTGAGACCTATATGTGGAGATTC
>JAZNAT010000154.1:0-5042 GCA_045586665.1 Endomicrobiaceae bacterium | reverse complement strand
TTTGTGTTTTCCGGAAATTTAAAAAATTATTATCTTTTTTGATTTTCCGATTATTCTATAGATATTTTCCGTTTTTCCGTTAAAAAAAATAATTTTCAGCTCCAATTGCAAAACTGAAAAAGTTTGGTTTATATTTAAAATTATTTTTTTAACGCAATTTTAAAAATAAAAGTTTAATACTTTGCATTAATCATACAATTTACATTGTAGAAGCCGCATTAGCGAATATGTTGCCGTTTTTGTTGTATTTTCAACATAAATTGATTATAATATATAAAAATAAGCTAAAATTTTGCTGCAACAAGGGGGAAAGTATGGCTATAAAGTCTTTTGTGTTGGACACAAATGTTTTGCTGCATGACCCTGACTCAATTTTTGCGTTTAAGGATAACAAAGTAGTTATTCCTTTAACCGTTATTGAGGAGTTGGACAATTTTAAAAAACTTAACGATGAAAGAGGTAGAGGCGCAAGGCTTATTTCCAGAATTCTTGACGAATTGAGAGTTAAAGGAAAACTTTCGCAAGGAGTTCCTTTAAAAAACGGCGGTTCGCTTGTTATAGAGATGGTTCATAAAGTTGAGTTTCCCGAAGAATTTACCGTTTCGAAATCCGACCATCAGATACTTTCAATAGCTTTGTACCTTAAGCAAAAAGGCGAAAATGTTATTTTTATAACCAAAGATATAAATTTGAGAATAAAAGCCGAAATTTTGGATATTACGACTCAGGACTATGAAAAATCCAAAGTCAAAATGGACGAAATTTATAAAGGCTGGAGAGAAATTAAAGTTTCTTCCGACAAAATAGACAAATTTTATAAAAACGGTAAAATAGAAATTTCAAAATTGCTGGAATTGTATCCTAACGAGTTCGTTTTTTTGAAAGATGAAGCCGGTTCTTCAAAAAGTGCATTGGGCAAATATTCGCCCGATATTAAAGCCGTGCAACCGCTGTTTCATATAAATTCTCAGCCGTGGGGATTAAAACCTTTAAATATAGAACAAAGATTTGCTTTTGAACTTTTGTTGTGTAACGAAATTTCTCTCGTTACTCTTATCGGTCTTCCCGGAGCCGGAAAAACTTTGCTTGCTCTTGCCGCCGGTCTTCATAAAACGGTTGAAGAAAGGCAGTTCAGAAGACTTTACATTGCAAGACCCATTATTCCTATGGGAAAAGATATCGGCTTTTTGCCCGGAACAAAAGAGGAAAAACTTTCTTCTTGGATGGGAGCAATAAACGACAATTTGGAATTTCTTATGGATAAGGGGCACGAAGATCCGAAAGTTGACGAAAAAATAGATTATCTGTTCAGTTCCGGACAGATAGAGGTGGATTCTCTTACTTATATAAGAGGGAGATCTCTTCCGAAACAGTATATAATTATTGACGATGCGCAAAATTTAACGCCTCACGAAATAAAAACGATTATTTCAAGAGCCGGAACCGGAACAAAAATTGTTTTAACCGGAGATCCGTACCAGATAGACAATCCTTATTTGGACGCGTCGTCCAACGGATTGACATATTTGGTGGAAAGATTTAAAGGACAGTCGGTTTACGGACATTTGATGTTCTCCAAGAGCGAAAGAAGCGTTCTTGCAGCGTTGTCATCGGAGTTGTTATAGAAAATGCATCAAAAAGAATTTTTTGTCGATTTGCATGTTCATACTAATTTTTCCGACGGAGTATTTGCTCCGGCAGAAGCCGTAGCTTATGCTTCTCATGTTGGGTTATCGGCAATAAGCATAACTGACCATGACACGGTTGACGGCGTGCAGGAAGCCGTTGACGCCGGCAAAAAGTACGGAGTGGAAGTCATACCCGGTATAGAACTTTCGGCAGAACTCAACAACGTTACAAAAACCGAAATGCATATACTCGGATACTACATAAATTGGAAATCAAAATCGTTCAACGATGCTTTGGCCGTATTTAAAAAAGTAAGAGTTCAGCGTGCCAAAAACATTTTTGAAAAATTGAAAAAATTGAACATAAATTTACAGCCTGAAGGATTAATTTCAGGTGTCGGAGATAAAATTATAGGAAGGCTTCATTTTGCCAAAGCGTTGTTGGAAAAAAAGTACGTTTCTTCCGTATCCGAGGCTTTTCAAAAATATTTGGGCTTGGATAAACCAGCTTATGTCCCTAAACATTATATTTCTCCTAAGGATGCCATCTCTCTTATAATAAGAGCAGGAGGAATACCGGTTTTGGCGCATCCTTATTACGGTCATTACAGCAACAAAAATATTTTTAAAGGTCTGATTAACGACGGTCTTATGGGAATAGAAGCCTGGCATAACAGGCATCCTCAAAATATCGTTAAAAAATTTTTGGGAATAGCCGAAGAAATGAACTTGATTGCGACCGGCGGTTCCGACTGTCACGGCGGTTACGGAAACGAGGCTCCGTTGATGGGTAAAATAAAAGTTCCTTACAGCGTAGTTGAAGCTTTGGAAGAGAAAAAAAGGCAACTGGACGAAAAGAATAATACGCTTCTTTAAGTGTTTGTCCATATAAAAATGAAATCTATAAACAAAACTCTTTTTTTAAAAACGTTGGCATGTCCCGTATATGCGTGGCATATGTACAGGGGATTGATTCCTAAAGATTTGTCTTTAAGCGACGATTTTTTAATTATGGAATCAAGAAATATTCATTCTATGGCAAAATTGTTGTTTAAAGATGGTGTTCAGGTTTCGGGCAATCTTCAGGAATCGTTACAAAAAACGGCAAAATTCATAAACGATGAGACGGTAAAAACTATTTTTGAGCCGGTATTTGAATATGACGGTTTTATTGCGAAAGCCGACATTTTGTGCAGAAACGATAACGATTCATGGACGATAATAGAAGTAAAGTCCGGTAACAAATGGAAACATAAGTACGTTTCCGATATGGCTTACATAAGTTTTATCGTTTCAAAAAACGTATCTTCTGTTTCAAAAGCCGTTATGTATTTGTTGTCAAAAGATTTCCGGCTGGGAAAGTCCGTTGAGGAACTGTTTACTAAAACCGACTGCAGTTTTGACGTTTTTACAAAAGCGGAAGAATTTTCAAAATTGGCGGACTACGTAAAAGAAACGCTAACGGACGAAACGCTAAAAGAACAGAAGTTAAAAATCCATTGCAAAAATTGTTCTTTGTTTGAGCAGTGCTGCGGTAAAGGCATAAAATACCACATCTTCGATTTGCCGAGACTTTCACCTTTGGTTTTAGACGAACTTTGTGAAAAAAAAATATTTAGAATTGAGGATATACCAGGCGATTTTGAACTTTCTCGGATGCAGCGGATTGTAAGAGACTGCGTAATAAACGACAAGATTTTTGTAAGCTGCGACTTAAAAACGGAACTTGAAAAAATAGTGTTTCCGGTTTATTATTTGGATTTTGAGTCGGTAATGACCATATATCCTTTATACAATAACGTCGCACCTCATACGCAGATATTGACTCAGTATTCAATACACAAATGCGATGAAATTGCACGCGTTTCGGACCATTTTGAATACATCGCCGACCATACAAAAGATTGCAGAAAAAAAATAGCAAAAAATCTTATAGACGTTCTCGGCAAATCCGGGAGCATAATAACTTATTCGCCTTTTGAAAGAGTAATAATTACAAGGCTTGCGTCTTGTTATCCGGAACTGGAAGAACAATTGAAATCCATAACGGAAAGAATAGTCGATTTTGAACTTTTGTTAAGAAACAATTATTACGATAAACGTTTTCACGGAAGGACTTCAATAAAAAAAGTTCTTCCGATAATGATACCGGAAATGGATTATGACGAGTTGAAAATCGGTGAAGGCGGTATTGCATTATCCGCATTTGCTTATATGGCAATGGGATTATACGACGAAGAAAAAATAAAAGAGACGAAAAAAAATCTTTTGGAGTACTGCAAACAGGATACGCTTGCGCTTGTAAAAATGCATAAATTTCTTAACGACGTTTCAAAAACGGTTTAACCTACCTGAATGATTTTCGATAACTGTAAATATTTCGTAGAGTTTATGAGATGTTTTATATCGGAGTTTTCCGGCAGCAACAATTCAGGGTCGTTTGCAATTATGTCGGCAGCGACCTGTTTTGCGTATTCTATAAGTTTTACGTCTTTTATTATGTCGCCGGCTTTGAATTCCGGAAATCCGTGCTGCAACGTTCCCGTAAACTCGCCGGGACCTCTCATCTTCAAATCTTCGGAAGCAATTTTAAAACCGTCGTTTGTTGATGTCATTATATTCATTCTTTGTTTTGCGGTCTGTCCTTTGGCATTTGAAACAAGTATACAATAAGACTGTTTTTGTCCTCTTCCGACTCTTCCTCTTAATTGGTGCAGCGTTGCAAGCCCGTATCTGTCTGCATGTTGAACGATTATTACCGTAGCGTTAGGTACGTCTATGCCGACCTCTATGACGGTAGTTGATATTAAAACGTCAAACTCTTTGTTTTTAAATTTCAACATAATTTCGTTTTTTTCTTTCGGTTTCATTTTTCCATGCAAAAGTGCGACTTTATTCTTTTTAAAAACTGTCTTTGATAGTTTTTCAGCTTCCTGTGTTGCCGATTTCAATTCTATTTTGTCCGACTCGTCAACGAGAGGATAAACTATGTATATCTGGCTTCCGTTTTCCAGTTCTTCAGAGGCTTTGTCGTAGGCGAAATTTTCCGACAGGCAATAAGTTTTTACCGGCATTCTGTTAGGAGGAAGTTCGTCTATAACACTTACCGACATTTCTCCGTATATCGTCATGGCAAGTCCTCTGGGGATAGGTGTTGCGGTCATCATTAAAACGTCCGGGTTTACTCCTTTTGCAAGAAGTGTCGCTTTTTGTATTACTCCGAATCTGTGCTGCTCGTCTATTATTACAAGACTTAAATTTTTAAAAGAGACTCTTTCCTGTATAATGGAATGCGTTCCGACGATAATGTTTGTAGTGGCGTTTTGTATTGAGGACAAAATTTCTTCTCTTTTCTTTTTTGTCTTTAAGGATGAAGACGTTACAAGTTCTACGTTTACGTTCAGTCCTTCAAGC
>JAZNAT010000153.1:0-3823 GCA_045586665.1 Endomicrobiaceae bacterium | reverse complement strand
AAATACTTCGGTAAAAAGATTAAATGAAGTTGAAGCTGCAAGAAAACCTAAACTGCACTGGTAAAGTGAAAATAATAATAAATTTTATTGATTTTTTTATTTTACGGTAGCAAGTTTTGTAATTCTTTTTAAAAGGTGTCCTTTTTGTGTTTTGTCGCCTATCATAAGGCTTGAAACGATTACTCTGTTAATAAAACTTATGGCTTTTTCGTTTTCGTTAACCGAATGTTCCGTTCCCCAAATTGCGTGAATTGCATAAGGCTTGCCTTTTTCCTGTCCGATGTAAATCATAATATGTCCGGGCAGATAAAGCAAAGATGTTGCTTCGGATGCTTTATTTATGATTTCTTTACTTTTTTCTTCGTCGGACAAATCTTTTTTTAAGTTAATAGGGTTGCTTTCGGAATATATTTGTGCCAGCGAGTTTCTTGGCAGGACAAAACCGAAACATCCGAACACTTGTCTTACGAACGTAGAACAGTCTTGTTCGCCGTCGTATCCTCCCCAAGAATATGGCGAGTTAAGATGTTTGAATGCTTGAATTAAAACGTTTCTTTGCGTATATTTTAAATATTTTTTGTTGACGTTTGCCATGTAAATATAACCTTTTTTAAAAATCAAACTTCCCTTCTTGCTTTTATACGGTATTTTTATGCATGCTATATTTCTGTTGATATAATTTATTATCGGAAGTTTTGCAGACATTCTGACATAATCAAAATATTGTGTCATTTTTACATCAAGAAAAATATCGGCTTTCGGCTCGGTAACTACAACGAAACTTTTGGCGTTTATCCAGTCGGAAAATCTTTGTTTGTTTGTAAATGCCAAACTTTCCGTTTTTATCCACCCTTCGGCAATTTGCGATATAATATAAGTCCACTTTTTATCTTTTGTTTGGTGTAAAGCTATAAGAGGTTCTCCTATATCCAATGCCGCTACTTGTGCTCTGTCTATGTCAAAAGTTTGTTTGTCGTACAAAAAGTTCATATCGGTAGGCAGCAGTCTTACGTTGCAGTAAGAAATCGTCATTGCGTATTTTACATCCATATATTTTTTTGAAGGAACGGCAATTGTCGCATCTATTTTTTGTATTGCAGGTTTGGATATTTCGTTAAAAGAAGAGTCTATATATTTGCGTCCTATAAACAGTCTTAATATTTGTTTTTGGCTTTTTTTTAAAGCTGCAGTTTTTACTTTTGCGGGATATTTTGCAATGTTGTATACGTTTACCGTTTTTCTGAAAAGATTCGTATTCTTCTTTTGAATTTCCTGCTCGGTAAGTATAACTTTATCGGGATTTTTAAGTTTTGATATCCAGTATCCCGGCGTTTTCATTTTTCTTGAAACGTCGTTTAAAATTGTCGGACCGTTAGGTATATGAGCAACGTCGCTTACAAACTCGTCCGTTTCAAAAAAAGGACTGTTGAAATTATTTTCGGCATATAACAAAGAAGCATTTACTATAAAAAAGGTTATAAGGAAAAATATCTTTGTTTTTTTCATATTGAACTTGTTTATTATATAAAATTAAAAATTTAAAAACCAGTTTTTTTACAATTAAATTTTTCGGTCCGTTTCATTTGCCAAAACATATCCGTTTTGCTAAAATTATCTATTATGAATAAACAATCTGCAGATATTAGGAAAACTTTTTTGGACTTTTTTGGTGAAAAAGGTTGTAAAGTAGTACCGTCGGATTCATTAGTACCTTCCGGAGATAAAACATTGTTATTTACTTCCGCAGGGATGGTTCAATTTAAGAAACATTTTTTAGGTCAAAGTAAGGATACTTTCACCAGAGCAACATCATCACAAAAATGCTTCAGAACGTCGGATATAGACCAAGTGGGTATAACCAACAGACACTTAACATTTTTTGAAATGTTAGGTAACTTTTCTTTCGGTGATTATTTTAAAAAAGAAGCTATTGCATGGGCATGGGATTTTCTTACCAACTATATGCAATTACCTAAAGAAAAACTTTATGCAACAATTTATAAAGATGACGATGAAGCAGGGCAAATGTGGAAAAAGTTTGTTCCAGAATCAAGAATTATAAAAATGGGCGACGAAACGAATTTTTGGACGATGGGACCTACAGGTCCTTGCGGACCATGCTCTGAAATCTTGATAGATTTAGGTGAAGATATGGGGTGTCATAAACCTACATGCGGTCCGTGGTGCGATTGTAACAGATATCTTGAAATATGGAACCTTGTTTTCACACAGTTCGACAGACAAGAAGACGGTTCATTAAAACCGTTGGGAAGAAAAAATATAGATACCGGTATGGGACTTGAAAGAATAGTTGCGGCAGCTAACGGTAAAAATAATGTTTTTGATACGGACTTGTTTTTACCGATGATGAACGCTGCATCGGAATTGTTAAAAGTTTCATTTAACGATAATATACCTAAATTGAGAATGATTGCAGACCATGCAAGAGCAATAACATTTTTAATTTCCGACGGTATTCATCCTTCAAATGAAGGCAGAGGTTATGTTTTAAGAAGAATTTTAAGAAGAGCCGTAAGACAGGGAAAAGTTTTCGGTATGAACGAACCTTTCTTGTATAAACTCGTAGATGTTGTTCACGATGTTATGAAACCTGCATATCCGGAACTTACGGCAAGACTTGATAACATAAAGTCTATGGCAAAAGTTGAAGAGGAAAAATTCCTTGAAACATTAAACATGGGAACGGATTTATTGAATAATCTTATATCTCAGTATAAAGCGAAAAATGTGTCTGTATTGAAAGGAGAAGATGTTTTTAAACTTTACGATACTTACGGATTCCCTCACGAACTTACAAAAGAAATTGCACTTGAACAAGGCTTAACAATAGATGAAAAAGGTTTCGAACAGGAAAAGAAAATTGCTCAAGAAAAATCCAGAGGTGCATGGAGCGGTTCGGGAGAACAAGATATAACATTTTATTCCGTATTGCATAAAGAGTGCGGTGATACAACTTTTGAAGGATACACACAAAACAGTTCTTCCGTAAAAGTTATTGCACTCGTAAAAGACGGTAAAAAAGTTGAATCTTTATCCGCAAACGATAAAGGTGAAATAATTTTGTCCAACACACCTTTTTACGGTGAGTCCGGAGGACAAGTTGCCGATACCGGAACAATGTTTAGCGAATCCGTAAATATGGAAGTTACCGATGTTACAAAACCTATCGGAAAACTTTTTGTTCATAAAGTTATAATTGAAAAAGGTCAAGTAAAAGTAGGTGATGTTTTAACTGCATCGATAAATACCGATAAAAGAAACCAAACTGCAAGACATCATACCGCAACACATTTGTTACAGAAAGTTTTAAGAACAGTTCTCGGTAACCATGTTGCACAAGCCGGTTCTTTGGTTTGTCCCGACAATTTAAGGTTTGATTTTAACCACTTTAAAGCGGTAACAAAAGAAGAACTAAAAAAAATAGAAAAAGATGTAAATAAAACTATAAGACAAAATCTGCCCGTTTGTATTACGGAAATGCCTATAGAACAGGCACGAAAAGAAGGCGCTACGGCGTTATTCGGGGAAAAATACGGCGACGTAGTAAGAACCGTAAAAGTTAAACAAACCGATGACGATAAATATTTTTCAATGGAACTTTGCGGCGGAACGCACGTTCAAAAAACTGGCGATATAGGCATGTTTAAAATCGTTTCCGAAAGTTCCGTAGGTAGTGGAATAAGAAGAATAGAAGCGGTTTGCGGCAGTGCATGTGAAAAATATGTTGACAGTTTGGAAAACAAGATAGACGATATTGCAGCATTATTAAAAACTTCAAAAGTTACGGTTGTTTCCGCAATTG
>JAZNAT010000152.1:0-7800 GCA_045586665.1 Endomicrobiaceae bacterium | reverse complement strand
AAGACCGCTTGGCCTCCGACTTCATTCAACTTTTCATTTATTTCTGTTATTCTTTGTGCCGGGATATGTCTTTCTAAGAATTCCTGCATGGTCAAATCGCTTGAGCCGTCTTTCGTAAGGCGGGAAAACAGCTGCTTTTGTGCGTCGGGGTTACCTATAAGATATTCGTTTTCTATATGACTTAACTGACCTTTTCGTTCATTTATGGTAAAATCTTTTCTTTTTATAAAAGCGGCGATATCTTCTATATTATATTTGTAATTTCTGAACTTTCTTATAAAACGGACGTTGGACGTAAACAGCGGAACGTTTTTCTGAGTTTTTGAATCGTAAACGCTGTCCAAAAGAGTATCGGTTATTCTTCTAACTATATAATCGTATTTGTCACTATACAAAATTTCCGAAGAATCTACGGAAGCACCGAATTCCTGTCTGGCAACGTAATCTATAACATATTTCATGTCAGAAAACATCATTTTTTCTTCAAAAACTTTATATGCGTTATTGTCTAACGGACCTTTTAATTCATGGGAAATTTCATGTATTAAGCCGGCTTCAAGCATTGCTCTTTGTACCGTTTTGTCTCCCAACTGAAAAAGCCCCTCGTTTACGCCTATAAAACCGTTGTTCAAGTGGTCTTCAAACAAGTTTGTAGATTTGTCTAAAATACCTATGAATAAAGTTTCTTTAAAATCTTTTACGGATTCATCCATACGTTTAATCGCTTTTTTAAGTATTCTTATAATGTCTTCTTTTGTCAAATTAAGACCTTGTTCAACCTTAATTTCCAATTTTTTACCTTTAAACCCTTCAAACTCTTTCATACTTGTTATATCTTCGGTAAAATCTTCGTCAAAATTTATGCTGTAAGATGTTGAGTGAGTCTGTTTTAAAGAGGCAAACCCCATCATCAAATCGTAAGACAGTTTATAAAGTTTTACGGAACTGAAAAACATGGATAAAGAAAACATAAAATTTTTTCTCTGTCCAAGTCTTTGCGAGATAAATTTTGAAGCGTAAGGAGAAGCCGGATTCAACTTCATTGAAGTTGCTTCAAAGACGTTAAATTTCTTTTTTATAAAAGTTACAAGTCTTGCGCCCAAACCTGGACTTTGTCTTTCTTTTTGAAAAGTTTTACCGTTTTGAGAGACACTTTCCCATACGATTTTGTCGTCTTTTATATCAAAATTAAGAGTTTGTCCGTTTACTTTTATCGTAAAAGTGTCGGTATCGTTATTTATTTGTGCCGATACGGCAACAACGTCGTCTTTTAAAGCAAACTCTTCTCTTACAAAAGATAACAATTTTTCTCTTACTTGTTCCGGCGTTCCCTGGCTTACCGAAATAAGTGCTTCTACGAGTTTTTCAAGAAAGGTTTCTTCTGAACCCTGCGGAAGAATATTTTGACCGGCAAGCATAACTTTTAAAGGAGCAAGAGCATTTTTTGAGGTTTCTTTTAAAGTACTTGCCAATATTTCGTTATAAAACCGAGTATTTGAAGAGGTGTCTATTGACGGGGTAACAAGAATGTAAGATATATCGTTCTTTTTTAACTTTTCAAGTATTGAAGAGTGAAACCCTCCCGCTACTACTGCCGTAAGTTTGATTTTGTCGGTTTTGTTTTTTAAAACTTTCGATATGTTTTTTATAAAAGTTTCGTTTCTGTCTTTATTTGTTTTATGATAATCGAAAATAATGTCGTAAAAGAGCAAATCTTCAAAAAGATAATAGTCCTGTGCAAGATATTTTGACAACAAATTTACGTACCTTTCGTAGTTGTCGGTAAAAAAATCGTATTCTTCGTCCGATAAGGACAACTGTAAAAACGATTCGAAAAGTTGAGTCATTTTTAAAATAAAAATATGCTCCTGATTTTTGTTATCGGAAGAGGTTAAATAATCGTTAAAATATTTGTTTTGCTGGGAAATTAAAGATACTATGTTTAAATTTGCTTTTTGTGTGGAATATTTTAAAAAATCGTATAAATTGCTATATTCTTTTACATATTTTTCTTCCGATACGATTTTATACAGCTCATTATAATATTGTGTTAAATTTTCTTTTTTTGAAAGGTCTATAAGTTTTTTATATTCACCGAAATCCAAGTTTTGCTGTAACGTTTTTGTAAAAGCGACGTACTCTTCGTTTATCTTTTTTGTGTTTATTTTGCTTATTGTATCGGTAAAAAATACGTATTTATGCAAATCTTTATATTTTATGACCGGTTTGTTTATTTTTTCAAGAAACGTTCCGTTTGATAAATCGAAATTAACGTATTTTTGAAGTTTTTTTGAATTAGGGATTTTGTCGTATACGGCATTTTTAAAATCGTTATAAGTTTCGGTTATATATTCGTTATCCTGCATTATTTGAGCGGCTCTTTGAATGTTTTGTATATAAGTTTTCCAGTTTTCAAGTCCGTAAATTTTTGCATTTGTTTTGTTGTTTAAAACGAAATATTCAGCTCCTGTCAAAACGTCTCTTTTTAAAAGAACTTCCGAAATTCCATATTTTTTTAAGTTGTTTAAAATTTTAGTGTCGGCTTTGCCTGCAGGAACTCCTTCCAATAAAATAGAGTCTATACCGTAGTTTTCGTCAAGAGATTTCAAAATTTCCGATATGTTTTTCTGAACCGAAGCGTTTCCGTGTAAATCCTGTATAAAAACGACGGTTGAAGCGTTTTTATTTTTGCTTGTAAAAGCATCCGTGATTTTTGCATTTATAGGGTTGACAAAATTTTGTCCGTAAGCGGTAACGGGCGGGACTGTATTCGGTATCGGATGACTAAACGCTTGTAAAAAGTCCGTCATTACAAAAGAATTAAATACGGCCAGTGAAATACAGACCGATAAAAATTTTTTAAAAAAAACTTTTTTGTTAAAAATGTTAAACATAATTTGTCTCCCCTAAATATGTCAATTACTTATATTTTTAAATTCATTTTCATAATACTTTTCTTTTTCTTCAAAAACCTGAGTGTTTTCAAACAATTCTTCGTACAACAAATCCAAATTCTTTTTTATTTCCTTGCTCTGTCTCGGACCTTCGGCAAGATAGTTTACGTTATTTTCTTCACAGGCTTTTACAAGCATTTTTGTTATATGTTCTATTTCTTTTTCTTTCTGTTGAATAGTCTCTTCTAACTGCTTTATTTTAAGTTCCAACGGTTTTAACGCTTTTGATTTCTCTTGTATAAGTTTTGCTCTTATTTTTTTTACCTCTTCTTTCGTATAAGTTTTTTTCGTTTTTGTCTGTTCCGCTTTTAAAATATCTCCCTCATCCTGCCAGCCTGTCGTCTGTAAAAATTCCGCATACGTTCCGTTATAAACGCTCACTTTGTCCCTGTCAAAAACAATCAGTTTTTGAGCGACTTTATGTAACAGTTCCTCGTTATGTGAAACCGTTATTACGGAACCTTCAAAATCGTTTATCGCTTCGATTAAAGATTGTGTAGATTCCAAATCAAGATGGTTTGTCGGCTCGTCAAGCAGCAAAAGGTGTGCCGGTTTTATTAAAATCTTACCTAACAAAACCCTGCTTTTTTCTCCTCCCGATAAAACGGAAATTCTTTTTTGCATATTGTCTCCGCTAAACATCATCGCACCGCATACGTTTCTTGCAAGTTGCGGATAATCGGAAGTTTCGGATACGATTTCTTCAAAAATCGTTTTGTTGTCGTTTAACTGCTTTACGTCGGATTGAACGAAATACGACATTTTAAGTTCTGGGTGTATTTTTATTTTGCCGGATAACGGCGTTAAACGTGAGGCAAGAAGTTTTAACAAAGTGGATTTACCTTTTCCGTTTTTACCTATTATACATATTCTTTCTTTTTTCAGTATATCGATATTAAAATCGTTTATTAAAATATTGTCCGATTCGTATCCGAATTTTAAAGAATAAACCCCCAGCATTTTATTTGCAGGAAATTCAAGGCTGTTAAAAGAAAAAGATAACGTTTCAAGTTCTTCGAGTTCCTGCATATCTTCTTGTTTTTCAAGACACTTTATTCTTGACTGAACCATTCCCGCAAGTCTTGCTTTTGCTCTGAATCTTCTTATAAAAAGTTCTGTCTTTTTCTTCTTTTTTTCATAATTTAATCTTGTTTTTTCGTATATTTCTTCTTCTTTTAAAATCTGTGCGTAGAGTTTTTCCGTATTCCCTTCTATTTTTTTAGCTTTGTTTCTGTATATGGCTACAGTATGCGTAACGACTTTATCCATAAAAGCTCTGTCATGAGTTATAAGTATAAGTTCCCCTTTCCATTCGTTTAAAAATTTTACAAGCCACCTTATTGCAACTATATCCAAATAGTTGTTAGGTTCATCAAGCAAGAGCATATCCGAGCCGGACAATAATATTTTTGCAAGATTTATTCTAATTTTGTATCCGCCGGAAAATTCCGCCGGATTTTTTAACAAATCCTCTTTTGTAAAACCTAACCCGAAAAGAACTTTTTCGGCTCTCCATTTCGTTTCGCTTTCCTCTTTCGGTATTACGGAAGCCGTTTCATCAATTACGGTATTAAAAGTAAAATTAATGTGCTGTTGCAAATAACCTATTTTATAGTTTTTAGGTATTTGTATTTGTCCCGAGTCGTATTCGACTTCACCGGTAATCATTTTGAGTAAAGTCGTTTTACCGTAACCGTTTCTTGCAACAAGACCTATTTTTTCACCTTTACCTACATTAAAGGTTAAGTCTTTAAATAGGACTCTCGTTCCGTAAGATTTTGATAAAGAGTTTATTGTAATCATAATTTTTATATAAATAAAAACTCTGTCTAATCAATCTTTTAGACAGAGTACGAATATTTCAACATATTTTTAATATTGTTACCGGAATTGAATAATTTTAACAATCCTATGTATTGCAACATGTAAAATATAAGAAACACCGACAATAAAACAAAAACGCTATTTCCCGTAGAAAGATTTTCGTTATGAGGATATTTTGAGAGAAAATAAAAAGTTTTAAATTTTAACTGTTTTGATAATGTTGCCAAAAAAGAGCTTGCAAACATATCTTTATTGCTTTTTGTTAAATATAAAAAATCGTTTGTTTTCGTATTGATTTTTTTAAAATCTTCCGTTACTTTTATGCACATATTTACAAAATCTTTCGGGAGATTGACTATAAGATTATATTGTTTCTCTACATCAAAATCATAACCTGTTAAAGAGGAATTTCCGGATAAAAAAATACAAAAAGATACCAAACCGAACGATAAGTTTGATAATAAAAGAAAAATCAAAGTTGTAAGTGCACAAACTTTTTTCTTCACGGAAACTCCTTTTTATGTACGATAATATTTTAGTATATAGTTGAAAATTTTTCAATAATAAAATTTTGTAATTTGCAAAAAATATGTGAATTTTCAATTTATTTATTGTTTTTTTTCTTGAAGGATAAATATAAATATGATACCATTACTGAAAAATATCATATATAAGGATATAAAAATGTCATACTATTACAAACTTTTTTGGACTTTAACGGCAGTAACGACGTTTATAAGACTATCAATTATAGGCAAGCTCGGTTTAACCGTGGATGAGGCGCACTACTGGGTATATTCGAAATTTTTGGATTTGTCTTATTATGATCATCCGCCAATGATAGGATACATAATAAAACTTTTTACCGATATCTTCGGTACAAATGAGTTTGCCGTAAGACTTCCGTCGGTTATAATTTTTGTAATTGCATCGTGGCTGTTTTTTTTGTGTGTTAAAAAACTATTCACTGAAAAAATTGCTTTTATAAGTATCGTATTGTTAAACGTTTTACCCGTTTTTTCTTTTTTAGGGGCGGTAGTAACTATTCCCGACTCGCCGTTATCGTTATTTTGGATGTTATCTTTTTACTTGTTTATAAACATTATACAATCGGGTCAAAAGAAATATTGGTACGTTTTAGGAGTTGTAATAGGTTTTGCTTTTTTATCCAAATATACAGCCGTTATGTTATATCCTTCAATTATTTTATTTTTATTATGCTCAAAAGAGCACAGATTTTGGTTTGCAAAAAAAGAACTTTACCTATCGATGATAATTTCTTTTATAATATTTTTACCTGTAATTATATGGAACATACAAAACAATTGGGCAAGTTTCGGGTTTCAATTACAGCACGGTTTCGGTAAAACGTTACCGAGCTTTTCGTTTACGCTGTTCGGTCGTTCTTTAGGAGCGCAGGCGGGATATGTTTCCCCTTTTCTTTTTATTTTTTACTGTTACGTTATGTTCGTATTGATAAAAGATGCTTTTTCAAAAAAAAAGAAAGATGCACTTTTTGTTGCAAGTTTTTCTTTACCGGTACTTTTGTTTTTCAACGTAATAGCCACTTTTAATGAGATACTGCCTCACTGGCCTGCCATGGGTTATTTGATTTTAACTATATATGCGGCATTTTTAATTGATAAGTTTTGGGAAAAAAATAAAAAATTCAGAATTTTTATATATTTTTCTTGCGGTTTTGCTTTGTTTATGGATTTGTTGGTCCCGGTACACTGTATGTATAAAATTATACCTATAGAACCTTTTTTACCTCAGAAAGAGGCTCAAAAGGTAGATTTCGGTATTAAAAAAGCCGAAATTGTTGACGTTTCAAACGATTTGTTCGGCTGGAAAGAATTGGCTTTAAAAATAAACGAAATTTGCGATTCGTACTCGGATAACCAAAAACCGTTTTTGTTTACGCATAAAAGCTATCTGGCAAGCCAGATATATTTTTATACGCCTGATAAAAGAGTCTATTGTTTAAGTGACAAAATAGACGCTTATGACTTATGGCAGCGGGATTTAAGCAGTTTGAAAAATAAAGACGGGCTGTTTATAACAAGCAACGTTTTTGATTTTTCAAATCCGGAAAAGGTTTATCCTTTCGGCGAATTTGAAGAATCTGTAGAAGTTCCCGTTTACAGGAACGGTAGTCTTGTTAAAAAGTTTTGGATTACAAAGTGTAAAATTTTTAACCCGCAAAATCTGCCGGAAAAGTATACGGCAAACGTTATAGGTCAAAAAAAGACGATAATGCAGGGACTGCTTGATTCGGACAATGCCGTGTTTAAGTTTATGAACATAAACTTAAAGAATAAATTTTTTGATTTTATAATATCAAATATTTCCTATTTTGACGCAAAAGGATTTAATCCGAGCTTTATAGTTATAGTACTGCTATCTCTCTTTGTTTTAAGAAAAGAAGAAAAAAATAAATTTTGGATACTTTTGGCTCTTTTTGTCTGTGTTTTGATAACGGCAAGTACCATAAACTATTTTATAAAAGATTTGGTGCAAAGACCGCGCCCGTTAACCGTTTTCGGTGACGGAAATATTAACGTTTTTTATGAGATACTTCATGCAAGGTCTTTCCCTTCAGGACATACTCAGTTTGCTTTTACGGCGGCTATGTTTCTGTTTATGATCGTGCCTAAATACTGGTACATATATTTATTTTTTGCTTTTGCAACGGCTTTTGAAAGAATTTATGCCGGTTGCCATTTCCCGTTAGACGTTTTGTGCGGCGCTATTGTAGGTATTACGGTTTCATATATAATGGTAAAACTTTTCAGAAGATTTTACAAACTGTAATCCGCCGAACGGTTGAAAAGTTTAACATTTGAAACGCTTAATGTATTTTTTTTAAGAAAACAACTTATTATTTTATTAAAAATTTTGCTTTGTAAATTATATATACATTATGCATTTACATATTGCCGTTTTAAATGCTTTTCAAGTGCCTTATATCTTTTCCGTGTACCATAATTATTACATCTTCTGCAATATTTGTGGCTTGGTC
>JAZNAT010000151.1:0-2289 GCA_045586665.1 Endomicrobiaceae bacterium | reverse complement strand
ATGGAAAAAGATTTACTGTCGGTATCGGAATGAAAATATGACGTTATTCTTTTTTTCAAATCTTTAGCTTTACCGATGTATATAATGTTTGCCGCAGAATCCCTCATAATATACACGCCCGGAAGATGAGGAATGTTTACTGTGTAATCGTTAATGTTTATTTGCATTTGTTTTTTTCTTTATCCCGTCAACAATCTGTTTTAATTCGTCGGATTTGAACAATTTTAACGACAAAACGAACAAAATTACGGATATTATAATTGACATCATTAAAATTATAATTGTCGGTAAAATATTTATACGCATTATCATATAAGCAACTAATCCCGTTATTGCCGCTGCCGCCGCCGCCTTTAATGACGAAACGACAATTTTTTTTGTGCCTATCCTGCCTATTTTTAATTTTAGTTTATATAAAAGCATTGCAACATTTATATAGGCACATAAAGATGTTGCAAGTGCAAGTCCGCCTACACCGATAATTTTCATAAAAATTATACATAATATAACGTGAAAAATCATAACAACAAATGCAATTTTTACGGGAGTTTTCGTATCTTGAAAAGAAAAAAACGTGTTTGCTAAAATTTTTGTAACGGCAAATGCCGGAAGACCCAAAGAGTAATAAAATAAGGCACTGTTCGTAAGAACGGATGCACCGTAATCGAATTTACCTCTCTCAAACAAAACCTGTATTATCGGAAGACCTATCGCTATAAGCCCCGCCGTTGCAGGCAATAAAGCAACTATCGAAAATCTTATCGAAAGATTTAACGTTTCTTTTAATTCGTCAATATTTTTTATGGCAACGTACTTTGACATCATCGGAAGAGAAACCGTCGCAAGTGCAAGCCCGAATATTGCAAGAGGCAACTGCATAAGCCTGCCGGAATAATACAGTGCCGTAATAGAACCGTCTCCTAAAAAAGAGGCGCATATCGTATCTACAAACGTATTTATCTGATCTACGGAAATACCTATTATTGAAGGTATCATTAAAAAAGCTATTTTTTTTATACCCGGATGATTGAAGTTGAAATCGAAACTAAGTGTCCAGCCAAATTTTTTTAAAACCGGATACTGCATAATAAAATGTCCAAGCCCGCCGAAAATAACGCTTATTGCAAGACCTTTTATTTGATTTGCCGGCGAAAATAGCGGCGCCAACGCCAATATATATATTATTTCGGCAAAGCTTAAATTTGCCGGAGCTATAGCGGGAATAAAAAAAGAATTTAACGTGTTAAGAAGAGCCAAAAGCATCGCCGCCAAACAAATAAATAACAAAAAGGGAAACATTAACCTCGTAAGGTCTATCGTTAATTGAAGTTTTTCAGGATCGGAAGTAAATCCGTAAGCAATTATTTTTACCAATAAAGGTGCAAAAAAAACGCCTAATATCGTAATAACAAGTAACAATACGGTTAAAAGTGTAAAAACTACATTTATAAGTTTTTGAGTTTCGGATTTTGTTTTTGTATGTAAATATTGCGAAAATACGGGAATAAAAGCGGCGGAAAAAGATCCTTCCCCCAACATTCTTCTTACAAGATTCGGTATTCTGAACGCTGCATAAAAAGCGTCGGCAAACATTCCTGCACCGAACAGATAAGCTACAAGCATGTCTCTGATGTAGCCGAACACTCTTGATACCGTTGTTCCGGCACTTACGCTTCCGGCATATTTGATAACTTTTTTTGTTTCAAACATTTTTTTTATTATTTAAAAAATAAAAAAAGCCGATACTTTAAATTAAATATCGGCTTAAAAAATACATTTTAAAATTATAAAGATGCAACGAGTTTTGACAATCTTGCTTTTTGATTAGCTGCTGCATTTTTATGAATAACATTTTTCTTTTTAGCTTTATCCCATTCGGAAAAAGCAGTGTTAAGAGCAGCTTTTGCAGCTTCGGTATCTTTTGCTTTTACAGCAGATTCAACTTTTTTTGCCAACGTTCTTATTTTGCTTTTTGTTGCGGCATTTCTTGCCGTTCTTTTTTCAGCTTTTCTTGCTTCTTTAAGAGCAGATGTGTGTCTTCCTGTTTTCAATTTTGCCATTATATTCCTCCAAAAACTTTTACGATTTAGATTATATATTTTACATTTTTATTTTCTTATCGTCAAATAAAATCAAACACATATATTTTATATTAAAATCCGAAATTTAGCAAGAACAAACTCATTATAAGATAAATTGTATTTATTTTTTACTTATTATATTATATAATAATATATAATGAATTCATTACAATTAATTCATAATGTATAATATTAAAAATCATAATTA
>JAZNAT010000150.1:0-2546 GCA_045586665.1 Endomicrobiaceae bacterium | reverse complement strand
ACGATGAACACGGCGACTGGGCTGAAAGTATATTTGACCTAAACGTAGAAATAGACGGCGGAAGAAAATTTACAAGTTTTGATTTTTCCGGCGGAATGGAAGGCGTAAATTATATAGTTACAAAACATTTCGCATACGGTTCTTGGATATATAATAGAAACGGTTACTCCGAACCTCAAATAAATGTTGTCAGATACGGGCGAGGAGTTTTATATACGCCGTTTTACTCAGTATATTTTAGAGAAAACGAACAACAAAAAGTCAGATGGATAGGATTAGGAGAACCTTACGGTAGCGACGATTACGGAACGGAAACCAAACAAAGAGTAATACGTAAAGTAATAAAAAGACTCACCGGACAAGATAACGTAGCTTGGTAAAAGAGTATTTATTAAAAAATTTCATTTTTTTCATACGATATCTTATTATGATATTTCGCATCTATAAAATAAATTTTAAAATTTTATTTTACCATTTGACTTCGGCAATTCTTTTAAGAGCCTCTTTTATTCTTGCTACGGTTACCGTTAAAGCAAACCTTACATAACCTTCACCGGATTTTCCCATACCGTTACCGGGAGTACATACGATTGCACATTCGTCCAAAAGTTTTGAAACGACTTCGGAAGATTTGTACCCTTTAGGAATTTTTGCCCAGACATAAAACGTTGCTTTCGGTTTTACGACATTCCAGCCCAAATTGTTAAGTCCGTCGCAAAGAACATCTCTTCTTTCTTTATAAATTTTTCTCATATCTTGCACACACTGTTGGGAAGATGTTAAAGCGGTAATACCTGCCTCCTGAACAGCCTGAAAAACACCGGAATCGTAGTTGTCTTTAACTTTTGCAATAGCTGCCACGACGTCTTTATTTCCGCATACCCAGCCAAGCCTCCAGCCGGTCATATTATAAGTTTTCGATAACGAATGAAATTCCACTCCAACATCTTTTGCGCCTTCAACTTCCAAAAAACTCATAGGTTTTTCGTTTTCATCGTAATAAATTTCAGAATATGCATTGTCGTATGCGACGATAATATTATACTTTTTTGCAAACTCTATAAGTTTAACATAAAACTCTTTCGATGCGACTGCAGAGGTCGGATTATTCGGATAATTTATAAAAATTATTTTTGCTTTTTTTGCCGTTTCTTCAGGTATTGCATCCAAATCCGGCAAAAAGCCGTTTTCTTCAATCAAAGGCATAAAATAAGGTGTTCCATCGGTAAATATTGTTCCCGTATTATAAACGGGATAGCCCGGTTCGGGAATTAAAACGACGTCGCCGGGATTGATAAAAGCCAAATGCATATGCCCGATACCTTCTTTCGACCCGATTAAAGCGCAAACTTCGTTGTCGGGGTTTAAATCGACATTAAATCTTGATTTATACCAACCGGCAACGGCTTTTCTGAAAGATAAAAGTCCGGAACCGAACGGATACTGATGATTTACGGACTTTGTTAAAGCAAACTGTGCCGATTTTATTATATGATCGGGTGTCGGCATATCGGGGTCGCCTACTCCCAGCGATATAATGTCAGCACCTCTGTCTATCGCTTCTTTCTTTTTTCTGTCTATCTCAATAAAAAGATATGGAGGCAACTTTTGCAGTTTGTCGTTAGTTTTAATTTCCATTTTGTCACCTTAATTTATTGTAATTATCTATTATTTATTTCAAGCCTAAAACGTCCCGCATATCGTACAAACCTGCAGGCTTGTCGGCAAGCCATTTTGCGGCTCTTAACGCACCGGCTACAAGGCATGCTCTTGACGTCGCTTTGTGAGATATTTCTATCCTTTCGCCTTCACTTGCAAAATATACGGTATGATCACCGCAAACGTCGCCGCATCTGACGGCATGTATTCCAATTTCACCCTGTTTTCTGAGAGCGTCAAGTCCGTGTCTTCCGTAAATGCCCGTTTCTTTTAAATTTCTGTTATGTCCGGAAGCAACCGCTTCGGCAAGTCTTATTGCAGTTCCGGAAGGAGAATCTTTCTTTTTGTTATGATGAATTTCAACTATTTCAACGTCATAATCGGGTATTTTTTTTGCCAAATTTTCTACGATATCGGTCAAAATGTTTATACCCATAGACATATTGGGCGATGCAACTACGGGAATCTTTGTCCCCGCATATTTCAAAACATCTCTGTGTTCGTCGTATAAACCGGTAGTACCTATAACCATTTTTGCATTTTTTTTAATAGCAATTTCCAACGTTCTCATCGTATTACTCGGAACGGTAAAATCAAGTATTATATCTCCGGTGTTTATTACCGACTCAATTTCTGACGATTTCACTATCAAAGGGTCTTTATTGCCTATTGAAACGCTGGAATCTATTTCTGTTCCGGCAACGATATTTATATCTTTGTCCTGTTTTGCCATATTGATTATCCCGCTGCCCATCCTTCCGCATGCACCGCAAACAATTATATTTATCATTTTTTACCTCCTTTGAATTTAAGTGACATACTATTATAATTGCTTTAACAATTTTATTTTAATACATTTAATATAATTTTTACCTTTTAATTTTTTT
>JAZNAT010000149.1:0-19029 GCA_045586665.1 Endomicrobiaceae bacterium | reverse complement strand
AAAATAATAAAAATATGTCTTTTGAATTTAAAACTAAAAGTGTAAATATAGACAATTTGTTAAAACTTGGCGGAAGTAAAAATATTGTAGTTTCTTGGTCTGTTAATGCGGAACGGATGATAAAAGAAAACGAGCACTGTACACCTGGTTTGAAAGACAGGTTAAAAGCTGCGCAAGAATGTATACAAGCCGGATATAGCGTAGGATTTCATTTTGATCCTGTGATACTATATGAAGATTGGAAAGAAGGTTACAAAAAAACTATTGAAAATATATTTGATTTTATAGATGGAAAATATATAAAATGGATAAGTATAGGTTCTTTAAGAATGGTTGCTTCTTTGAAAAAAGTTATAGAGACCAGATTTCCGGATAACAAAATGCTTGACGAAGAATTCTTATTGTCTCATGATAACAAATTGAGATACGATGAAAAAGAAAGAATAAAAATATACAAATATCTTGTCGGTTTAATAAAAAAACAAAATAAAGACGTTGTTGTGTATTTGTGTATGGAAAAACCTGAAGTGTGGAAAAAAGTATTTTAACGTCTTTTGTACGGAGAGGATAATATGAAAAAATTTTTAAGTTTGTTTTTGTTTTTTACGGTAATATGTGTTGTTGCGTGTTCGTCAAAACATGAAATGTCAAGCTATTCACAAGGTATAGAAGCTGCCAAAAACGGTCAATATGAACAGGCAATAGATTTTTTTACCGAAAGTTTGAATGAAGATGAAAATAACGAAATAAAAGCAAGTGCATTGTATAATATCGGTTTTTGTTACGGAATTATGAAAGATTTCGATAAAGAAATAGATTATTATAAAAAATCGTTGGATAGTTTTGACCGGTTTCAGCCTGCATTATATGATTTGGGAATGTACGATTATAATAACAAAGATTTGGATAATTCTTTAAAAATGTTTGAAAAACTTGCACAAGTTAACCCTGAACATGAAGGTGCGTATTATATGTTAGGTGTTATTTTTAACGATATGGGCAACAAAGAACAGGCTTTTATAAATATGCAAAAAGCGGCTGAGTTGAACAGTCCCGAAGCAAAAGAGTTTTTAGAAAAAAATAAATAAAACAATATAAAGGCAGAATATTATGGAAATGGAAAAAGTTTACGATTCAAAAAAAATTGAACAAAAGTGGGTAAAATATTGGATAGACAACAAAACGTTTTCTTCTAAGCCCGATAAAACAAAAAAATCTTTTACGATAGTTATACCGCCACCTAATGTTACCGGTTCTTTACATATGGGACATGCGTTAAACGATTCTTTGCAGGATGCAATTATCAGATTTAAAAAAATGCAAGGTTTTAACACTTTATGGGTTCCCGGAACAGACCACGGCGGAATTGCAACGCAGAACGTCGTAGAAAAGCTTCTTAAAAAAGAAGGTAAAACGAAATACGATCTCGGAAGAGAAAAATTCATAGAAAAGATGTGGCAATGGCGACAGGAAACAGGCGACACGATTTTAGACCAATTGAAAAAGTTGGGTTGCGGTCTGGATTGGGACAGAACAAGATTTACTATGGATGAAGCATGCTCAAAAGCCGTTAAAAGAGCATTCAAACAATTTTACGATAAAGGTTTGATTTACAGAGGAAAAAGGTTGGTTAATTGGTGCCCGAGATGTAATACTGCATTATCGGATATTGAAGTTGAATATCATCCCGAAAAAGGTAATTTGTGGTACATAAAATATCCTATAAAAGATTCCAACGAATTTTTGACCGTTGCAACTACAAGACCTGAAACGATGATAGGTGATACTGCCGTTGCAGTAAATCCTAACGATGAAAGATACAAAAATATAGTAGGTAAAACGATAATTCTTCCTTTGGTAGGAAGAGAAATAAAAGTTGTTGCAGATTATATCGTAGATATGCAGTTTGGAACGGGTGCGGTAAAAGTAACACCTGCACACGACGCGGTTGATTATGAAATAGCAAGAAGACATAACCTTGAAATACTTGAAGTTATTGATGCTAACGGTAACATGACGGATATAATGGAAAAATATAAAGGCATGTCCGCAAAAGCTGCAAGAGAGCAAATCGTTGCGGATTTGCAGGAACAAGGGTACCTTATAAAAACTGAAGATTACAGCCATTCCGTAGGTAAATGTTACAGATGCGGAACAACAATAGAACCTATAATGTCGGAACAATGGTTTTTAAAAGTTGAAGAAATGTCCAAACGTGCTTCACAGGCGGCAAAAGACGAAAAAGTAAAATTTTATCCTTCATCCTGGAAAAAACCTTATACTTTATGGTTGGATAATTTAAGAGATTGGTGTATAAGCAGACAAATTTGGTGGGGACACAGAATACCGGTTTTTTATTGTGTAGATGAAAACGGTAACAAAACAAGTTGTCCTCCGATAGTCGAACAGGACACTCCCGTAAAATGTCCTCATTGCGGTAACACACATTTGGTTCAAGATAACGATGTTTTGGATACTTGGTTTTCTTCGGCTATGTGGCCGTTCAGCGTATTTAATTGGGGAGAAAATCCGGACAACGAAGAATTGAAATATTATTATCCTACCGGAGTTCTTGTAACAGGTCATGAAATTCTTTACTTATGGGTTGCAAGAATGGTTCAAATGGGACTTGAATTCTTGAACGATATACCGTTTAGTGATGTGTTTATTCACGGTATAGTCAGAGACAAACACGGTTTGAAAATGTCAAAGTCGAAAGGTAACGTTATAAATCCGTTAGAAATTATGGACCAGTTCGGAACGGATGCTTTAAGGTTTGCTTTGGCACAATCTGCGGCTCCCGGAAGAGATATGCAAATATCGAACGATTCTTTCCTTGCAGCGAGAAACTTTGCAAACAAAATTTGGAATGCTTCAAGATTTATTCTTATGAATAAAGGCGAACTGGAAATATCGGGTACACCGCAGGTAAAAGAACTTTCGGATAAGTGGATACTTAACGAATATAACCAAACAATAAAAACCGTTACAAGAGCATTTGAGGTTTACGATATAGATGTTGCTTCAAGAACTCTTTATGATTTTATTTGGACAAAGTTCTGTGATTGGTATATAGAACTTTCAAAAATCAGAATGACATCCGAAAATGTTGAAGAAAAGAAACAGGTATTGTCCGTTCTTATTTACATATTGAAAGGAACAATAAAAATGCTTGCACCTATTATGCCGTTTATAAGTGATGAGTTGTGGTCAATATTTAATAACACAACGGAAAGTATAGTAAATTCAAGTTTCCCTGTTTATGATGATAAACTTGTTTTTGCAAATGAAGCAAATCAAATGGCTGTAGTTCAGGAAATTGTTTCTAAAATAAGAAATGTAAGAAGTGAAATGAATATTTCACCTGCAGCATTTATTACAACAAAAATAAAAGTGTTGGACGAAAGTAAGTTTGTTGTTGAAAATAACCAAGCATACATAAAATCGTTAGGCAAAATAAAAGATTTGGTTATCGGTAAAGATATTCAAAGAGAAAAAAATTCCGCTTTGGCTGTTGCTACCGGCTTTGAAATATTTATACCTTTGGAAGGTCTTATAGATATGGAAAAAGAAAAAGCAAGAATAAACAAAGAAATAAAAAATATCGTAGCGGAACAAGAAAAATATAATAAAAAATTGTCTAATCCGAAATTCGTAGAAAAAGCTCCTGCCGAAGAAGTTGCAAGAATAAGACAAAAACTTGCAGATACACAAAGTAAAATTGCAACATTGGAAGAAACTTTAAAGAACTACGAAAATTGAGGAACAGAGGGATAGAAGTATAGAGGTATAGAAAAGGCAATGATTGAATAAATTGTCATCCCGCACTTGATGCGGGATCTTCGGATGATTTGCCCTTGTAAGGTGGGCAAACATTCCGCGCAACGTCTCGTAGTTCAGTTGTTTCCAGACATCCATTCTTCCATACATCTATACCTCAAAAATCGCAAAGTGATTTTTTAAGGGGAGAAAATGAGAAAAATTAAAATAGTAAAAAATTATTTGAAACATGCCGAAGGTTCATGTATGTTTTCTTTAGGTGAAACAAAAGTTTTGTGTGTTGCAACGGTAGAAGAAAAAGTTCCGCCTTTTATAGAAGCGGAAAAAAGAGAACAGGGTTGGGTAACTGCGGAATATTCGATGATGCCGAGATCTTGTAACGATAGAATTTCAAGAAAAAAATTACAGAACGGCAGAGCTCAGGAAATATCAAGGCTTGTAGGAAGATCGTTAAGAGCTTGTGTGGATTTGGAAAAGTTAGGTAAAAGAACAATAACCATAGATTGTGATGTTATAAGAGCGGACGGCGGGACAAGAACCGCATCAATTAACGGCGGTTTTATAGCACTTGCTCTTGCACTTAAAAAATTGCAGAAGCAAAAATTGATAGAAACATTACCTTTAAAAGGTTTTTTAGCGGCAATAAGTGTAGGTTTTGTAGGTAAACAAATGGTGTTGGATTTGTCTGCAAAAGAAGACAATGTTGCCGATATTGATATGAATGTTGTTATGCTTGATAACGGTGATTTGGTTGAAGTTCAAGGAACAGCAGAAGGACATACCTTTTCAAGAAAAGATTTAGATAAAATGTTGGACAGTGCAAAAACGGGAATATTTCAAATAATAAAAGCACAGAAAAAAGCATTGGGAAAAATTTAAAATGAAAGAAATAATACTTGCTACCGGCAACAAACATAAAGTTGTGGAAATAAAAGATATTTTAAAAAATTTATCGGTAACAATAAAACCGATGACCGATTTCGAAAAGTATCCTGAAGTTGTTGAAGACGGACAGACTTTACAAGATAACGCAATAAAAAAAGCTACCGAAGTTGCAAAATATTTTAATTCTTGGACAATAGCCGATGATACCGGTCTTGAAGTAAACTATTTGAACGGTGCACCCGGAGTATATTCTTCAAGATATGCAGGAGAAAATTGTTCTTATGCGGATAACAATAACAAATTGTTAAAAGCTCTTAACGGTGTTCAATTGGAAAACAGACAAGCACAATTCAGATGTGTTATTGCGTTAAGCGATCCGCAAGGTAATATAAAAATTCTTGCCGAAGGCAAAATAAAAGGATATATTGCAGAAAGTTTGTCCGGAAATACGGGGTTCGGTTACGATCCATTATTTTATGTTCCTAAATACGAAAAAACTTTTGCCCAAATCGGTGAAGAAATTAAAAATCAAATCAGTCACAGAGCACTTGCTCTTAATGATTTTAAAAATAAATTTTTGTTATTAGATAAGAATTTATAAATGAAAAATGTAAAAATTACTGTAGTAAAACAATCCGAATACAAAGACCTCATAAAAAAGTATGAAAATCCGATAAAACATACCTGTGATTTGAAATTAGGAGACGTTTTTATTTCCTACAATGCTCAAAGGCCTGAAAAATTATGCGAAAGTGCATGGGAAAGTATGGAAAAGTTCGTTAAAGAACTTGCCGCAGGCGGCGGTAATTTTTTTGACGGTTGGATGAAAAACGAACACTCTGCAATGATTTCCTGCAACGACGGGTTTCGTCCCGTAAGTTTTTATATTGAAACCATAGAATAATTGAAAAAAATACTCTTAAAAGATATAATAATAAAACTATGACAAGTTTAACTACGAATTTTTTAGGTATAAAAATGAAAAGCCCGCTGCTTAGCGCATCGGGAACTTTCGGTTATGGTAACGAGTTGGTAGATTTAATCCATATTACAAAAATCGGTGCCGTAATTACAAAAACCATAACTTTGGAAGAAAGATTGGGCAACCCTCAACCCAGAATTGCAGAGGTTGCCTCAGGTATGCTTAACACGATAGGACTTCAAAACGTCGGAGTAAAAAAATTCGTCGAAACAAAACTTGACGACATCTTAAAATTGAAAGTGCCGATAATCGTAAGCGTTGCGGGAGCCTGCGTCAGCGATTACGTTCAGGTGATAAAAATTTTAAATTCTTTTTCGAAGATATCGGCGATAGAGTTGAACCTTTCTTGCCCGAACTTGAAAAAGACTATAATTTCACAAGATATCGAACTGTTAAGTAATATAATCAAAAGCGTAAAAGAAATTTCAAAGTTTCCCGTAATTGCAAAGCTTTCGCCTCAGGTTCAAGATATTGCCGCACTTTCTCTTATAGCACAAAACTGCGGTGCCGATGCCGTAACTTTAACGAACACTTTTCCTGCAATGGCAATAGATATAAACACTTTTAAACCTAAACTGTCCACCGTTAAAGGCGGAATGTCGGGACCTTGCGTAAAACCGATGGCGTTAAGATGCGTGTTTGAAGCGTTTCAAAAAGTTTCGATACCTATAATAGGCTGTGGCGGAATAACAAACAGTGACGACGTTATAGAGTTCGTTCTTGCAGGTGCGGCTTGCGTAAGTATAGGAACTCAAGTTTTGGTAGAACCCGACGTTTTCGAAAATACATATTACGGACTTGAAAAATATTTGAAAGATAAAAAAATAAAAAATATTAAAGAATTGCAAGGTAAGGTTATATTATGAACAAAACTATTTTAGCGTTGGACGTTTTTGATTTTAATAAAGCCGAAAAATTAGTTAAAGATTTAAGTCCTTATATAGACGTTTTTAAGGTCGGTCCGATACTTTTTTTACGGTCGGGTAAAGAAATTATAAAAATGATAAACGATAACGGTAAAAAAGTATTTTTGGATTTGAAGTTTCACGATATTCCCGCAACGGTTCAAAGAGCTGTACAGTCTGCAAGAGATTTGGGAGTTTACAGTTTAACGGTTCATTCTTGCGGCGAGGAAGAAATGTTGAAACTTGCAACATCGGTTGAAAACAAACCGAAAATTTGGGCAGTAACCGTTTTAACAAGTCAGGTTACTACACCTCAAGAAGTTGTAAGAAGAGCAAAACTTGCTAAAGACTGCGGCGTTGACGGAGTAATATCGTCGCCGCTTGAAATAGAAACGATAAAATCGAATTGCGGTAAAGATTTTGAAGTCGTTACGCCCGGAATAAGACCCGTTAAAGTTGCCGACGACCAGAAAAGAGTAGCAACTCCTGAAAGTGCAGTTAAAGCGGGAGCAGATTTTATAGTTGTCGGAAGACCTATAATTCAAGCCGAAAATCCCGTAGAAGTTGCAAAAAATATTTACGAATCAATTAAGGGGATATAATAAAATGAATCAAGAAGAAATGAAAGAGTTGTTCAAAAAACATAATGCATTATTAAACGGTCACTTTTTGTTGTCAAGCGGTTTACATTCGGATACGTATTTTCAGTCCGCACTTATATTGCAACATCCGGAAGTTGCACAAGTTTTGGCACAAAACTTAAAAGAAAAAATTACTCAAGTAGTAAAAGATATAGATGTGGTTGTTTCTCCTGCAATGGGAGGAGTAATAATCGGTTATGAAATGGGCAGAGCGTTCGGAACAAGAGCAATTTTTACCGAAAGAGTTGACGGTAAAGTTACATTAAGAAGAGGCTTTTCCGTTAATAAAGGTGAAAAAGTTCTTGTAGTTGAAGATGTTATAACTACAGGTCTTTCAACAAGAGAAGTTATAGAAAGTTTAAAAGAATTCGGTGCAGAAATCGTTGCGGTATGCTCTTTGGTAGATAGAAGTGCCGGTAAAGTTGATTTCGGTGTTCCGCGCTTTTCGTTGCTAAGTTTGGAAGTTAAAAGTTATAAAGCCGAAGAATGTCCGTTATGTAAAGACGGTTCAAAACCTGTAAAACCAGGCAGCAGAAAATAATACATTAAAAAATAATTAAAGCGAAACGGCTTTTTCTTTTAAGCTATAACTTTATATTTGTCTCCTTCGAGTACCACTCGCTTCGCTTACTTTTCAGTACACTTCAGTCGTCAAATATTTCGTTATAGCTTAAAATCTTGAAATCCTTTGAAAGCAAAGAATAAGGTAACCTAAAATCTTAAGGTCTTTAACGACAAAGACCTTAGTAGTCAAAATATTTCGTCACTCGAAAATCGTTTTCAACAATTTTCGATAGGTGTTTTTTTCTTCCTGCTTTTTGTTATATTGATATCTTTATTTTTATATTGAAATATTCTATAATTTAAACGGTAAATTGAGAAAAAAATTTATAAATAAGGAGAAAATATGAAAAAATTAGTAAGTTTGATTTGCTTATTAAGCTGTGCTTTATTTATTTCATCCTGTGCTTCAACACAAAAAAGTGCAGATACCGCTACCGATAACATAAGTGTAGGTAAAGTTCAAAGAGAAGTAAAAATCGGTATGACTTCTGCGGAAGTTGTTGAAGTTTTAGGTTCGCCGAATATTGTAACTACCGACGAACAGAGAAGAGAAGTTTGGGTATATGATAAAATGTCAACTCAAATAGATTCTTCTTCTTCTTCTAAAGGTATATGGCTTGTAGTTGTAGGTGCAAGTTCCGATAAAAGCAAACAGAGCACTTCACAAAGAACATTAACGATAATAATAAAATTTGATAATGAGGGAAAAGTTAGAGATTTCTCTTACAGAACGTCAAGTTTCTAAGAGAGTAAAAATATGAAAAAACTTTTATTTTTTTTAACGGTTGTAGTTTTGTTTTCAGGATGTGCAAATCAACAAAATTTATATACTCTTGATAAGGATTATTTGGAAAGAAGAAGTATAGAAACAAGAGTATTTGATACTCAAAACGAAAAAGATCTTTTAACAGCATCGGCACAAGTTTTACAGGATTTGGGTTATTCCATAAAAGAGTCCGATGTTAATTTAGGTATGATAACTGCCGAAAAAAACAGTGATGTCACGGGAACTACCGGTAAAATAGCATTAAAAACTCTTTCTATTTTATCTATTGCAAGCGGTAACGGTGAAACCACTTACGAAGAAGTTCAGAAATTTTATGTTAATATTGTAACAACTCCCACTAAAGAAAAAACAATAAAGGTAAGAGTTTTATTTACAAGAAAGAGTTGGGACAACAAAGGTAACCTTTTTAAAGTTGAAAAAATTACCGATACGAAAACTTATCAACAATTTTTTGATAAATTGTCTCAGTCCGTATTTTTAACGGCTAACGGTATATAATTAAGGAGAAAATATAATGAGAAATTTCGTTATTATAGGTTTGTTTTTTTGTTTGGCTTTTATACCTTCTTGTACAACTATAGGAGCTGTTGATGCTCAACAATCTCAAGTTCAAACAAGAAACTATCAAACAAAATCTTTTGATACAAGCGACAAAAATAACGTGTTAAGAAATGTTATCGCAACTATGCAGGATTTGGGCTTTATAATTGAAAAAGCCGATGAATCGCTCGGAACGGTGTCGGGCTACTCTTTTACAAATAAAACGACTATGACCGTTACCGTTCGTGTACAAGGCAAACAATGTCTTGTCAGAGCAAATGCAGAACAAAATAACAGAGCAGTTACTGAACCTTTAGCATATCAAAACTTTTTTAATGCTTTGGCACAATCTTTGTTTTTGACTGCTAACGACGTTTTATAAACAAAAATTTTTAAAATAAATATATACGACATGTTTTGGGGGATAAATGGCTATAACTTACCAAAAAGCAGGTGTAAATATCGATGCGGGAAACGAACTTGTTAAAAGACTGAAGAAGAAACTTCCTAAAGTCGGCGGGTTCGGCGGAGCGTTCCCCATAGAAAACACAAAATATAATTTGGTCAGTTCTACCGACGGCGTAGGAACAAAATTGAAAATTGCGTTTTTGGTAAACAAACACGATACGGTCGGTATAGATTTGGTTGCAATGAACGTTAACGATATTATTTGTGTAGGAGCAAAACCTCTGTTCTTTTTGGATTATTTTGCTTGCGGTAAACTTAACGTTTCGTTAACGGAAAAAGTAATAAAAGGTATTATTGACGGTTGCAAACAGTCCGACGCACAACTTATAGGCGGAGAAACCGCCGAAATGCCGAGCTTTTATAAAGGCGAAGAATACGATTTGGCAGGGTTTGCCGTCGGTATAATAGAAAAAGGCAAAGAAATAACAGGTAAAGACATTAAAGAAGGCGATGTCATAATAGGTCTTGCTTCAAGCGGTCCTCACTCCAACGGTTATTCTTTAATCAGAAAAGTTTTTAACGAAAAAGAATTGAAAAAATATTCGAAAGAGTTGTTGGCTCCTACAAAAATTTACGTCAAAGAAGTGTTGGCGGCACTTAAAAAATTCAATAGCGGTAAAAAGAACAAAATAGTAGGTATCGCACATATTACCGGCGGAAGTTTTTATGACAAGATAGGAAGAATTTTACCTGAAACCGCACATGTAATAATAGAAAAAAAATCTTGGAAAGTTCCTGAAATATTTAAAATAATTCAAAAAAAAGGGAACGTTCCCGAAACCGATATTTACAGAACGTTGAATATGGGTATAGGTATGGCAATATTCGTCAGACCGGAACATGCAAAAGAAGTAAACAAATTTTTTAAAGGTTCCAAAATTATAGGTTACGTTAAAAAAGGTAAAAAAGGTGTGGAAATGATATAATGAAAAAGTTAGCGGTATTGGTTTCCGGAGGCGGATCCAATTTACAGTCGATAATAGATTCAACGAAAAACGGAATATTGGAAAATATTGCCGAAGTTGTTGTCGTAATATCCAATAATCCTTCCGCTTACGGGCTTGAAAGAGCAAAAAAAGAAAATATTAAAGCGGTCGCTCTCGATTATAAAAATATGGATAAACAAGATTACGACGATAAAATGTATGACATTTTGAAACAGTCCGATGCGGACATAATTTGTTTGGCGGGATATTTGAAAAAAGTTCCCGAACGGATAGTTAAAGAATATAAAACGAAAATATTAAATATTCATCCGGCACTGCTTCCGAAATTCGGCGGTAAAGGAATGTACGGACATTTCGTTCATGAAGCCGTAGTAAAAGCAAAAGAAAAAAAGTCCGGAGCAACGGTTCATTTTGCCGACGAAAATTACGATACGGGCGGAATTATCGTTCAGATGCAAGTGCCTGTTTACGAAACGGACTCTCCTGAAGACGTTGCAAAAAGAGTTTTGGTTGTTGAACATAAAATATATCCTGAAGCGATAAAAAAAGTGATAGAAATGTTGAATGGGGGAAATGTTTATAGTTGATATTTAATGCGCTTTTTATCATGATAAATTTGTTATGTAAAATTTTGCAGCAAACTATAATCTATAAGCCACAAGCTATAAAATATAAATAGTAGTTTTTTAACTATAAACTTTTATAAAGGACGGATAAAAACATGATACCGAGATATGCAAAACCTGAAATGGAATCGATTTGGACCGATGACAACAAATTTAAAATAATGTTGGAAGTTGAAATTTTGGCATCCGAAGCTATGAGTAAGTTAGGTGTAGTTCCGAAATCGGCAATAGCTAAAGTAAGAAAAAAAGCAAAAATAAATAAAGACAGAATAAACGAAATAGAAAAAACGGTCAAACACGATGTAATTGCTTTTTTAACGAGTGTCGTCGAAACGGTAGGACCTGAAGCAAGATTTTTGCATATGGGTATGACATCGTCGGACGTTTTGGATACGTCTTTAGCCGTTCAGATGAGACAGGCGTGTCTTCTTCTTATAAAAGAAACTAAAGACTTAATGAAAATAACAAAAAAGTTGGCTTTAAAATATAAATATACTCCTACTATGGGAAGAAGCCACGGCGTTCATGCAGAACCTACGACGTTCGGTTTGAAAGTTGCAAATTGGTACAGCGAACTTAATCGTTCGCTCGACAGATTAAACTATGCATTGGAAACGGTAAGTTACGGAGCGATTTCCGGAGCCGTAGGAACTTTTGCACATTTAAGTCCGAAAGTTGAAGAGTATGTTTGTAAAAAACTTCATTTAAAACCGGAACCCGTTTCGACGCAAATTGTCCCAAGAGACAGACACTCGATATTTTTATCGACGATTGCACATGTCGGCAGTAACCTTGAAAGAATCGCACTTGAAATAAGACATTTGCAAAGAACCGAAGTTGCAGAAGTCGAAGAGCCTTTTACAAAAGGTCAAAAAGGTTCATCTGCAATGCCTCATAAAAGAAATCCGATAATTTCCGAAAACGTTTGCGGATTTGCAAGATTATTAAGAGGTTATGCGGTAACCGCTATGGAAAATATCGCGTTGTGGCATGAAAGAGATATCAGTCATTCGTCAACCGAAAGAATAATGCTTCCCGATGCTACAATGGGACTTTTCTATATTTTAAAAAGAATGCAGGGACTACTCGGCGGCTTGAACGTGTATCCCGAAAATATGAAAAAAAATCTTAACAAAACACAAGATGTCATTTGTTCCGGAACGCTTTTGTTGACGCTTGTAGATAAAGGGTTAACAAGAGAACAAGGATATGCAATTATGCAGCGCCTTGCATTTTCGGCAAGAGAAAAAAACGTAAGTCTTGAAGAAGTTGCATTGAAAGATGATGAAATAAGAAAATATATGAACGAAAAAGAAATAAGAAGAGACTGCGACTTGTCGCCTCACTTCAAAAATGTTGATTTTATATTTAAGAGAGTGTTTAAATAAAGACAGCTGATAAGCTGATGAGGTTAAAGTTTTTAAAAACTTATCAGCTGAGAAAATACAATGTATTTTTGTTATCGGCTATCTAAGCTTATAAACTAATATAAGAGGGTAAAATGACTAAAAATTTTAAGTATTATCTTAACCGAGACGGAAGTTTTGTTATTGAAAATTATAATTTGGCACCGACTTTTGCAAGCTTTTTTCCCGGAATTGCAGGCGTCAAAGGTATTCCTATGTGGGCATATTACGTCAACAGAGCTCAGGCAATTTCAACGTTCGGTATAAAAAATAAAAATTATGCAATAATGGAATTTTATCCTGCAAACGTAAGTTATAATCTGGTTAATACTTTCGGATTCAGAACATTTTTTAAAATAAAAAAAGGTAAAGAAACGATTTGTTACGAACCGTTTAAAAATAATGCTGCCGACGTAAAAAATATAAAACAAAATATGTACGTTTCTTCCTACGATTTGAAAATAGAAGAAATAAATACGAAAATCGGTATTAAAACGACGGTTACTTATTTTACTTTACCTAACAGTCCGTTAGCCGGTCTTTTAAGAAAAGTTTCGGTAGAAAATATTTCAAAAGATAATATACAAATGGAAATCGTCGACGGTATGCCGAAAATTCTTCCTTATTATGTCAATTCCTGGTCGCAAAAATATATGTCTACTACGATTCAGGCATGGACGAAAGTCGACAATTTCGATAAAACCGGCGTTCCTTTTTACAGACTTAAAGTCGAAACCGAAGACAGTTCCGAAGTTGTAGAAATTACCGAAGGCAACTTTTATTTTTCTTTGGTGCAGGACAAAAAAATAAAACAAGCCGACATAATAATCGACCCCGACATATTGTTCGGCTCGGATACGAGTTTTGCTTGTCCGGAAAAAATGTTTAACGAAAATTTCAAATATCCTTCAACTCAGTTTGCCGACAATAAATACCCGTCGGCATTTTCTTACCTCAAGCAAAATTTAAAAGCTTCCGATGAGATAAAAATATATTCCATAATCGGACATATCGACAGCGTCAAATCGTTAAACGCTTTCGTTAAAAACTTCGACATAAATTATTTTGATACGAAACAGGAAGAAAACAAAAATTTAATAAATTCTATTACATCTAATATGGCGACCGAATCGTCAATAGCCGAGTTCGATATGTATTGCAGACAAAATTATCTCGACAACGTTATGCGAGGCGGTCTTCCGATAGAGTTTAAATATGACGATAAATCGGCAATGTATTATGTTTTTTCAAGAAAACACGGCGATTTGGAAAGGGATTATAACGAGTTTCAGGTATCGCCCAACTATTATTCGCAAGGTAACGGAAATTTCAGAGACGTTAACCAAAACAGAAGAAAAGATATTTTCTTTAATCCCAACGTTAAAGACGGTGCCGTTCGAATATTTTACAATTTGCTTCAAATAGACGGAGGAAATCCTTTGGTCGTTAAAGGAACGCTTTTCGTTCTTGATACAAAGAGTAAAGAATATAAAGAAATAATAAACGACTTGGTTAATAAACAAGACGAAGAAAAGTTGAACAAGTTTTTTCAAAAACCGTTCGAGCCCGGTTCTCTTGCAACATTTATCGAGTTTTCAAAAATAAAAACGAAAATTAAGTTTGAAGATTTTATTTCAAAAGTCGTAACGAGCTCAAAAGCTCAAAACGACGCCAATTTCGGTGAAGGTTATTGGGTAGATCACTGGAAATATAATTTCGACATATTGGAAAGTTTTTTAAGTATTTATCCGGATAAGAAAAAAGAACTCTTTTTTAACGACAAATCTTTTATTTATTACGATAGCGACCATTACGTTTTACCCAGAAACAAAAAATACGTTTTAACGCCCAAAGGAGCAGTCCGTCAGTATAACTGCGTTGCAAAATCCGACGAAAAAGCCGAACTTATCTCTTCAAGAAAAGTCAATCCCAACGCGTTAAGAACAGGTAACGGTAAAGGTGACATTTATTATACGACGCTTGCTTCAAAATTCGTTACTATAATGTCGGTAAAATTTGCAACGTTGGACAGTGAAGGTATAGGTATCGAAATGGAAGCCGACAAACCCGGCTGGTATGACGCATTAAACGGTCTTCCCGGACTTTTCGGTTCGTCCACGCCTGAAGTTTTCGAGTTGAGAAAAATGATGACGTTTTTCAGAGACCTTTTAAAAGAAAACAAAACTGAAAAAATATTCGTTCCGACCGAAGTTGCAAAATTTTTTAAAGGACTTTCCGCCCTGTTGGAACAAAAATTGTCGGCTTTCGATTTTTGGGATAAAGCGACGTCTTTAAAAGAAGATTACAGAAAATCCGTCATATTCGGTATAGACGGGAAAGAAGAATGCATTTTGCCCGAGTCGATAATAAAGTTTATCGATAAAGCCGTAAACAAAATAAATGCCGGTCTTAAAAAAGCCTTAGATCCGAAGACGGGATTGTATTTTACATATTTCAGATATGAAGCCGTAAAATATCAAAAAAATAACGATAAAAATTTGAAAGGACTGCCCTGCGTTAAAGTTTCGAAATTCGAACGTTATCCGTTACCGCTGTTTTTGGAATCGGAAACACATTATATGAGAATGTCGCAGGATAAACTGGAAGCAAAACAACATTTCGCATCCATTAAAAAGAGCTGTCTTTACGATAAAGAATTGAAAATGTTTAAAGTTTGCGCTTCTCTTTTGCCAGAGTCAAACGAAATAGGTCGTTCGAGAGTATTTTTGCCGGGCTGGCTTGAAAACGAATCGGTATTTATGCACATGGAATTCAAATATTTGTTGGGACTTTTAAGAGCGGGACTTTATGAAGAATTTTTCTCGTCGATAAAAACTTGTTTCCCGTGCTTTTTGAAACCTGAAATTTACGGAAGAAGCATACTTGAAAACTCTTCGTTTATTTCTTCAAGTGCATTTCCCGATAAAAGAAATTGGGGCAGAGGTTTTGTTGCAAGACTAAGCGGCTCGACTGCCGAATTTATCGATATGTGGATTACTATGGTTTTGGGATATGAACCTTTTTACGTTAACGAAAACAACGAACTCGTATTCGGTTTAAAACCTTTGATATCGGGCGAATTTTTCGATAAAAAAGGCGAGTTTAAAGCAAAATTGTTCTCGGTAACCGATTTGGTGTATATCAACAAATCGCGAAAAAGCACATATCTTTCAGGTGTCGATATAAAGAAAATGGAAATAGAATGGAACGACTCTTCAAAAGACATTATTGAAGGCAACGTTGTTACCGGCAAAAACGCGGAAAAAATCAGACAAAGACTTGCAAAAAAAATAGTTTGTGTTTTTTAAATAGTAGCATTAAATAAATAAAAGCGACCTCTTAGTGAAAAAGGAGGTCGTTTTTTTTATTATTCGTGTTGAAAAATCAATGTGTATGGATTATAATATGTATTATGGGAAAATATATAAAAACGTCTTGTATTTTGCAGCGAAAACAAATACAAGCGGGGGTAATATGAGGTTTACAACAAGATTAAAAAAAGCGGTTTCTTTAACCGTAACAAGTTGTCTGCTGTTATCTTTAATAATATCACCGTCGTCTATAAATGCAATGACAAACGAAGAAGCGACAAAACAATACAAACAAATCTTTAAAAATTTCATATTACCGTACGGATACGGACAAATAACAAAATCGCATTACGCGGCGACCGACAGAGTAATAATAAACATACAGGATTTGCATTGTCATCCGCAGGTACAAAAGAATATAGCAAACATTATAGAGACGTTCGATAAGAGTTACGGAGTAAACAAGATATATTTGGAAGGAGCTTACGGAAAAGTAAGTACGGGCTGGATAAACAAGAAAACCGATAAAGAAAGCAGAGCAGAAATATTGGAAAAGATGTTGAAAACCGGCAGACTTACCGGAGCGGAATATTACAGTGCGATAAGCGGTAAAACGGAAATAATAGAAGGGTTGGAAGAAAAAGAACCTTATTTGGACAACTTAAAAAGATTCGGAGCCATTGTTGAAAATCAGGGAAAAATAAATTTAATATTAACGTCAGTTGACGAATCGTTATCGCAGTTAAAGAAAAAATATTATACGAAGAGACAATATAAGTTGGAAGAATTGTCAAAAAAATATAACGAAGGAAAAATATCGCCGAAAAAATATTATTCGTTATTGTCCAAACATATAGATAAACTCGGAATAGAGTTGAATAAATATGAAAATACGTTTACATATGTAATGATGTTGGAATTACAAAAAAAATTGGACTATGCAAAAATAACCGGTGAGTTGCAAAGTTTAATTTTTTTATTGAAAGAACAGCTTCCCAATACCGCTTATCAAATGCTGTTGGATAATACAGACAACTTTAAAAAGATAGATAAACTCTATACTTATATAGTGCAGATATCAAGATTATACGATTTGGATTTAAGTATGAATTTTCCTAACCTTGATAAATATTTCGGATACATAGAATTCAGCCAAAAAATAAATCCGCTGGATTTGATAGGTGAAGAAAAAAAATTAACGGAAGAAATAAATACGAGATTCTCCGAGACAAAAGCGCAAAGGGATGTGGTTTTTTTAACGAATTTCAGAAAATATTTGGAAAATTATGTAACAAGTAAAATTACGTCAAGCGACTATGAGTATTATAAAGAAAATATAAACGAATACAGACTCTTGTGGAATAAGTATGTGGATAACAGAGTGTTAAGTTTATTGGATGAATATATGACGGAAGCCGATAAGTTTTATGAAATAAATACCGACAGAAACATATATTTTACAAAGAATATGTTCGATGAAGATTATGAACCGAACGAAATACAAACTCAAGTTCAGGCAAAAGACGACGTAAATAAAATAATTGATAATATGAAGGAAGTAAAAGAAATAGATATCGTAATAACCGGAGGATTTCATTCTCAAACGATAACGGAAATAATTAAAAATCACGGTGTCAGTTACATAGTAATAACACCGAACGTGAACGAAGGTGTAAAACTTGCGGAACAGACTTATTATCAGATAGCAAAAGAGCAAAGTAAAATATCGTTTCAAACGTTGGCAAACTTAATAGCGTCGTTATCTCCGGCGACACAAAGTAAAATATTTGAATTAATGGATTTTAAAGAAAAACCGCAACAGATTTCACAATTGAGTCAAGCAGAAAAAGCCGAAATGTTAAAACAAATCGATTATGCAAAATTGTTGGAATCGGATGAAGACGGTGCCGTTACAACAAAGTTGCTGGATATAATAAATGCCGATTTGCAGGAACCGATTTCGGAAGAAATGTTAAGCAGAATAAAAACGGAAAATTTACCTCGGTTACTTGAAAACAGACAACAATTACAAAAAGTAGTAAATGTTTTAAAACAACCGGTTATGACACAATCCGTTATGTTGTTGACGGATATATTGGATAATTATATTGAAAATATTAACAGACAAATAACTGCAGGTAATCAAGCAAACCAAACAAGCCAAACAAGCAGTGGAACGGAAGAATCCACTGAAATGCAACAACAATTGACGATGAATTGGTTGGCAAAAATTTTGGATTTTTTAAAAATAAGGGATTTTGATAAAAGACAAAAGATAATAAATGTTGTGGAAAATCCGATAATAATGTTAGGCATATTTTTCCATACGATACAAAAAATGTTCATAAGAATGCACGGAAAACAAAATAAAGAAAGTATGGAAGAGGGTTTATCTTTTATTCTAAAAAATTCAGATTCTTTTGTAAGAGAGGCTGTTCAAAATGTGCCTACCATGAATTTTGCAGAGAAAATAAAAAATTTTCTTACTTTAAATATGAGAAGATATACAAGGGAAGATGTAGCCGAAGCTCATAGCATTTGGAACAAATTACAATTATTAAAAAAACAAATAAGCGATAATTCTGTTTCTAAAGATCTTGTTGTTGATTTGTTTCGAGTATTAAACAGGTTTAATGTAACTGATAGAAATTTGGTAATAAATACGGCTTTTGATTTTGTTGATAAAGGAAAATCTCAAGATGAAAAAATAAAGTTTTTGAAAGTTTTGTTCGGTAATTTTACATATCTTTCAAAAGAACAGAAAAATTTGGTCGTTAATAAATTTTTTGAGTTAGGAGAAACTTTATCTTTATCGGATAGAATGGGGTTGTTAAGAAACATCATAAGAAATTATGATAAGTTTGATTTTACGAATGAACATATAAAACAATTTTTTGAAGAATTGAAAAAAATTGCCGGTCAAAAAAACAAAGAAAGTAAGGACTTATTTTCTTTGTTGATAAATAAATCCAATTATTTTGATAATGAACAAAGAAAAAGTATTTCCGATATGGCAATAGAAGAAGGTGTTGATGTTTCTACTTTGTTATTCAATTTTGATTATTTTGATACTGATACAAAAAATAAAATATTTGATTTGTCTGTTAAAACCATAAGGGAACAAAAAGACTTCAATTATATATTAGATTCCTTGATAGGGAGTATATATAAGTTAAATTTAGAACAA
>JAZNAT010000148.1:0-7824 GCA_045586665.1 Endomicrobiaceae bacterium | reverse complement strand
ATTTTTTACGAAAATTCTGTTTCTTTCAATGTTATCTTTATAAAAATCGGTAAACAGATCAAAATATTGCGTAACGTTTATGATGTCGTCAATATCTATATATTTTTTCCATAAAAGTTTGAATTTGGATAAATTTTGAATGAAAAAATCATATTCTGCGGCAGTCATTTTGTTATTTAAATAAGATGATAAGTCTGTCAGATATCTTTGCAAAAAGTATATGTTTTTCTCGTTTTGCGTTTTTGCATATTTATCGTTAAGTTCACGAATAAGCTGAGTTTCTTTAACGGTCAAATCTACCGGGTTAAGATTCTGGTTTAAAATAAGATACTCAAAAAATAAGTTTATATTTTTTAAAGATTTTTGTTCCAAAAGGTTAAATTTTTCGGCTTTTTTTAACAGTTCAAAATAAAAGTCTGTTTCTGTTTCTTTTTTTTGCCGACAAGTCCGCCAGTTCTTTATACTCTTTAAAAGGTAATAAGTTTTTCAGTTGCATTAAAAGTTCTTGTGTTTGTCCGCTCAATTTTTGTGGATTTAAAGACTGTTGTATTGACAATATCTTTGCAAAATCCGTTACACTTTTATATTTTGACAGATTAATACCGGCTTTTTGTGCTTTGTTTAACAAAAAATTTATATATTTTACCGTTTTTATTTTTCCGTCATGATAAGATTTTATAACATCGTTTATTTTTTTGTTTTGAACCGAATAATACGGAAGGCTTTTCTGTTCCAAAATATACTGTATGTAAGGTATATGGTTTTCTATCTCTTCTTTTAAATTGTATATATTGTTTAACCTTTTCAAGTTTGTTATATATATGTTTTTATCTTCTATACCTTGTAAAAGAGTGCTTTTTTTAGCTTTTACGGCATAATATTCGCTTCCGGTCAGTCTTCCGCTTTTTAATAAGTTATTTAAAAGTTTTTCTTGGACATTTTTATCTTTTACGTTTTCAAGCCATTTCGTGTTTACTCCGCCTACGGCGCCTTCAACGTAAACTTTATCAAGACCGTACTTTTTATCAAGGACGGACAGAATTGCACTGATATTTCTTTGAGTTTGTTCGTGAGAATGTAAATCTTGAATATTTATTATTATGTCGCCTTTGTTTACATATGAAGCGTCCGTTACTCTTCCTAGATTAAACGGCACAATCGTATTTTTTATTTCAGCAGATAAATTTACGGTTTGTACAGGTTGAACTGCAGTTAACGCAAAAGCATGTCCGGTTTGTACAAAAATCGATAATAAAAAGCATAAAGAAGTAATGAAAGAAACTGTTTTGGTAAAAGACGGCAGCTTTTTTATGCGGTTTTTAAAAAATTTTTTAATTTTCATAAAACACTCCTTACAAACTACAAAATCCGTCTTACTTGTTACCTGTAAGGCGGATTTTTTATTAAATATTTATACGAAACACCGGCAAAACGGTTTTTCGTAACGATGAATTTTTTTTAAAATGTGAAAAAAATACGTTAATTTTCTTCATATGCCCTAAACAAAAGTATAATTTATCTGCGATGTTTTTTCAATAATTTATCAGTTTTTTAAGAGCATCAACAAGGAAGCATTAACCGATTGTTTATTTTTCTTTTTATACTCTAATTCTCGGTTTTGACGTCAGTGATTTGTGCGTCGGCAATGACATTCGTTTTTGCTGCATCGGTAAGTTTGGTATCTAAAGCCAAATATACAAATACTGCCGCAATCGTTATTATAGGCGTGGCAACCAAAATGCCTATAAAAAATAAGGCAATTCCCAAAATTCCTATAATAAAGTTGATAATCATTAAAAGAACGATTTCAAATCTTACGCCTTTCGTTAATTTTGCCGAATACAAAATCGTTTCTTTTACGTCAAAATTTTTATCTACCATTACGCACATTAACGGGAAAAATATTATTGTAAGAACAAATCCCAATAACGTTAAAAACGATACGATTACGACATTTGTAATATTTTGAACGATTAGAGTATATAAACCTATTGCTACTACTATTGTTATAATTTTGGGTGTAAGGAGTTCTTGAACCTTGAAAAAAGTTGAAAAAGATATTTTTTCATCTTTTACGGATTTAAGTATTGCGTTTATTATAAGAAGTGTTACGAAAAACTGAAATATTCCGCCAAGACCTAGCGGCACTAAAACGAGTACGAACATTATTATCGATACTACGATGAATTCCCACCAGTTCTTTTTAAAAATATTCCATGAATTGGAATAAATATCCGCAAAATTTAAAGTCATTGCTTTCTCCTTTAAAACAGTTTCTTTAATTTATTATAATGTTTTATCAATGATGATGTTGAACAATCGTGAGAGTTTTGTTGTTGTTGTTTAAGTTCCGGCAAAATTACGTTTGCAAGTTTTTTGCCCAGTTCCACTCCCCACTGGTCATAACTGTTAACCTGCCAAATTATTCCCTGAACGAATATTTTATGTTCGTAAAGAGCAATCAATGCGCCTAAAGTTTTTGGCGTAAGTTCGTCCAATAAAATACTGTTTGTCGGTTTGTTGCCTTCAAACACTTTATGAGGAGCAAGCATTTCAATGTCCTCTTCCGACGCATTTGCATTTTTTAACGCATCTATTGCCTGCTCTTTCGTAAGCCCGAAAGCCAACGCTTCCGGCTGAGCAAAAAAGTTGGACATTAATTTGTCGTGGTGGTCTGCAATTTGTTCCGGGGGATTGACTATACCTATAAAATCTGCAGGTATCAACTTCGTACCCTGATGTATCAGCTGGTAAAAAGAATGCTGACCGTTAGTTCCCGGTTCTCCCCACAAAATTTGTCCCGTTTGGTAATTGACTTTTTTACCGTCTCTGTTTATGGTTTTACCGTTACTTTCCATATCTGACTGCTGTAAAAAAGCGGTGAATCTGTGCAGATATTGGCTGTAAGGTAGAACCGCATAACTTTGTGCGTTAAAAAAGTTGTTATACCATATTCCTAAAACAGCCATTATTACCGGAATATTTTGTTCTATCGGTGCATTTATAAAATGTTTATCCATTTCATAAGCTCCGGATAAAAGTTCTTCAAATTTGTCAAATCCTACCGCACAGGCAATCGGCAGACCTATTGCCGACCATAACGAATATCTTCCTCCGACAAAATCCCAAAACTCAAACATATTATCGGTATCTATGCCGAATTGTGCAACTTTTTCTTTATTCGTAGATAAAGCTACGAAATGATTTTTAATTGCATTTTCTCCGAGCTTTTCAACGAGCCATTTTCTTGCCGTATTTGCATTCGTCATAGTTTCTTGTGTAGTAAAAGTTTTTGAAGCGACTATGAATAACGAAGTTTCGGCGTCAAGTTTTTTTAATGTTTCGTAAATGTCGGCACCGTCAACATTAGACACGAAATATACCTGCGGACCGTCGGCATAATATTTCAACGCTTCGCAAACCATTCTCGGTCCCAAATCGGAACCGCCTATACCGATGTTTACTACGGCTTTAATTTCTTTTCCTGTTGCACCTTTCCATTTTCCGCTTCTTAATTGCTGCGTAAAAACTTTCATTTTATTAAGAACTTTTTTTATGTCGTCCATAACGTTTTTACCGTCAACATAAACCGGTTTGTCTGACATATTTCTCAATGCGGAATGAAGCACGGCTCTTTTTTCCGTCCAGTTGATTTTTTCACCGGAAAAAATTTTTTTCGTCCAATTTTTCAAATCGCTTGCTGTAACCAAATTAAATAGCAAATCTTTAGTTTTATCATCTATAATATTTTTGGAATAGTCAAACAGTATTCCGATATCGTCAAGCCTTACACTGTAATTTTTAAATCTGTCGCCGTCTTTGAACAAGTCTCTCAAATGAACGGATTTCATTTTTTGCTCGTAATAATTTTTTAAGTCTGTCCATTCTTCGGTTCGTATCAATTCTTCTTGCATTTTAAAAAAGTCTCCCTAAAAACGTTTTAATCATATTTTAAAATTATATTTTTTATATCGTAAATTTGTATCCCAATTTAAAATATATATTTTTATATGTTATATCGTTATCGTTATCTTTTGCTTCGTATCTTGACATATAAACTTCCAGAATATACTTTTCATAAAGTTCAAAACCTATACCGCCGGCGCAATATATACCGGGAGTGGAATCGTTGCCGTCTTCTATTGTAAAGAGAATGTTGTAACCGCCGTTCACTATCAAATAAGGTTTGTATTCGCCGAAATTTCCGAAAGGATATACTATTATACCTACAAATACCGGAAGCATTGAAAATCTTTTATTATTATACGGCATATCTCCGCCAAATCCGGCTTCTTCGGCTTTTTTGCCCAAACTTACGTTTCTGTTAAACAAATAATCAAACCCGGTTGACAATGCAATATAGTCACTGACATGAAATCTTGCCTCCGCACCAAAGTTTGCGCAGACGTCGACTTCATAATCGCTTCTGAACGTGCCGGGCAGACAGATTGACAGTTTAGGTATTAACTCAAAAGCGTATGACCCGGTAGTTATAAACAATAAAATTAAAAAAGATAACAATAATTTTTTCATATGACAAAATCCTCCCGCAAAAATAAAATACTCACAATTATTTTACCAAAAAATTTTTAATTAAACCACTGTTTGTTTTTTAACCAGGCTTTTACCGTATAATAAGTTATGGTAAAAGCATTTGTCGCACCGTAGGCTTTAGCCGCATAATTCCCGGATTCTTCGTCGGGCAAAACTTCGTATGACATAAAATATTTATATTTGCTTAAATCTATCCCCAACGTTTGGTCATAAGTCGTTTTAGGAAAATAGTGGTACCTTTGAGTTTGTGCATAGTAAAGTTCTTCGGTCTTTTTTATTTGCTCAATTATCTGTTCACCCTCAACATTTATTTCCGGTTTCATAATAAAAGCTATAATTATACATGCCGCAACTGCGATAATTAAAAAACTTATAACCGCTTTTAAAAATTTCACAAACAATGTTTCCTGTTTGTCTACGGTAACGGCGGCAACAGGCGTAGATAAATCTTTATGTTCTTTCGTGTATTTGTTAATCAAATCTTCAATGTTTGCTTTAATTTCTTTTTCTTTTGCCGTACCGCTTTTAGCGGCTTTTGTTTTTTTTGTAAAAAACGCATTGTTTGCATTTTGTTGTTGTTGCTTTTTTTGCCATATTTGCTTTTCTTTTAACAGAGTTTCTTTAAAAATGTTTCCGCTTGAGCTTTCATTTTGATTCTGTAAAACCGTATTGTCGTTTTTTGTTTGAGCTTGAGTCTGCGTTTGAGAGTCGGATTTTTTTCTGCCGTACTTTGCGGCTAAACTGTTTTCATTTTCCAACATATAAATACCTCTTTTAAAAGTTATTTAATTCTTTTTATGTTTGCGCCGAGTTTTCTGAATTTTTTTTCCAAAGTTTCATAACCTCTGTCAAGATGATAAATTCTTGAAATTTCCGTTTTTCCTTTTGCGCACAGTCCCGCAAGCACAAGTGCAGCGCCTGCTCTTAAATCCGATACCATTACCGGTGCTCCGGAAAGTTCTTTAACACCCTGTATATACACCTGTCGACCTTCTATTTTTAAGTTTGCACCCAAACGCTGGAGTTCGCATACGTGCAAAAATCTGTTTTCAAAAACGGTTTCTTCTATTATTGAATTACCTTTTGCCAAACACATTAAAGCCATCCATTGCGCTTGAACATCCGTAGGAAAACCGGGATAAACTTCCGTTTTTACGTTTATCGGTTTTAAATCTTTTTTCCATTTTACCGTAACGGTATTTTCCGTCGATATTATTTCTGCGCCGGATTCTATAAGTTTGTCAATAACAATTTGTAAATGTTTTGCAATAACGTTTGTAACGGTAATTTCGCCTTTTGTCATTAACGCCGCTATCATATAAGTGGCAACTTCTATTCTGTCGGCTATAACATTGTGTTCGAACCCCGATAACTTTTCAACACCTTCTATAGTTATAATTCCCGTTCCCGCACCTGAAATTTTTGCTCCCATTTTCGTTAAAACATCAGCCAAATCGGCAATTTCCGGCTCTTTTGCTGCGTTTATTATTCTAGTCGTACCTTGTGCCAGAACACTTGCCAAAAGAACGTTTTCCGTAGCTCCCACGCTTGCAAATCTGAACTCGATATCGGCACCTTTAAGTCTTTTTTTAGCAAATATGTTTATATAGCCTTCTTTTAATTCTATTTCCGCGCCCATTTTTTTAAAAGCTTCCAAATGTATGTCTATCGGTCTTGCGCCTATGGAACATCCTCCGGGAAGAGAAACGTTTACTTTTCCGAACCTTGCAAGCAACGGTCCCATAACAAGTACGCTTGCTCTCATTTTTCTTACCAAATCGTAAGGAGCAATATGGTTTAATTTTGAAGAAATTTCACAATTTACCGTATTTGATTTTCTTATTGTTTTTTTGCCGATAAAATTTAAAAAATCTATCGTCGTTTTTATGTCGGCAAGAACAGGCACATTGCCTATCTTGCACTTATCGTCGGTCAAAAGCGTTGCAAAAAGAATAGGCAACGCCGCATTTTTTGAACCGGACGCTTTTATTTCGCCTTTTAACGTTTTTCCGCCGTAAATTACTATTTTATCCATTTTTTATTACCAGTATTCTGTCAAGCTGTGAATAATCTTTTACTATTTTTACAAAAGAAAAATTTTTGAAAAGCTCTGCAATTTGTGAAGATAAGTTTGAGTTAAGTTCCAACAGCAAAAAACCGTTATCTGCCAAATATCGTTTTGATGTTCGCGCTATTTCTTTATAGAAATACAGTCCGTTATCATCGGCAACAAGCGCATTTTTCGGTTCAAAAAAAATTTCTTTTTGTAAAGTTTTATATTCTTCCGCCGTTACGTATGGCGGATTAGATATAATTATATCAAATTTTTCTTTAATAATATTATCAAACATGTTGCTTTGTATAAAATTAATTTTGTCAGCTACTTTGTTTTTTACCGCATTTTCTTTTGCCGTTATAAGTGCTGCGGAGCTTATATCCGATGCGGTAACGGACAGGTTATCGTTATAATAAGCAAGCGATACGGCAATGCACCCAGAGCCCGTACATAGATCAAGTACTTTTTTAAATTTATTTTTTTTAATTAGTTCTCCCGCATTTTCAACAAGAATTTCGGTTTCGGATCTCGGTATAAGTACGTCGGGCGTAACTTTAAAATTCAACCCCATAAATTCCGTGCTTTGTAAAATGTAACTTATGGGTTTGCCGGTTATTCTTTCGTTAAGATATTTTTTATACAAATCGTATTTTTGTTGCGGAACGGTCTCTTTCCTTAACGTAGGAAGGATTTTTCTTGACAAATTCAAAACGCCGCATAATAATACTTCAGCATCAATTTTTGCTTCCGTTATATCATGCGATGTTAAAAAATCGGATGCTTCTTTTAAAACGGTAAAAACGTTACATGGTTTTTGTTGTGCCGTTTCAGATGTTTGCATTTTTTAATTTTTCTTCGTTTTCGGACGAAATAAGCTTTTCTATAAGTTCGCTTAAGTCTCCGTCCATAACTTCGGTAATATTATAAACGCTGAATCCTATTCTGTGGTCGGTAATTCTGTTTTGAGGAAAATTGTACGTTCTTATTTTTTCCGACCGGTCTCCGGAACCTACCTGCTGTTTTCTGTCACTTGAAAGTTTTCTTTCCTGTTCCAGCATTTTTTCTTCATAAAGTTTAGCTCTTAAAACTTTCATGGCTTTAGCTTTGTTTTTTATTTGGCTTCTTTCATCCTGACAGGAAACTACAAGCCCCGTAGGTAAATACGTAATTCTTATTGCGGAATCGGTTTTGTTTACGTGCTGGCCGCCGGCGCC
>JAZNAT010000147.1:0-2585 GCA_045586665.1 Endomicrobiaceae bacterium | reverse complement strand
GTATATTCCTGTCTGTTTACACTTCCATACATCAACATTATGTTCGGCTCTATTGTCCAGTTCTTGCCGGCTTCAATATCATATCCGGCTTTGGCTGCTATTGCATACATATTCATATCAAATTCGTCGGTTCCGAAATCGCTGTCCGATTCGGCTTTGTTAAAGTTTATGTTTGCAGTAAGTCCAGCATACCATTTGTCTTTTATCAACATTCCCGTTGCTCCTACTATATAGCCGGTTTGCGTTACTTTTATCTCTTCAATGTCCTGTTTGCTTCCCGCATAGCCGATATAAAACGATACTTGTTTATCCTCACTTACCGGCAAATCTATTCCCGCAAGCGTGCCGTATAACGTGTTATCTATATCGGCATCTCCTATTTTTACCGTATCTTGACTTGCATACGGTCTTATCCATAACCCTCTTTCTATTTTATTTTCACTTTCAAATACTTTATTTGTTGCAGAGGCATACAAATTTCTATTTATGTTTGCTTTTGTTTGAACTTTTTTACTTGCAAAATTATTCAAACTTGCAAACGATTGGTCTATTATTGCTTTTTGTGTAGTAAATCCGCCTGCCGCACTTGCTAGTGCTCCTGAGTCTATTGCAGGGTTTATATCAGGCGTTATTCCTCCGGTATTTGTAAAATAAAAAGTTCCCGTTTTATCGTCAAAAACTACATCGTATATATACAGTGCGGACGATGCCGTAGGCGTTGTCGTTATTTTACCTTGTAACACAGTCGAACTTGTAAATAAAATTTCTGCCGTATCTGGCGTATCGGTTAATATGTTTATCTTTTTTACGTTTATCTTTCCGGTTCCGGAAAAACTGTCCGCATAAATCGTATCCATTTTTTCATTTTCCAAATCCGCATTTACTATCAAATTCAATTTATTGTTTACCGTCAAATCTTTAAAATTATGTTCTTTTATTATACTGTTTGCAAAATCTATCGTTGCATTATCCACATATATTTTCCCACCGAACAACGTTCCGTTTTCTCCTAATGCAATAGTTCCGTTATATAAGTTTACCTGCCCCGTATATCCGGTCATATTGTCGTTTAATATCACCGTTCCGCTCGTAGACAATGTGCCGGAAGATTGGTTTATGTTTAAAACGCTTGTATCATCTTGTGAAGTTATCCCGTCGTTAAATATTATGTTTGCAATGTCGCTTGTCCATATATTTATTGTTCCCTTATTATCGTGTATTGCATTTTTTGTTATCGTAGCGTAAAATTCTTTTATATTTCCGCTAAACTCAATATCGCCGGTTTCGGCTACCAAATTTAAAGTTCCGCCGTTCCATATCGCTCCGCCGTTCATTGCCTGAACTTCATTATCTATAAATTTTGTTCCGCTTTTTATTGTTATTTCGCCTAAATTATTTATTGCACCGCCGGCAAAAACCGCTTTATTTGAAAAAAACAAAGCGTTTTCGCCTATTTCCATTACCGACGTGTTAAAATTGACTATCGCTCCGCCGGTATCTCGTGAAGAGTTTGAAATAAACTTCGCATTATCTCCTATAATTGTTTTTGAAGTCCCGCTGCTGACGATAGCACCGCCTATATTTGTTGCCGTATTCGAAATAAATTCAGCATCATCTCCTATTTGTATTGTTCCTTCAAACGGGTTAAATATTGCGCCGCCGTTTTTTGCACTGTTATAACCGAAATGTGCACCTGAACCTATCGTTATTTTATCGCCTTCATTATATATTGCGCCGCCGCCGTAATCCCCGGAAGTTACGGTGTTCGAACTGAACAGTACATTTTCTCCTATTTTTATATTTCCCATATTTTCTATCGCACCGCCGAAAAGTTCTGCACTGTTGGAAATAAACGAAACGTTATCTCCTATCGTTACAGTCGCCATATTGGAATAATTACCTATTGCGCCGCCGCTGCCAGAATCGCTTTCCGCTTTGTTAAAACTGAACTTTACGTTATCACCTATCTTCAATATTCCCGTTTCCAAGTTACTGATTGCACCGCTGTTTCCTGCAGTGTTTGAAGAAAATTCGCTGTCGTATACGAACAGACTTCCAGTATTGTAAACGGCTCCGCCGTATGCAGATACTGTTGAGACCGAATTATTATAAAATTGTGATGAGTTTATTGTAAGATTTCCATTCTCTCCAATATAAAACACGCCGCCGTGTCCTGTTTGCTGACTGTAATTTTCGTAAGTTTGATTTACAACGATACTGCTTGTATTAATTATGTAGTGATTTGTTGCAAACGATACCGTTACGTAAAATAACATTAACGCCAACAACAAAACCGCGCCTAACACACCTTTTTTAATTTCTTCCATCCACATCCTCCTTTTTTTATTGAATACTTAAAAACCGTTAAAACGGTCAACTTTTAAACTTTTTATTTTTATAAAGAACTTACTGCGAGATTGCCGACAAAAGCTTTCGGGAACATAGCGACAAAACTTTTAAAATTTTCATTTGCAGACACAGTTAAAGCCGTCTATGAGCGAACTATTTTTAAAACAAAAAACTTATACACTTTTAAAAGTTTTTTCCCGCAGGGCAACGCGTCTTTGTTCGAAGCTTTTGCCGTT
>JAZNAT010000146.1:0-14784 GCA_045586665.1 Endomicrobiaceae bacterium | reverse complement strand
ACTTTGATTTTAGATGAAACATTATCTGATAATACGATAATGAAATATATAGAAGAAAGTCATAAATATACCATACATAAACAAAAAAAATGGATAGTGCCGGCAAACCCTAAATATTTTGATTTGGAAGCTGCATTTAAGAAGAATTCCGAGATTATTTGGAAACAGTCAAGCAATATTATACCCGGTGATATTGCATATATGTATTTAGCCGCACCGTATTCGGCCATTATTTATAAATGTGAAGTGACAAAAGTTAATATTCCTTACGATTATAAAGATAAAAATATTAAAATAAATAAAGTTATGAAAATAAAATTATTAAAAAAATATAATAATAAATTCATGACGTTTAAAGAACTAAATAAATATGGTATAACTGCGGTAAGAGGGCAACGAATTTGTCCGGAAAATTTAAGCGGTATATTAAAATAGATAACACCAACCAACCTTCTAACAAAAATCATTTCCAAATAAAACAAATTCACAATTTATAAATCTATATACGAAATCTATTCTTTTGTAACAATCTTTTTTACTGTTCATATTTAACAAATAATTAACATTTTATTTATTTTATCTTAATTACTGTTTTGTACTATTTAGCCAACAACAAAGAATTGTTGTAAAAAAATAGCACAAAAAGTGCAAAAAGGAGAAAAAATGTTAAAGAAAATGTTTTTGTTGATTGCAGGGTTTTTAGTAACAGCATCGGTTACCGCATTTGCCGATATAAGCTCACTTACGAATTTACTCGCAGAAAAAAGAATTATTTCTTATGGTGAAGCCCAAGCAATCGTGACAGAATCAAAAGAAGAAGAAAGATTAAAATTGGCTTCGGGAAAATCAGAACTTGTACCTGCATGGGTACAAAATTTGTCATTAAAGGGGGATATAAGAGTCAGAACGCAATATGACTGGAACTCATCTGATAAAGAAAGAATCAGGGAGAGATTGCGATTCAGGATAGGCGCAGAAACAAGACCGGTTGATAAAATAACTATCGGATTTGGATTGGCAACAGGAGCACTTAAAGATAATGCGGATTCAGGTGCAAGCTCAACAAATCACACATTTCAACTTATGGATAAAGCAAATTTATTTATAGATTATGCATTCATAGGTTACAAACCTTTTAATTGGCTTGAAGTAAGAGGCGGTAAAGTAAAAGGAAAAACGCAAGTATGGAATGCAAGTGATTTAATTTGGGACGGAGACTATAATCCGGACGGATTAAATACAACGATACAAACAAAGTTATCCAAAGATGCAAAATTTATCGCAAATGCAGGTGTATATACTTTCGGTGAAACAAGAAAGGAAAAAAATATGGCAGATGCATATATATTACAACCTGTTATAGAGTACAAAAATGGCGATATAAAATTAAAAATGGGATTAGCATATCAGCAGTTCAATTTTGAAGGAAGAAACCAAACAAAACTTAAAGAAGCATCAATAGGAGATGTAATATACAAAATAATTAATCCGAGTTTATCGGTTAGTTTCGGAAACGTTTTTGGTTCACAATTAAGTATATTTGGAGATATGGCACAAAATATACAAAGTGATCTTCCGAAAGTTGATGATAAAGATGCTGACAAAGGTTATTTGGCCGGTATAAGTTTTGGAGATTCAAAAATTAACGGTTTTGGAAAGTGGAACATAAAAGCAATGTACAGATATCTCGAAGCATATGCAATTCCCGAAAAACTCGGAGATTCGGATGCTTACGGCGGAAAAGCCGGTAAAGGATATGAAGTTGTATTATCTTTAGGTTTAACAAAATCTTTATCGTTTGGTATAGATTATTATCAAATGACAGATATTGATGGAAATGTTCCAAAAAGTTTGTGTCAATTTGATTTCGTTTGTAAATTTTAATTAAAAAATAAAAAGGAGACAATAAGATGAATTTAATAAAAAAAATATTTATGACAGTATTGGCGGTAGCTTGTGTGAATTCGGTTTCTTTCGCAAAAATAACTCTTGAAGGATCTACAACGGTGCTTCCGATAGCTCAGAGAGTAGCGGAAGAAATGATGGATGCGAATGATGAAATAGAAATAAGTGTAAGAGGCGGAGGCTCCGGAGTAGGAATCAATTCTCTTATATCAAAAAAATGTGATATTGCCATGGCTTCAAGAGCAATTAAAAATTCCGAATTGCAAAAAGCAACCTCAAATGGTGTAGCACCCAAAGCTTATGTTATAGCTATGGACGGAATAGTGGTCGTTGTAAATCCTTCAAATCCTGTAAGAAAGCTTACCAAAGCTCAAATAAAAAATATTTTTACAGGTAAAATTTTGAATTGGAAAGAGGTTGGAGGAAATGACGAGAAAATAATTGTTGTTTCAAGAGACAGTGCAAGCGGAACTTTCGAAGCTTTCGGTGAACTTGCACTTAATAAAGAAAAAGTGGTTGGTAATGCACTTATGCAAACTTCAAACCAGGCCGTAGTTATGACAATAACAAACACAAAAGGTGCAATAGGATATATAGGACTTGGTTACATGAAAGATTTGGCAAGTGTAAGTGTAGATGGTATTGAGGCGAGTATCGAAACTGTCCTTTCCGGAAAATACCCGTATTCAAGACCTCTGTTTATGTATTCGAATGGTCCGGCAAAAGGTGAAGTAAAAGAATATTTGGACTTTATATCAAGTGTTGACGGACAAAAAATAGTAAATGAAGAAGGTTTTATTGGATTAAAATAAGCGGTGCTTTTGTTAAATAAAAAAGAATCCTCTGTGTTGTTGTACGGAGGATTTCTTTTAAAATTTTATTTTTTAATGATAAATATCTTAACAATTTCTTAACAATCAATTTATTTTTTTTTAACTTATTATTTATAAAATTAAACATATGAATAAAAAAGAAAACATAATTAAATTAATTTTTGCAGTTTTGGCTTTCTCTTCGTTATTATTTCTTTTGGGAATAATAATAGTTCTTTTTAAGGAAAGTTTTCCTGTATTGAAAAATATCAATATAATAGATTTTGTCTTTGGAATGAATTGGTATCCGACATCGGATCCGGCCGAATACGGAATATTTCCTTTAATAGCAGCTTCTTTCTTAGTAAGTTTTGGAGCAATGCTCATAGCGGTTCCTCTTGGAATAGGCAGTGCTCTTTATATTAACGAACTTGCATCTGTAAGACAGAAACAACTTCTTAAGCCGATAATAGAAATTCTTGCCGGAATTCCATCGATAGTATATGGTTTTTTCGGTATACTTGTAGTTGCACCTTTTCTACAAAAAATTTTCAATATTCCTACAGGTCTTTGTGCATTTACTGCAAGCATTGTACTCGGTATAATGGCAATACCGACAGTAACAAGTCTTTCCGAAGATGCATTAAGTTTTGTTCCTAAAAGTTTTAAAGAAGCTTCTTATGCTTTAGGTGCAAACAGATGGCAAACTTTAATAAAAGTTATAATACCTGCAGCAATGTCTGGAATATCTACAGCGGTAATTTTGGGAATGAGCAGAATAGTCGGAGAAACGATGACTGTGCTTATGGTTTCCGGAGGTGCTGCCATAATGCCGAGATCAATTTTCGATCCGGTAAGACCAATGACTTCAACTATAGCTGCAGAAATGGGTGAATGTGCAGTCGGTTCACAACATTTTCATGCTCTTTTTGCAGTAGGTCTTATATTATTTTTGATAACACTTATTTTTAATATTATATCCGAACATATAAGTAAAAAACACAGAGTAAAATTAGGATTAAACAGATGAAACAAAAAATATATCAAATTTTAGGATTTTCCATAATAAGTATATGTGTAATTATTACATTGTTTTTTCTTGCAAGTATAATATATATGGTAACCATAAAAGGTTTTAATGTTATATCTTGGGAATTTTTAACTTCAATACCCAGAAAATCAATGACGGAAGGCGGCGTTGCTCCTGCTATACTTGGTACCTTTTATCTTGTAATAGGGTCAATACTGATAGCGCTTCCGTTAGGTGTGGCATGTGCTGTTTATTTAAACGAATATAGTCCTACAGGTTATATAGTTAATATAATAAGAATGAGCATAAATAATCTTGCCGGAGTTCCATCTGTGGTATTTGGCCTTTTTGGATTTGCTGTTTTTGTAAATTTCTTTGATTTCGGAGTTTCTATCCTTTCGGGAAGTCTTACTCTTTCAATGCTTATTCTTCCCGGAATAATATCAGCTTCACAGGAAGCATTAATGTCCGTTCCATATTCAATGAGAGAAGCATCTCTCGCATTAGGAGCTACACATTGGCAAACAATCAGAAAAATAGTTTTACCTACAGCTATGCCCGGTATTATGACCGGAGTAATTTTAAGTATAGGAAGAGCTGCAGGAGAGACTGCACCTATTTTGTTTACGGCAGCAACTTTTTACAGAAGAAGTTATCCGTCTTCAATTTTTGAAGAAACAATGGCTTTACCATACCATATATATGCACTTATGACAGAAGGAACTCACCCGGATAAACAAGTAGCTATAGCTTACGGATGTGCTTTGATTCTTTTAGTTCTTGTTCTTTTTGTGTCTGCTTTTGCGATAATAATAAGAAATAAATACAGGAGCAATTATGTCAACTAATACTGAAAACAAAATTAAAATTCAAGCGAAAAATGTTAATTTTTATTATGGGAATCATCATTCTATAAAAAATCTTAATATAAATATTTACGATAATAAGGTTACGGCCCTTATAGGCCCATCCGGATGCGGTAAGTCAACATTTTTAAGAATACTTAATAAAATGAATGATTTGGTTCCAAACACGAGAGCTGAAGGAAAACTTATTTTTGAAGGTAAAAATATACTTGAAAAAGATGCAGACGTCGTGAACATAAGAAAAAAAGTCGGTATGGTATTTCAAAAACCGAATCCTTTTCCTAAATCAATCTACCAAAATATATCTTATGGTTTAGAAGTAAACGGAATAAGAGACAAAAAATTTATAAGAGACAAAGTTGAAGAATCTCTCAAGAAAGCAGCTCTTTGGAATGAAGTAAAAGATAGAGTTCATACAAGTGCTTTAATGCTTTCCGGCGGACAACAACAAAGACTTTGTATAGCAAGATGTCTTGCGGTTGAACCTAAGGTTATATTGTTTGATGAACCATGTGCAAGTCTTGATCCGATATCTACATCAAAAGTTGAAGAACTTATTCTTGAATTAAAAAAACATTACACGATAATAATAGTAACTCACAATATGCAACAAGCCGCAAGAGTATCCGATTATACGGCATTTATGTATCTTGGAGAACTTATAGAATGTGATAAAACGGAAGTAATATTTACGGTTCCAAAAGAAGAAAAAACAGAACAGTATCTTTCCGGAAAATTCGGTTAATATTATATATGGAGATATTAAAATGTTAGATGAAAAAATTTTAAATTTGAAAAAAAGATTGATAACATATTCAAACCATGTTGAAATCATGCTTGAAAAAAGTATATCCGGTCTTCTTGAAAGAAATGAAGAAAAATTAAAGGAAGTTTTTGAAGATCTTGAGCCGGCGGCAAACAAATATGAACTTGAATTTGACGAAAATTGTATAAATGCCATTGCGAAATATCAGCCGGTATCAAAAAATTTAAGAATTCTCATAAGTATAATAAAAATAAGTAATGATCTTGAAAGAGTTGCCGATCATGCCGTAAATATAGCAAGACAGGGGCTTCATCTAATAATAAAGCCACAGGTTAAAGAACTGATAGATATACCTAAAATGACACAAATTGTGCGAGAGATGATGAAAGATGCTATTGAATCTTTTGTAGATGAAAACGTTGAACTCGCCGAAAAAATATGTAAACAAGATGATATTGTGGATGAACTAAATATAACTATAAAAAAAGATCTTGCTGTTCTTATGAAATCAGATCCAAATGTAATAAACAGATCTTTAAGACTTATTTTAATTTCTATAAATCTTGAAAGAATTGCCGATCTTACCACAAATATTTGTGAAGGTGTTATTTATCTTGCAAAGGGAATAAACATAAAACATGGAAGTTGCATATAAAAAATATTTTTGATACCATAAGGGGCACTAAATGACAAAACTTATAAGCATTGTAGACGATGAAGAAGATATTCTTGAAGCACTATCTGTTTTTCTAAAGAAAAACGGGTATAATGTCGTTACAGCACCAAATGCTGCAACCTTTTTTAAACAACTTAAGAAGAAAACCCCAGATTTATTTATACTTGACCTTATGCTTCCGGATATTGACGGCTATGATATATGCAAGAGATTGAAAAACGACCCCAAATTCTCATCTGTTCCTGTAATAATGTTAAGTGCAAAATCTGAAGAATCGGATAAAATTATAGGTTTGGAACTGGGTGCCGATGACTATGTTACAAAACCTTTCTCTCAAAAGGAATTACTTGCAAGAATAAAAGTTATTCACAGAAGAACCGTTTTAAAATCAGGTACATCCTCACTGGAACTTCTTGACGGGAAAATAAAACTCAACAAAGAAAACTTTGAGCTTATAATCGATAACAAAAAAATATCTCTCACAACCACTGAATTTAAGCTGCTTGAACTTCTTATGTCAAAGAAAGACAATGTATTATCAAGAGATAGAATTCTTGATTATATATGGGGAGAAGATAAAATCGTAATAGATAGAACAGTTGATGTTCATATAAGACATTTAAGGAAAAAACTTGGCAAATACGGAGATATTATAAAAAACATACACGGGGTAGGATATAAAATTGAAAATTAATAAAATTTTTATAAAGATATTTTTGTCTATATTTTTAACCGTTCTCGGTATGTCGGTTATATTTTTTATAATAGCTAATAATTATGTAGACAAGAAGTACAAAAGTTTTTTTGCATATGAACTTAATTCGGATAAAAAAATAGTTGAACATGCTCTTACATCTTTATACGTTTCAGGTAAAACCGATTCTGTTCAAAAACTTGTTGATGAATATGGTTATTTTATAAACAGAAGAATTACCGTAATAGAACCAAACGGTCATGTTATTGCGGATTCACAGTCCGATGCGGACGATATGCCGAATCACGCTTATAGAAAAGAAATAAAAGAAGCTCTTGAAGGAAAAGAGATAACAAATATACGATATAGTTCGACCCTCAACAAAGAAATGCTTTATACATCTTCTCTTATCAAAATAAACGATAATCCTGTTGCTGTTTTACGTTTGAGTATGCCGTTGGAAACAATAAATATATTTGCAAATGAGATGAAGATTACAATATTTATAAGTATTATTATAGTATTGTGTATATCTTTGGTGGTAGCTTCTATAATCGCATTTAAGATATCCGATAAAATAACACATTTGAAAGATGCTTCTTTAAAGCTTGCGTCCGGTGATTTTTCCGTAAAAATTAATTCACAATTAAAATCAAATGATGAACTTGATCAGCTAAGTAACAGTTTTAATTTAATGGCTGAACAAATAGAGACTTTATTTGCAAAAACAAGAGAAGAAAAAGATAAGATTGATAAGATAATAGAATCCGTAACGGATACAATTTTGGTAATAGATAAAACAGGTAGAATAATAATGCATAATAGTGCTTTTGAAAAACATTTTAAAAGGATAAATCCTAACAACAATTTTTTTTGGGAAATATTTCGTGATGAAAAAGTTGAAAAAACCGTGAAGGAATTACTTTCGGATAAAACCGATGTACTATCTTCCGAAATAGAATATGAAAATAAAATATATTCTTTTTCGGCAACTAAAATAAAAACAAACGAAACCATAGTCTTAACATTTCACGATATAACTGCAATAAAGAAAATGGCTTTAATGAAAAAAGAATTTGTAACAAATGCATCGCATGAATTAAAAACACCGCTTACGGCAATTTCCTGTTTTGTGGAAAATATTGAAAATGAAGATGATTTGGATAAAGTAAAACATTATGTGTCAATAATAAAAAAACATTCTGAAAGATTAACCAAAATAGTGACAGATCTTCTTGATTTATCCGAACTTGAAAACAGCAAAAATATTGAATTTATAAAAACTGATCTTTCTAAAATAGCAGAATCTCTTATTAATTTTTATAAAAACAGAGCCGAACAAAAAAATTTAAAATTTGAGTTTATAAAAAATGAAGGACCATTTACAATAAATGCTAATGAATTTTATATTGAACAAATGTTTATGAATATCATAGATAATGCAATAAGATATACCGAAAAAGGTACAATTACGATAAAACTTGAAAAACAAAACGATAAAATAAATCTTACAATCAAAGATACGGGAATCGGTATAGCACAAGAACATCTCCCTCGTCTTTTCGAAAGATTTTATGTTGTTGATAAGGCCAGAAGCAGGAAATCCGGAGGAACAGGGCTTGGACTTTCAATAGTAAAATATATAACAAACATACATGGTGCAACAATAACCGTTGACAGTAAAATCAATTCGGGAACTGCTTTCATGATTGAATTTCTTGCATTTCAAAATATTTAATTATAATGTAATAAGCTTATCCATATATTCAAAAGTTATAAAAAATATCTTCAAAATTGATATAATAGAAAAAAATTCTAAAAAGACAATAGGCTTTTTAAACATATTATCAATAAATTTATATTGGAAAAAACAATATGGATATAGAAGAAAAATCATTATTTGAAGATAACACTAACCAACCTTTAGCCTGGAGATTAAGGCCGAGAAATTTAGAAGAATTTGTAGGTCAGCAGCATTTGGTCGGTGAAGGAAAAATTTTAAGAAAACTTATAGAAGGAGATAAGGTTTCTTCCATTATATTTTGGGGCAATCCCGGAATAGGCAAAACCACTTTAGCAAGAATTATTGCCAACAAAACCAACTCAAAATTTATAGATTTTTCTGCTGTTACAAGCGGAATAAAAGATATTAAAGAAGTTATGGCTCAAGCAGAAAACAACAGAAAATTCGGTCAAAAAACTATAGTGTTTGTAGATGAAATTCATCGTTTTAATAAAGCTCAACAGGATGCTTTTTTACCGTTTGTTGAAAAAGGCAGCATTATTTTAATAGGAGCCACAACCGAAAATCCTTCATTTGAAATAAATTCCGCTCTTTTGTCCCGTTGCAAAGTTTTTGTTTTTAAACCGATAGAAACTAAAGATTTAGTAAAACTTTTACAAAGAGCAGTTACCGATGAAAGAGGGTTCGGTAAAGAAAAAGTTGTAATATCCGATGATATGCTTAACATTATTGCCGAATTTGCCAACGGTGATGCAAGAACCGCACTTTCAACTTTGGAAATGGTGGTTCTAAACGGAGATATGGACAAAGACGGTAAAATTACCGTTACAAAAGAAACATTGGAACAATGCATTTCCAAAAAGAATTTGTTATACGATAAAAACGGTGAAGAACATTACAATATAATTTCGGCATTACACAAATCCATGCGAAATTCTGATCCGGATGCAGCGGTTTATTGGCTTGCAAGAATGTTGGAAGCGGGAGAAGATCCTTTATATATTGCCCGCAGAGTTACAAGATTTGCAAGTGAGGATGTAGGACTTGCAGATCCGAGAGCATTGGAAATTGCAGTAGCCGCATACCATGCTTGCCACTTTATAGGTATGCCGGAATGTACCGTTCATTTAACTGAAGCTGTTGTTTATATGTCTTTAGCACCGAAATCCAACGCTATGGACACGGCATATCATCTTGCTGCCGAAGATGCAAGAAATCATCTTGCAGAACCTGTACCGTTAGTAATAAGAAATGCACCGACAAAACTTATGAAAGAATTGAATTACGGTAAAGGTTATCAGTATGCACACGACACAAAAGATAAACTTACAAATATGCAGTGTTTACCCGACTCTTTAAAAGACAGAACTTATTACTATCCGACGGAACAAGGTTTGGAAATCAAATATAAAGAAAGATTAAAACAAATAAAAGATTGGAAAAAGTCACACAAGTAATTTTCAGGAGGTATTTTATTAAATATTTAATTATTTTATTTATAGTTTTGTTTGTTGTCGTTTGGATAATGCACAAGCCGTTTGATGTTCATAACACAAAAATGAAAAGGTTTCACGAATGGCTTGAAACGGCTCTTGTCGTTCAAGGTATAATTATAATAAATCAACTTTTCTTAAATTTATAGATGAAAAAACAACCGCTAAGAACTTTCTTGACAAATAGTTAGATATTTAACTATAATTACATTATGCAAGGAATACTTTCTTTATTATCTAAAGTACACGAAAAAGGCAATCGTTTTATAATTGAGCAGTTAAATAAAAACGGCGTAAAAGGACTCGTACCAAGCCACGGCGACATTTTAATTACTTTATATGAAAACAAAAAATTGACCATGAAAGAAATTGCCGATAAAATTCACAGAACAAAACCGACCGTTACCGTATTGGTAAACAAACTTGAAAAACTTAAATTCGTCAAAAGAGAACAGTCCGAACAAGATAACAGATATACTTATATCGTTCTCACAAAAAAAGCTTTTAATTTCAAACCGGTTTTTGACGACATATCGATGAAATTAAACAATTTATTGTTAAAGAATTTATCGAAAAAAGATACTGATGTTTTAGAAAGACTTTTAAAACAAATTATGAAATAAAAAATTTTAAATAAATAGTTAGATATCATACTAAAAAGGAGAAAAAATTATGTCTAATTTTAAAAATGTTGAAACGGGAAAAGTAAATGAAATCGGTAAAAAATACGAAAACGGAAAAGTATTTTTACATGATTTATTAGAATTAACGAGTTGTGAAATTTCCATAAATGCCATGCCTGCTGGAGTAAAAATTCCTTTTAATCACAAACATAAACAAAATGAAGAAGTTTATATATTCTTAAAAGGCGAAGGGGCAATGACATTGGACGGCAAAGTAATTGAAGTTAAAGAAGGCAGCTGTGTAAAAGTTTTGCCTAATGCCGTAAGAACGATGGAAGCTAAAACTGATATTCAGTATATTTGCGTTCAGGCAAAAGCCGGTTCGTTGGAACAGTTCGGGCTTGGCGACGGACAATTGTGCTAAATATTTATAGTTTATGATACTAAATACCGGCGGAAGAACCGATACCGTTCAATATTATTCAAAATGGCTTTTAAACATGTTTCGACAGGGTTTCGTTTATACAAGAAACCCTGTGTTTGCACAAAAAGTTACAAAATACGAACTTACTCCGGATAAAATAGATTGCGTAATATTTTGTTCAAAAAATTACGAACCTATTTTACCCCGTTTATATGAAATTACGAACAAGTTCAACACATACTTTCATTACACAATTACAGCTTACGGCAAAGATATCGAACCTAACGTGCCGTCAATAGATGAAAGCATAAAAACTCTTTTAAAATTGGAACAAATTGTCGGTTCAAAAAGAATTGCATGGAGGTATGACCCGGTTTTAATAACAAAAAATTATACCATAGAATATCATTTTAAGATTTTTGAATATATGGCAAAAAAACTTGCCGGGCATATAGACAGATGTATATTCAGTTTCGTTGAAATGTATAAAAAACTGCAAACGAATATGCCGGAAATTATATTGTTTAGCAATCAGGATAAAAACGAAATTGCAGAAGGCTTAGGAGAAATAGCAAAAAAATATAACATTTTTATACAAACATGTGCAACTGTCGACAGTTACGAAGAATACGGAATACATAAAAGCGGTTGTATGACACTTGATATATTGTCAAAAGCCAACGGTATAGAATTTAAAAAACTTAAACATAAAGGAATAAGAAAAAATTGCAACTGTATACAGACAAGAGATATCGGCACCTATGATAGTTGCCCTAACGGTTGTAAATATTGTTATGCAAACTCCTCACCTAAAAAAGCACTTGAAAAATTTAAACTTTACGATGAAAACTCGCCGATACTTTGCGATAAATTAAAAGAAACCGATATTATTCAACAAGACAACCGACAGTCTTTTCTTAAAAAAGATAATAACTTAACGTTGTTTTAATTTTATAATATAAATAATTTCCGATTCGTCTTTTGCCATACCTCTGTTATAATTCATTCCCATACATCCGAACCCTAAAGCCGTAACTTTCATTGCGGCACTGTCTGCGCCTAAAGTTCTGTATTGAGTAATTAATTTGTTTTTTTGAAAATACCGGCATTTGCTTTGTTAAAAAAAGAATGTGTCGCCAAAGTGCTCCTGCAAAACCTAAAGTTTTAATGAAATCTCTGCGGCTTTGTTGAAAATTGTTTGACATAAATCCCCTCCTTTTTGAAATCAGAGCAAAAATCAAGATGAGTTTTAATTGTTGTTTTTAAAATGTTGACAAGTTGTTGTTATTAACATTATTATATAAAATTAGAGCAACTCTAAGTCAAATCTTTTATTACAAAACTTTAAAAACAAACCCGATATGAAATTTGTCTTGACGGTTTATCGATTCATAAAACTTTTTTAAAATGACAGTTATATCGGTAAAAAGAAAGTTTCTTTTATACGCGAGAATTCTCATAAGTTTTCACATAACCTAATAATTATGAATTTTTTTCTTTTAAGGCTTTTTCTATGCCGCATGCAAGTTGGTCTGCACAAGATGTTCCTTTACCGTCACAATCGTTACCTTTTAAAAGTTTTACCGCTCTTTTTGCGTTTGTTCCTTCAAGCAGTTTACTTATTGCAACCGTATTTCCCGGACATCCTCCGACAAATTGAACATTATAAATATTTTCTTTATCCAAAGAAAAAGAAATTTGCATTGCACATATTCCGTTTGTGTTTATCGTATAAGTTTTCATGTTTTTCCCCAATAAATATTTTTTTATATGTCCTATTTTACTAAATTTAAAATTTAATTATACATTTGTTCTTTTTCAGTTTATCCATAACCATATGCATCAATTTTTATAAAATAAAAAATTGACTTAGAGCTGCTCTAATTTTATATAACAATATAAATATTATGATAAGGAGGTTTATGTAATGAAAAAAGTATTTATGTTTTTACTAACTTGCTTATTTCTTACCGGAGGTACCCTTATGGCAGCAGACACAAAAGAAGATTTATTAACTTTAAAAGAAAAAAATATCGTTTCCGTTTCTCAATATACTGCTACCGGTGATTTGCAAAATTTAAAAAAGGTCGTGGAAAAAAGTTTAAGTGACGGTTTAACCGTAAACGAAATAAAAGAAATTATGGTTCAACTATATGCATATTGCGGTTTTCCCAGAAGTTTAAATGCCCTCGGAGTTTTACTTCAATCAATGAAAGACTGCTCTTTCATCGAAGGTAAAGAAGGAAAAAAATTATCTAAAAAAGCAGACAAAAATAAAATCGGAACAAAAATACAAACGGAACTTACCGGAAGTCCTGTTAAAGGAGAGTTATTTGACTTTGCTCCGGCAATAGACGACTATTTGAAAGAACATTTGTTCGGTGACATTTTTTCAAGAGGGATTTTGTCTTACAAAGAAAGAGAAATTGCCACAATTGCCGCACTTTCCTCAATTGAAGGTGTAGAACCGCAGCTTAAAGCACATATACAGATAGGTAAAAATAACGGTTTAACCGACGGTCAAGTAACACAAATTCTTGTAATGACATCAAAACCGCAAACGGAGGTTTTTGCTATCGGCGAACCTAATCCTTATTCAAAATATTTCATAGGTCAAAGTTATTTGAATATGTTAACTACAGAACAGGTTGTAACGGCAAATGTAACGTTTGAACCTAAATGCAGAAACAATTGGCATATACATCACAAGGGCGGACAAATTCTTTTGGCTACCGGAGGCAGAGGATGGTATCAAGAATGGGGCAAACCTGCGCAAGAACTTAAAAAAGGCGACGTCGTAAATATCCCGCCAGAAACAAAACATTGGCACGGTGCGGCAAAAGACAGTTGGTTCAGCCACGTTGCAATAGAAGTTCCGTCCGAAAGTGGTTCAACCGAATGGTGTGAAGAAGTTAGCGATGACGAATACAATAAGTTGCCGTAAAAATCCGGATGTATTAAAGAGATAAGGAGGAAAAATAATGAAATTAAAAGTGTTTGTAACGGCGTTAATTTTAGTTTTTGTAGGAACGATTTTTGTATTTAAAAACGGTACCGGAGGAGAAGTTATGGCAGAAGCAAAAAGCAACAAAAAAGTTTTGGTTGCATATTTCAGTGCAAGCGGAGTAACTGCAAGAGTTGCCGACAGACTTGCAAAAGCAACGGGTGCGGATTTGTTTGAAATAAAACCTGCACAACCTTACACAAATGCGGATTTGGATTGGACGAACAAAAAAAGCAGAAGCACGGTAGAAATGGACGACAGAAACTCCAGACCTGCTATAGCAAACAAGGTTGCCGATATGAGTAAATACGATGTTGTTTTTGTAGGTTTTCCTATTTGGTGGTATAGAGAACCTTCCATTATAGATACGTTTATGGAAAGTTACGATTTTTCAGGTAAACAGGTTGTTCCTTTTGCAACATCAGGCGGCTCGGGAATGGGCGAATCGGGAAGCATTATGCAAAAGTTGGCACCGAAAGCTAAAGTAGATTCGGGTAAAAGATTTTCTTCTGGAGTTTCCGAAAAAGACCTTAAAGATTGGGCTTCAAAGTGGTTATAATATTTCTATCAAACTGTGTTTTATGACAGTATCTTGTAGACAATAAGTAAATATACAAAACAGGAGAGATAATTCATTATTCCTCCTGTTTTTTTGTTCTTATTGAACTTTCTTTTATTGTGAATAATTATTAGAAATAAAAACTTTCGCTTTAATAATTATTGTTTTTTATAAAATTATTTGACAAA